>CAYPDL010000008.1:48372-53646 GCA_964409475.1 uncultured Desulfobacteraceae bacterium | reverse complement strand
TTCGCCGCACCCGCGACCTTTTGCTGCCCAAACTCATCTCCGGCGAGGTGGATGTGTCGGAGCTGGACATCGCCGTTTCCGAGGAGGCCTCATGAATCCTTTGACGGCAAGCGGCTATACTGAAGATGTGCTGGTGGAGAAGCCAGCCATCGAGATGCTCAAAGACCTGGGCTGGGAACACGTTGACGCCTTTCATGAATTCGAGCAAAGGGGTGGCAGTCCCCTGGGGCGGGAGACCAAGTCTGAAGTGGTGCTGATATCCCGCCTAAAACCAGCATTGGGAAAGCTCAACCCTGGACTCCCCCCGCAGGCCATCGACCTGGCCATAGAGGAAATCCTCCGGGACCGTTCCCGCGTGAGCCTGGCGGCAGCCAACCGGGAGGTGTATGACCTTATCAAGAACGGTGTCAGGGTCGAGATTCCGGACCCGGAAGGCGAGGAAGACCGGATCGAAGTGGTCCGGGTCATCGACTGGGAGCATCCGGAAGAAAACGACTGCTTACTGTGTTCACAGCTCTGGGTCACCGGCGACATGTACACCCGTCGGCCGGACCTGGTGGGGTTTGTCAACGGCCTTCCGCTGGTTCTCATGGAGTTCAAGGCTGTGCACCAACGGCTTGAGACCGCTTACACAGGGAATCTGAGTGACTATAAGGACACGATCCCGCATCTCTTCTGGTACAACGGACTCATCATCCTGTCAAACGGCAGCCAGAGCAAGGTGGGGAGCGTCAGTGCCGGGTGGGAGCACTTTGGGGACTGGAAACGAGTTAAGAGCGAAACCGAAGCGGAATCGGTCAGCCTGGAGACGGTTATTCGGGGCACCTGCGAACCCGAAAGGCTTCTGGACCTGGTGGAAAACTTCACCCTGTTCATGGACGTACCAGGCGGTCTCATCAAAATTGTGGCCAAGAACCACCAGTACTTAGGCGTGAACAATGCCCTTGAGACCATGGGGGAAATCAAGACCCGAAAAGGCCGTCTCGGAGTCTTCTGGCACACCCAGGGGAGCGGTAAGAGCGTGTCCATGATCTTCTTTTCGCAGAAGGTCCTTCGTAAGTTGCCGGGGAACTGGACCTTTGTGATCGTTACCGACCGGAAAGAGTTAGACGGCCAGATCTACAAAAACTTTGCCTCAAGCGGAGTCATAACGGAATCCAAGCCCCAGGCTGAATCCAGCCGCCACTTGCGACGGCTCTTGACCGAAGACCACCGCTATGTGTTCACCTTGATCCACAAATTCCGCACCGAAACCGGTGAAGCCCACCCCGTGCTTTCAGAGAGGGAAGACATTATCGTGATCACCGATGAGGCCCACCGGAGCCAGTATGACCGGCTGGCCATGAACATGCGGACGGCCCTCCCTAATGCATCGTTCCTGGCCTTTACCGGTACGCCCTTGATCGCCGGGGAGGAGAAGACCAGGGAGGTCTTCGGGGACTATGTGAGCATCTACGACTTTAAACAGTCGGCAGATGACGGGGCCACGGTCCCTTTGTACTATGAGAACCGCATACCGGAACTTCAGCTTTCCAATGAGAATCTCAATGAGGACATGGAGCTGCTGCTGGAAGAGGCCGAGCTGGACGAGGAACAGGAGAGGCGGCTTGAAAGGGAGTTTGCCCGGGAGTACCACCTGATCACCCGGGACGACCGGTTGGAGGCGGTGGCAGAGGACATTGTCCAGCATTTCACCAACCGGGGCTTTCCGGGAAAGGCCATGGTGGTCTGTATTGACAAGGCCACGGCCGTGAGGATGTATGAAAAGGTCAGGAAGTACTGGAAAGACGCCATGTCAAAGCTCATGGACGATGTGGCTTCGTCCTATGACGAACGGCAGGAGGAACTGAAGGCCAGGCTGAAGTTCATGGATGAGACCGACATGGCCGTGGTGGTTTCACAGGCCCAGAATGAGATCCGTGACATGAGGGAAAAGGGGCTTGACATCCGCCCCCATCGGAAACGGATGGTGGAAGAGGACCTGGACACCAAGTTCAAAGACCCGGATGATCCGTTCCGACTGGTCTTTGTGTGCGCCATGTGGATGACCGGTTTTGACGTTCCCTCCTGCTCCACCATCTATCTTGACAAGCCGATGCGCAACCATACCCTGATGCAGGCCATTGCCCGTGCCAACCGGGTCTTTTTAGAAAAGGTGAATGGCCTCATCGTGGATTACGTGGGGGTATTCAGGAGCCTTGAGAAGGCCCTGGCCATCTACGGGTCTGGCACCGGGGGAGAGGCTACGGAAGGAGAAAAGCCGATCCGGGAAAAATCCGCGCTGGTGGAAGAGCTGAAAAAGGCCATTGGCGAGTGCACGGCATTCTGTAAAGACAAAGGGATCGACGCGGTGGCCGTGGAACAGGCCCCGCCAGTTGAACGAATCAGTCTGCTCGACGATGCGGTAGAGGCACTGGTGAAGACAGACGACACCAAGAAAGGCTTCCTCAACTTGGCCGACCAGGTGGAACGTCTCTACAAGGCAGTCATGCCTGATCCGGAAGCCAATGCCTTTGCCGGAACGCGCGGTCTGTTCAAGGCACTGGCCGGGAAAATCCGTTCCCTTTCGGCCCCTGTGGATATCATGGGCATCATGGGCAGTGTCGAGGAATTGTTAGATCGGTCCATTTCCACGGAAGGGTATGTGATCGGGGATCCGCCAGGGTCCTATGATCAGGACCGCCTGGTGGACCTGAGCCGGATCGATTTTGAAGCCTTGAAAAAGCGGTTTGAGCAGGGGCGGAAGAGCACCGAGGCCGAAAAGGTGAAGGTCTCAGTGGCGAGGAAACTGCGTCAGATGGTCCGCCTGAACCGCTCCCGGATGGATTACTTAGAGCGCTTCCAGCGGATGATCGATGCGTACAATGCCGGGAGCATCAACATTGAAGATTTCTTCCACCGTCTGATGGACTTTGCCCAGGAGCTGAATGACGAGGAAAAGCGTGCCATTTCGGAACAGCTTTCCGAGGAGGAACTGGCCCTCTTTGACCTTTTGACCAAACCGGATCCGGAACTGACGAAAAAGGAGAGAAAACAGGTCAAGAAGACGGCCCGGGACCTGCTCAACATGCTCAAAAGAGAGAAGCTGGTGCTTGACTGGCGAAAACGGCAGCAGTCAAGGGCACAGGTGCGGGTGAGCATTGAAACCGTGCTGGATCAGGGCCTGCCAGAGGTCTACACGTCAGAGCTTTTCGGGCGTAAGACAGAAGCGGTTTTTCAGCATGTCTATGAATCATATTACGGGGCCGGGCGAGGGGTCTACGCTGCGGCCATGTAAGGGCGAATGTCACGATTTACTGAATTGAATAATACACCGGAAAGAGAGGACATTTCACATGGCCAAGGCAAAACGGGCTGAAGATCGTGAAGAGCGCATAACGATGGAGATCATCGTTGATGCATATGGGCCGGAAGAGCAGGCGATGGGGTGGTATTATTATCTTGAAGACAAGCTTCAGTTTCCGTTTACCGCTGTTTGCAACGAGAGACGTGCAATCTCGCCATTGCAGGTGAAAGACGAGGTGGATGTCATTGGGATGGGCCCTGAAGAGGAGTGTGAGAGGGAGATGTTCGTGAAGATCCGCTGGGACAGGGATGGCCTGGCGGTCCCTCTGTCCCAGCTCACGCCGATCCGCGCCACCCCGGAACAAACCAGGGAAGCGGTTGAGGATTGGCATTACTGGGTGCAGATGGGGTATGAGTTCGGGTGATATTCGACTCCGCCATGATTTGGGGTCAGATCTGCTGTTGACTGTGAATTTGTTAAATGACAACTGGTGCTGTGCCGTGAGGAAAATCGGTGTCGGATCTTGAATTGTGAATTACGGCTGATACTTGCAAGTACGAGACACTGAGGTTGCATCATAAATATGTTGTCGGGAGGGTAAAGGAGCGCTCGGGACAAAACAATAGATGCCAATGGAACTCAACGTTAGTTAATTCACAAAGCAAGATTTGATACCATCAACTCTGCTTGCGCGCATAAAGGCGGAAAAACTCGCGTCTGGTGCAACTGGTAAAAGGCCACGATCCGGAAAAGCAAGAAGACTATGAGCCACGACAGAATCAAGAAACTGATCGATGCAGGAGAGGGCGTTTCTGTTGAATTCAAGGAGTGCCGCCACAAAATCAGCAAGACGGTTTATAAGAGTGTCTGTGCGTTCCTAAACCGTAATGGTGGGGACGTACTTCTTGGGGTCAACAACAGAAGGGAGATAACCGGCATCGGCCCGGAATCGGTTGATCAGGTCAAGAAAGAGTTGCTGATGACCTTGAACAATCCACAAAAACTGAATCCGCCGTGCTATCTCATGCCAGAGGATTTGGAAATAGATGGGAAACGGATCATCCGTCTCTTTGTGCCGGAGAGCTCCCAGGTTCACCGTTGCAATGGCAAGATCTATGACCGCAATGAAGACGGAGATTTGGACATCACCAACAACACAGACCTCGTCACCGGCCTTTACATTCGAAAACAGACCACTTATTCGGAAAACCGCGTTTATCCATACGTGACCGTAAAAGAGCTACGGCCGGACCTGATTGGAACGGCACGGCAAATGGCAACAAATCAAAGGACAGGGCATCCATGGGCTAAAATGTCGGATATGGAATTGCTCCAAAGCGCTCAGCTTTATCAACGGGACTTCCAAACCGGAAAGAAAGGCTTTTCGCTGGCTGCCGTCCTTCTTCTGGCGGATGATCAGGTCATTTTATCCGTACTGCCCCACCATCGCACAGATGCCCTCCTGCGGAGAGTGAATGTAGACAGATACGACGATCGCGATGACATCCGGACCAACCTATTGGAGAGCTATGACCGCCTCATGGCGTTTGTAGCTAAACATCTGCCTGACCCGTTCTTTCTGGAAAAAGACCAGAGAATCAGCTTAAGGGATCACATATTCAGAGAAGTGGCTGCCAACATGCTGATTCACAGAGAATTTCTAAATGCCTATCCGGCCAAATTCATTATTGAGCCCCACCGGGTGTTTGCTGAAAACAGCAATAAACCACATGGGTACGGACTGATTGATCCAGCTCATTTTTCACCATTTCCCAAGAATCCGGTAATTGCTCGATTTTTTAAAGAGATTGGGCTGGCTGACGAGCTAGGCTCCGGCGCAAGAAAACTCTTCAAATACTGCCGGCACTATACGGGGGGCAAAGATCCTGAGCTGATCGAAGAAGATATCTTCAAGTGTATCGTACCGATTATCCCTCAAGTCACCGAGCAAGCCACCGAGCAAGTCACCGAGCAAGCCACCGAGCAAG
>CAYPDL010000008.1:46389-48272 GCA_964409475.1 uncultured Desulfobacteraceae bacterium | reverse complement strand
CACCGAGCAAGCCACCGAGCAAGTCGAAAAGCAGGAAAGCCTTCTTGAGTTCTGCAGGACACCAAAATCAACATCTCAAATAATGGCTTTTCTTGGATTAAAACACCGGGAACATTTTCGTTCGGAGATTTTGCAGCCACTATTGAAAAAAGGTCTTCTTAAACTGACAATTCCGGATAAACCCACAAGTTCGAAACAAAAATATTATACAGCTAACCAGAAGAAATAAGAGAGAAGAAATGACATGAACGACACCAGGGAGTTATATGACGCCTGCCTTTGCTGAGAGTCGCCGATTGCGCTGCCACGCCGTTCGACTCAAAGGTGTGGGAAGGACCTAACCCCATGGAAGAGATGCAAATTTTAACCGAGTGTCTGTAGATATTGTGACTGATCAAAAGTAGTTTTACTGAAAGACCCAAAGGAGAGAGACTATGCGTTATCCATCGTTTCGTCTTGTGTTATTGGGTGTGTTTTCTCTTGCTCTCGTTATTGCCTTGTCCGGGATTGCCGTGGGAGGGATTCCCGAGGATGGCCTCAAGCCGTCTCTGCCCGCGGAACAGGTAGAGATTTTGCAGTTTCAGGCAGGGGGGCATATCCTCGGTTTCAGCCCTGACAAGGTCTATATGGCGGGGCTCGGCTACGCCTTGATCGAGGAGTTTGTGGGGGCATCGCGGGTGATGCCTGTGGCCGGGGGTTCAGCAGACCCTGGGTCGGCCGGCGATGCCTGGAAATCGGACAAAAGCGCTCCGACCTTTCAGGGAGTGATGTATCCGGACCTGTGGAATGGGATCAGCCTGCGTTATGACCCGATCTCGGGCGGACTTGCCGAGAGCGTGTATGTGATCCAGCCGGGGGCGGATGTAGAAAGGATTCGGGTGCGGTACAACGCGGATTTTGAAGTCGAAGGGGATGGCGGGCTTCGATTTCAGCATCCGAGCAGGAGGGGCTATTTCACTCTGAGCAGGCCCATGGCCTGGCAGGAGATCGGCGGCAGGCGGGTGCCTGTGGAGGTTGCCTTCAAGGACCATGGGGAGCGGACCCTTGGGTTTGCCGTGGGCGCCTGGAACCCCGATTACGCACTCGTCATTGATCCTTCCTACCAATGGCACACCTTCTACGGATCACCATCATATGATTCTGGCGATGGCATCGCAGTTACAGGGGATAGCGTCTATGTGACGGGCAGTAGCTATGCCACCTGGAACGGGGACGGGGATATACCTCCTAAGCATGCCCATAGCGGGTTAGCTGATATTGTGATCGTGAAGCTCGACCTTGCGGGCGCCTATCAGTGGCACACCTTCTACGGATCACCATCATATGATTTTGGCTTTGACATTGCGGTTACAGGGGATGGGGTCTATGTGACGGGCAAAAGCAGGGCCACCTGGAACGGGGACGGGGATACAGCTCCCAAGCATGGCTATAGTGGGGACTACGACATCGTGATCGTGAAGCTCGACCTTGCGGGCGCCTACCAGTGGCACACCTTCTACGGATCAACTGATGTTGATTCTGGCTATGGCATCGCGGTCACAGGGGACGGGGTCTATGTGACGGGCTGGAGCGATGCCACCTGGAACGGGGACGGGGATATACCTCCTAAGCATGCCTATAGCGGGTTAGATGATATTGCGATCGTGAAGCTTAACAGCGCGGGCGCCTACCAGTGGCACACCTTCTACGGATCAACATCATGGGATTCTGGCTATGGCATCGCGGTCACAGGGGACGGGCTCTATGTGACGGGCGAGAGCTATGCCACCTGGAACGGGGACGGGGATACAGCTCCCAAGCATGGCTATAGTGGGGACTACGACATCGTGATCGTGAAGCTTAACAGCGCGGGCGCCTACCAGTGGCACACCTTCTACGGATCA
>CAYPDL010000008.1:19939-46289 GCA_964409475.1 uncultured Desulfobacteraceae bacterium | reverse complement strand
ATACAGCTCCCAAGCATGGCTATAGTGGGGACTACGACATCGTGATCGTGAAGCTCGACCTTGCGGGCGCCTACCAGTGGCACACCTTCTACGGATCAACATCACCGGATTCTGGCTATGGCATCGCGGTTACAGGGGACGGGGTCTATGTGACGGGCGAGAGCGATGCCACCTGGAACGGGGACGGGAATGCAGGTCCTAAGCATGCCTACAGCGGGGACTATGATATTGTGATCTTGAAATTATCCGATCCCACAGAGCCTATTCCCACCGTGACAGAGTGGGGGATGGGGATCATGATGCTGATGCTGGCCCTGACATCCTATGGGGTTTTGAGAAGGCGGCGGGCGTGACCTATGAAAACAAGGCCTGAAAGCGAATCGGTGTCAGATCTTCAATTGTGAAGTATGCCTGATACTTGCGAGTACGAGACACTGAGGTCGTATCTTAAATATGTTGTCGGGATGGTATAGGAGCAGTTTGGGCAAGACAATAGATGAAAAAGGAACGCGACGTTAGTTAATTCACAAATCCAGATCTGACACCAGGGACACCACCAGTAAGCAAGAACAAGAGTGGCCGCTGACTGATTGATGGTATAAAAAGGAGGCCTGCCAATGTCCTATCAGGAAGAGCTTCGTTCATCCGTTCTCAGACGAGTGCTGGACCGGGTGGGGAATCCGTTGGAGTGGAGCTTTGTGGACAAGGCCCTGCTTTTCATCGGGTTTGCCCTCCTGATGAACGTCCCCTTTACCCTCGCCCTTCATTTCTCCTTCCGTGTACCGGGACTGACCCCGGAATTTTTCGACCGATCACTCCACCACCTGGGGATTCAGTGCCAGTGGGGCTTTGTTTTGCTCTTTGCCGTGCTGTTCGGTATCGGATGGAGGATCCGTCGCAAGGATCCGGATAATCGCTGGCTTGTCTACGGGCTGGCAGTTGTCGCCGCAGTTCATGATGCATGGTTCATGGCCGCTATCGGGCACTCCACCAACCCCGCCACCTTTCTGACCCTCTTTGTCTTGGGCCTCGTTGGACTGATGTTTTTTGACCTTTGCTTTGCCCTTATCGCCATCGGGGTGTGGGTCCTGGCGATGGGTGGGACCGTGGCGGCCGAGCAGGCCGGCGTGCTCCCCTATGCAGCCGCATTGGTTCATTCTCCTCATACGGGCGGCAGGATCGATCCCTGGTGGATGTGGGTCGGGTTTGCGGTGTGCGGCGCCATCACGGCCTGCATGCTCCTTGCCTTCGGCTATGTGCTTAGCCGCTGGCGCAAGCGGGAGGCCCAGGTTGTAGAACTCTCCGATTTTCTCAAGAATATGTTCGGCCGCTACCTCTCCACTGAAGTGATGAAAACCCTGATCGAGAATCCCTCTGCCGTGGAACTGGGGGGCGAGCGCCGCAGGGTCACCATCATGATGACCGATCTTCGCGGGTTCACTGCCCAGTCCGAGCGCCTGGAGCCTGAGCAGGTGGTCCGGATGCTCAACACCTATTTTGAGGTCATGGTGGACGTCGTCATGAAATACAACGGCACCATCAACGAGATCGTGGGAGACGCCCTGCTGGTGATTTTTGGGGCGCCCAGGGAAATGCCTCATCGGGCGCGGCACGCGGTGGCGTGCGCTGTAGAGATGCAGAATGCCGTCGGGAAGGTAAACGCGCAGAATCGGGCCATGGGTCTCCCCGAACTGGAGATGGGCATTGGGCTCAACGACGACGAGGTGATCGTAGGGAACATAGGCTCCAGCAAGCGGAGCAAGTACGCGGTGGTAGGAAGCGGGGTCAACATGACAAGCCGCATCGAGTCCTACACTGTCGGCGGGCAGATCCTCGTCTCGGAAACGGTGCGAAAAGAGGCGGGGGACGTGCTGCGCATTGACGGGCAGATGGACGTGGTCCCCAAAGGGGCGGAGGCGCCGATCAGGATCTATGAGGTAGGAGGCATTGCGGGCGGCTACAACCTCATGTTGGAAGAGGAAGATCCTGAACTGGCGACCCTGTCCAGAACCCTTCCTCTGGAATACAGGTTGCTCGAGGGAAAGCATGAAGGCAGGGTGGTTTCAGACGGATTCATTCACAGGCTCTCAAAGAAGGGAGCGGAGATCTCCACTGCCGAGGCCATCGGACCGATGAGCAATCTGAAGCTCCGTTTGAAGGAGGTGGATGAGGCTCTGGCCTCAAAGGACTTCTATGGCAAGGTGATTGAATCGTCTCAAGACCAGGGCGTCAAGCTCCTGGTGAGGTTCACATCACTTCCGCCCGAGGTTGGGGCCTTTTTCCAGGCCCATCTACAGTACGCTCTGGCTTCGGGTCGGAATAGGTCACGATAAGAGTGAAACGGGTCACCCATTAAAGGGCTTGTCAAGAGAAAAAACACCTCACCGTGGAGAAAAAGTCAGAATAATTTCTGTGCGGCGATCCCGAAAAGTTATTGGGGTCAGATCTGCTGTTGACTATTGGTCTGTTAAATGACAACCGGCGCTGCGTGGTGGCGAAAGGGCCGGGTGAGATTCCGGATTCACACGTGACAAGTCCCTAAAAAGGGCTTTCCACCCTGAAATGGCGGATGCACATGCTTCTTTCTCGTTTTTCCTTGAAAAGGCTCCCTTGATTATGCATGCTAACGGTTTCGTAATTCAGGAAAGATGAGGTGACTGGGGAGGTGCATTGTGAAAATGGAAAGCATGTTGCCCGGTAGTATCAAGGGAAGGCTGATCTTCTATTTCGGTATAACCGTAATCCTGGTGGTTCTTCTCATTGTAGCGGTCTTTTCCCAGAGCATGTACCGCAACCTGATCACCGAGAATGAACAGCTGATCAAGGCCCATACTCAGGTGATTGCCAACGAGATCGAGGAACAGAATCTCGAGGCCGTGTCCGTTGCCAAGGCCATGGCACTCGCCCAGAAGAGCGGTCTGTTTGGAAATCGAGAGGCCTCCACCCGATATGCCCGAAACATCCTCTCGAATTACTCCAGGTTTACCGGGTCCTATTTCGGATATGAACCCAATGCGGACCAGAACGACAGCGCCTTCCTGGAGAGGGCCGGGGATATGAGTAAGGGGCTGGACAAGGAAGGACGGTTTCTGCCCTACTGGTTTGTGGAAGAGGGAAAGGAGGGGCAGATCAAGCTGACTCCCCTCATCGACATGGAAACCAGCCTTTATTATCAGGGGTGCAAGGACAAGTTCCTTTCAGCAGACCCCGAAAAATACATGATCACAGAGCCCTACTTCTACGAAGGCAAGATGATCGTGGAGCAGACCTATCCCATTGAGATCAAAGGAAAATTCGTGGGTATTGGCGGGGTCGATCGGGCCTTGACCAACATCCACGCCTATCTTGAGGGATTCAAGCCCTACAATTCCGCGGCATTTGTACTGCTCAGTCGAAAGGGGAGGATCATTTCTTCCACCATGGCGCTGATTTCTGAAGAAGCCATTTCGCGACTGAACCGCAAGGGGAAAGGAGAGGGCAAAGAGATGGAATCGGGGATCATCAGCAAACGGATGATGACCCGGAATCTCAAGGAGACGGATTACGCCAAGATCCTGGAACGTTTCTACACCCACACCGGAGCCCCTCTCCTAATTCGCGACACTGACCCTCTTGACGGCCAGACCTACACCTTCTCCGGGGCCAAGATCAAGACAGGGGATTGGACCATTATTATGCGCGTTTCAGAAAATGAAATCACCGCCCCCATAAGACAAACCCTGATCCAGGTCCTTCTCATTTCGTGTTTCGGCTTGTTTGCGACCTTCCTGGTCCTGGTGTGGCTGGCGAGAAAGATCAGCAGCCCTATTACGGAGGCCGTGACCATAGCCCAGAAGGTTTCCCAGGGGGATTTTACGATCCAGGTGCCGGAGGAATCTGAGGGTGAGACCGGCCGCCTTCTCTCAGCCCTGGGTTCCATGATCGGGAATCTCAACTCCCTTATTGGCCAGGTTCAGCGTTCGGGCATCCAGGTGACTTCCTCCTCAACCGAACTGGCCGCCGCGGCCAAGGAACAGGAGACCACCATGAGCAACCAGATGGCCTCCACCGACAGGGTGGTCCAGTCTGTAGAGGGGATTTCCCATGTGGCCACTCAGCTCGTTGATACCGTGAAAGAGGTGGCTTCCACATCAGAGGAGACGGCCGGATTCGCCAGCAATAGCCAGGAGGGTCTGGCCCGCATGGAGGAGGCCATACATCGCATGCAGGATGCCTCCACGTCCATATCCGGCCGTTTGGAGTCCATCAACGAGAAGGCTGAGAATATCACCCGTGTGGTGGACACCATCACCAAGGTGGCGGATCAGACCAATCTCTTGTCCCTGAATGCGGCCATCGAAGCGGAAAAGGCCGGGGAGTACGGGAGAGGGTTCAATGTAGTAGCGAGGGAAATTCGTAGACTTGCGGATCAAACGGCCGTCGCCACCCTCGACATTGAGCAGATGGTACAGGAGATGCAATCTGCCGTCTCGACGGGTGTCATGGAAATGGATAAGTTTATTACAGAAGTGAGGCGCAGCGCTGAAGACGTTGGGAAGATCAGCGGCCAGCTGGCCATGATCATCCAGCGGGTTCAGACACTCTCTCCCCGGTTTGAGGAGGTGAACGTAGCCGTCGGGCTCCAGTCAAACGACGCCCGGACAATCAGCCGGTCCATGACAAACCTGAAGGAGGAGTTGCAAGAGACCCTGGAATCCTTTCGTGAGACCTACGCTGCCATTGGGCAGTTGACTGATGCGGCAAGGGGCCTCCAAGACGGGGTGTCAAGGTTCAAGATTACGTGAACAAGGGCAAGGTCCTTTTCATATTCCTATTTATCGACTTCTTATCACCGAGCCTTGCAATTCCTATAACTGTTTACAGCAAATCGCTTATATCAGCGCCGGGGACATATTTTTGATAGATCTGCTCGAATGTCCCGTCATCTTTCATTGCCTCAAGCGTTTCCTGCCACAGGGAGATCTGGAGATTCTGTAGCTGTTGTTAATGGAGATTACCACATGTTTTTAACATGAGCATAATTCAGAATCAAACTGTCTTCTGTAAGAATAACGGTGTCTTGTTCACGTGCTGTTGGCACGATAATTTGATCGGCGGGGTCTCCGTGAGAGGGGGGCGGAAGAGGTGATGGACATATTATGGCTAATCCGATTGGCTCCTGATCTACAAACCAGGAATGGGCCGTGTTGTGTTCGAGCGAACAGGCACACATTCCGACCTATTCCGCAATTGAGTACAGAGGGGCAAACCGGACACCAGGGTTTTTGAGCTGGGTTTGCCATGTGCGTCTGTGGCTTTGACAGGCAAGAGCAGGGAAGTTAAAGAATATCTGGAATCGGACGTATTGAAATTTCACCATTTACAGGAGGGTGCCGCATGATTACGGAAATCGCTGTGCAAGAGCTGAACACCGAACAATTCATCCATGAAAAGGTTGGGGAAATCAAAGCCGCTGTCGGAGAAGGGATGGCGATAAACGCTCTCTCGGGAGGCGTCGATTCGTCCACCGTGACCATGCTGGGACATCGTGCCCTGGGAAATCAGCTGAAAACCGTCTTCATTGAAAATGGTCTCATGCGGGAAGGTGAACCCGAACAGGTCGTGGGCTTTTTCAGAGACCTCGGTGTTATGGTTGAGGTCGTCGATGCCAGACAAGAGTTTTTTTTGGCACTCAAAGGCATCACGGACCCGGAGGAGAAGCGGGAAGCGATTCGACAGACCTTTTACAGCACTGTCTTCGGACGCATTGTCAAAGAAAGTGGAGCCAACTATCTGCTTCAGGGGACTATTCTGACAGACGTGGATGAAACCGTTGCAGGGATCAAGCGGCAACACAATGTCTTCGAACAGCTTGGCATTGATCCAAAGGAGGCCTTCGGCTATCAGATTATCGAGCCGCTGATACAACTTCGCAAAGACGGTGTCAGAGTTATCGGCAAAGCGCTTGGCCTTCCCTCCGAACTGTTTGAGCGCATTCCCTTCCCGGGTCCGGCGCTTTCTGCGCGTGTGATAGGAGAAGCAACTCCAGAGCGCATCGAGACAGTCCGCAAAGCAACCGTCATTGTGGAGCGGCTCCTGAAAAACACCGGTGCTTTCCAGTACATGGGAATTCTTCATGAAGATCGCGTGACCGGCATGCGCGACGGCAAGCGGGATTTCGGCCAGCAGATCGAGGTGCGCTGCTGGGAGAGCGTGGACGCGCGGACCGCCATACCGACACGTCTCCCGTTCGAAACGCTTGAAGCACTTGCCAACGATATTATTCGTGAGGTACCCGGCATCGTCAGCGTCACGTACAATATTGCGACCAAGCCTCCTTCCACAATCGAAGCGGTGTAATTGTCAATGATACAGTAATGTCAGGGGTGTCAGGAGTGGTCAGCTATAGAGAAGAATTTGCCCTTAAGGAGAATATGTGATGAAAAAGGATTATCGTCTGAGTCTCTGGGCAATTTTTGTAATTTTCATTTTCTTGTCTTTTTTGGGGTGCAGTGATGACGGCAATCCCGGTTCGCTCCGCGTGAGGGTGGTATAAACGCGGATGGTGAAGAGATTGTTGATTCAACTGTCGTTCTTGGAAATCCCGATGGGAGTATGGTCGCCTTCGGCGCTACAGACGCAACTGGAATTACGGAGATGTTCGGAAAAGCGGGCTTGATCGCTGACGTCAAGCCCGATATCATCCGGTGGCAATGGGTGCACCACTCCATTAATGCCGGAATTATAGGAACAGCCCTCTACATGGGCGGCCTTCCGGAACAGGGCACCGACATGGGGGTGTGGCTGCTGATGGTTCGCGCGGTCAAAGACGCCTTGGCCGTACTCGAGAAACGCGGGGTTGATATCGGATCCTATGCTGATACGAAGCCGTTTCTGATCTCTGACGAAGAGGAAGCAGCCATAAGGGTCCGCCTGATGATGCTCGGTCTGCCACACTATGAGCGTACCAGAAAACACAGCCATTTCAATACATCGCCGGTTGAAATGAAGCGCTTCTACCTTGACGTTTTCGAGACTGGAGAGCGCCTGGGGGTCCCGATGCCGTATCTGGGGTCTCTGAAAACAACTATCTGCGGCAGCGGCTGAATCCTGGCGACCCTTTGTCTTTCCTTCCATTTGTCAACTTCTAAGTCTCAGCAGGCGTTCAAGAAACCGGGGATGAAGTTATTTGGATAAAAGATAAAACGGGTTGCGTTGCTTAAGAGAGAGATGTTTTCTACCTGGTGCAGGCAAGAATGCGTGGTCCTTCGGAAAAAGCTACCTCCATCTTCTGATATGAGACACTTGTCACGATCCCCATTCCAAAGGTCTTGTGGTCGATCACGTCATCCGGCTTAAAAGATCCTGACATGCTGTAGGCTATTGACTTTTTTTCCTTGAACTTTTCCGCCAGTTTCTCAAACTCCTTTGAGAAGTCCTTCTTTTTGGGGACTGTGAGCTTTTTTTTCTTAAGGGTCTTAGCAGGAGCCTTTTTCTTGTCGGGATGGTACTTGTGCTCACTCCCGCAGGTCTTACATTTTACCCTGTCGACAATCCCTTCCAGGTTGTGGACAACCACCACGTGACTCAGCTCCAGATCGCATCTGGCGCACCTCGTAACCAGGTCTTGGGCAACGGGCGTTCGATCTTTATCTTTTCTCATTATTTTCTTTCCAGGAGATATAAGGTGTTTGTGTTGACACAAGTTAAGACATAAGATCTTGCCCGCAAGCCCTGCGCAGTGAAAAGAGCGGGGAAAGGCGGTAGACGAGATTCGTCCACGTAGAAGCTGTTTCCCCCAGGATAAACAATGTGTTGCTCAGGGTCGGGACCGAGGTCCATCAACCGCCGTCCCTTGAAGGGGCAATCGGCGGGAATGTTCGAGATGTTCGAGATGTTTGGTGCTTTTTTCTTGCGGTATGGAAGTTTTTGTGGTTGATTTTAGAAATTTTTTTTGATGAGGGAAGACAGTGGACTTTTCATTGTGTAACAAAATTATCAAAAATGCGTCGCAGGTGGTTGTCGGCAAATCCGATGTGCTCGAATTGATCCTGGTGGCGCTCCTTGCGGAGGGTCACCTCTTACTGGAGGACGTGCCCGGCGTGGGAAAGACGCTGATCGCCAAGACCCTTGCCAGGAGCTTTGGCGGATCTTTCCGGAGAATCCAGTTCACGCCGGATCTCCTCCCTTCGGATGTCACCGGATTCACTATTTATGATCAGCAGAAGGGCCAGTTTTGTTTTCAGGAAGGGCCTGTCATCACGAACATCCTGTTGGCGGATGAGATCAACCGGGCCATCCCCCGCACCCAGTCCAGCCTCCTTGAGAGCATGGAAGAGCGTCAGACAACGGTCGATGGCAAGACCTACGCGCTTCCCAGGCCCTTTTTTGTCATCGCCACACAGAACCCGATTGAGCTTGAAGGCACCTTCCCCCTGCCCGAGGCCCAGCTCGACAGGTTCCTCCTCAAAATAGATGTGGGGTATCCTGACAAGGAAGAAGAGATGTCCATCCTGGCGCGTTTTCAAGAACGGGATCCCTTTGCCGAACTCGATCCCGTAGCGACCCCGGAGCAACTCGTCCACATGCAGCAGGCCCGCCGGAACATCCATGTGGCTGCTCCTGTCGCAGATTATATTACAGAGATTGTCAGGGCCACAAGACATCATAGCGCCTTCCGTTTCGGGGCAAGCCCGAGGGGTTCATTAGGATTGATGCGTGCGTCCCAGGGGCTTGCGGCGGTTCGAGGCCGTGATTACGTCCTGCCCGACGATATTAAATACCTGGCGTTTCCGGTACTGGCCCATCGCCTGATCCTCAAGGAAGAGGAACGTTTGCGGGGCGAGACGCCCGAACGATTTCTGAAAGACATTATTGACCAAATCCCCGTACCCGCCCCTAACCAGTAAGGTCAAGGTTATGCAGATCCCCGAGGAAAGAGTCGCCTCGATTTTTATCGTGCCCCTGTTTCAGGTTTTTGTCGGCGTTTTCCTGTTTATTGCGCTGCTCTACGGTTTTCGCGAGCTGATCCTGTTCACGAGTATTCTCTTAGGCATCGGCATCGGTGCCAATATCTGGTCCCGCTTGAGCCCCCTTCACATCTCCTGCGATCTGGACATGGACCGGTTGAGGGGTTTCCCCGACGAAACGTTGAGACTGCGCATCCAGATCATCAATGCCAAGTTCCTCCCCGTCATGGTCGGCATGGCCATCCGCTTCTCCAATCCGTCAATCCGTGTCGACCATGAGAAAGAGGGGTTCGGGGCAGCATGCGGGCTCCTCTGGCATCAGCGGTGTCGGTTTCAAAAGGAGGTGACGTTCACCCGCCGCGGCGTCTATCGGCTGGGGCCCCCCGGCATCATGGTCGGAGATCTCTTCGGCTTTTACAAGAGAGAAAAGAAGGTGGAATCGTCCGTGGAGGTTATCGTCTACCCGCGCATTATGGAGGTGAGGCCTGTTTCTTTGCCCAAACGGGATTTCTTCGGTGCCCCCGGGGCAAGAGGCCTGGTGGAAGACCCGGTATACATCTATGGCACAAGGGATTACCAGCCGGGGCGACCAATGCGGCGCATCCACTGGAAGGCCAGTGCGCGTCACGGTCGAATGCAGGAGAAGCTGTGCGAGCCGGCGGAACGGGAGAAGGTAATGCTCCTGCTCGAAGTCGGTCAATTCGCAGAGGCCCGGGCTGAAGAGGCATTCGAGCGGACGATCGAAAGAGCCGCCTCCTATGCGGCCTGGCTGGACCGAAAGGGTCATGCCCTGGGGTTTGCCGCCAACAGCGTCCTGACAGGGGGGCGTTCCCCGGTTATACCTGTAGCCCAAGGCCCGGCCCAGCTCGCGCGGATTCTTGAGGCCCTCGCCAGGGTCACGATAAGGCCTGAAGGGGGCCTCCTGGAGATCCTGTCTCGGATCTACCCTCTCCCCTGGGGCGTGACCTGTCTCCTATTTTCCTATGAACCCTGCGAGGCGACCACCCGCATCGGGGCCTCCTTGCGCCATCGAAAGATCCCCACGGTTGTTCTGAATGCATCAACAACAACCCCCTCCCTTTCAGAAGCTCAAGACCCCAGGCCGGTCAATGGCTGGGCGAGGGATGACGCCTGCCCCAGGGAGGGGCTTCATCCATGACGCAAAGGCAGAAAGGCTTGCTGTTTATCATCTGCGCCGGCATGGTATTGAGCTGGATTTATACCTGGGCCGCCTTCATTATGCCGATTCTGGGCTTTCGTCCATTCCCCATAACGGATGGGGCCTTGATACTGGCCCTTGCAGCGAGCATCACCTATCTGCATCAGGGAAGAGGCTGGCGTATCGCATCCGTCATCGGTCTTCAGGCGGTGGGCCTGTCATTTGCCGTCTGCCGCATGGTCTATATCCCATTTGACTGGGCAGATCCATTCTGGTCCGGACATTGGCTTGCCGTGTTCTTCACCCGGCAACGCACACTTGTGGAATGGTCGGTGGTTGTCGTGACCCTTTTCTGGACTGCGGCGCTCTGGATCGCCGGCATCCGGCTTGTTGTCAAGGCCCCGGATCGTTTTGCCGTGAGCGCCCGATTCGATCTCGGCGCCGCCGCATTTCTCGCAATGCTCCTTATCCAGTTGATCATGATGGGAAAAGGGGCCCCCGTGAACCCGGATGCAACCTTCAAATGGAGTTTTTTGGCCTTTTTTATGCTCGGCCTCCTGGCCCTGGGGATGGGAGGTGATGGAGACAGGGTTGAGAAGGGCTATACGGCTGCCTATGGGGGCGTTGGCGCGGTCTTGAGTTTTATCATGCTGGTGCTTCTGTTCGGCGGTGGTCTGGTGATCCTCTTTCTCCCGTCCCTGATGAGCGCCGCGGAGGTGGGCCATGACGTGCTCAGGGCCGCAGCAAGGCCGCTGGTTCCCGTCTTGATCACGGTCCTCCGCTTTATTTTCCTGGGCGGCTGCCGGACGGCCCAGGAAGGGTACCGGCCCTCAGGACAAGACGATTCCGGCCCTGACCTGCCGGCAATGGCCGACAGCGAGACAGGTCTCTTCCAGTCTATCCTGACATGGGGTTTCATGGGCTTGGCCGTCATAATCGGGCTGGCGGTCTTTGTCTTCGGGGTCTACTGGCTTATTCGATGGCTTGCTGCGAGGGCGCCAACGGATGAGAAGAAGGCAAGCATCTGGGCTGTGCTGCTCCGGTTGTTGGGTCTCTTTAAGTCGCTCCTCCTCTCCATTCCGGCAGTATTGACGCGAAAAAGAGCGCACGGGTGGGCGGGAGCACTTCCGTATACCCGGCTCCAGCGCTGGGGGGCCCGTTGCGGGTTGCCCCGTATCCCCAATGAAACGCCGCTTGAATACGGCTTTCGTCTGGTAAGACAATTCCCAACCCTTGGAAACGACATCGCATGGATTGTGGAGTTGTATAATCAGAGCGTTTATGGCCTGATTCAGCCCGATAAGAAACAGATCATGTCAGCCCGGCTTTGCTGGCATAGAATTCGAAGTCCGCTTTACTGGCCTGCCCGACTCAGGACATGGTTCCTGTCGCCATCAAGGTAATATGCAGCGAGGGGTTATGGAGCATTGGAGCGAGGGAATGCAATGACCGGTTCACGTCGACCCGTCCGTTCATTCGTGATCCTCCCGACGGTACAGGGGACACTCCGGACAGAGTGGGTTTTTGCGGCAGTAGTTTTTTCCGGCCAGTACGATCAAGGCATGAAACTCGTTATAAAGGGACACATCTTCGGGGAGATGATCCATAAAGAGCGACTGGATGTCGTGGTAGGTCGCCTCCTCCGGGGCCATGCCATGCCGGTTCAGTATCCGGTACGTGTAGGCGTCTACCACAAAGAGGGGCTTGTTGGCAGCGTACAGGACAATGCTGTCCGCAGTTTCATGCCCCACGCCGTTGACCGAGAGGAGCGCCTCCCGCATGGCCTGGGTCTCCTGGTCGAACAGGCGCGTCAGATCTCCGTCATACTGATCAGCGATAAAATGGAGGAGATTTTTGAGACGCTTTGCCTTGATGTTGAAGTAGCCTGCCGGACGAATTTCCTCAGCCAGCTCCACTGTTGGCAGAGAAACGAGACGATCCAGGGAGAGGAGCCCCCGCTTTTTGAGGTTTGAGATGGCCTTTTCCACGTTTGTCCAGTTGGTATTCTGGGTGAGAATCGCCCCGATCATGACCTCCAGAGGCGTCTCGGCCGGCCACCAGTTCTGGGGGCCGAAATGGGCCAGGAGGAGTTCGAACATCTCCAGCAGCCTCTGTCCGGTACCGGTGTTGGGGATGAAAGGGTGAATCTCTTTAACTTCTGCGGAGCAAGGGGGTTGTTCCAAGGTATGTTCTCCCGAAATAGAGATCTTATGGCTTGACAGGTGTGTGAAGATACCTTAGATTTTGCCCTCGTGTCAAGGAAGCAACACACCACATGAATTGGATCGTGTCGATTAGGCATAGATAACAAGAAGCAATTTGCCATGGCAAAAGGTCAGTTACTCAATAAGACGCGAAATATCGGGATCATTGCGCATATCGATGCGGGCAAGACCACGGTGACAGAGCGTGTCCTCTTTTACTCGGGCCGTGTTCACAAGATGGGCGAGGTCCACAACGGCGAGGCCACCATGGACTGGATGGTGGAAGAGAGGGAAAGGGGGATCACCATCACCTCTGCCGTCACATCGTGCGAGTGGAAGGGGCATACCATCAATATCATCGATACCCCCGGTCATGTGGATTTTACCATAGAGGTGGAGCGCTCCCTCCGGGTATTGGATGGGGCGATCGGTGTCTTCTGCGCAGTAGGGGGCGTGGAACCTCAGTCTGAAACGGTGTGGCACCAGGCCGACCGATACAAGGTCCCCAAGATCGTCTTTATCAACAAACTGGATCGGATCGGCGCGGATTTTTTCAGGGCGGTTCAGATGATCAGGGATCGATTGGCCGCAGTTCCCCTGGTTCTTCAATTGCCCTGGGGGGTTGAAGACAGTTTTAAGGGAGTGATCGATCTCCTCGACATGAAAGGTATCCTCTGGGAAGACGATTCTCTTGGCGCGACATTCACTCCGGTGCCGGTGCCAGAGGAAATGGCCGAGGAGGCTGCCCGTTACAGGGATCTCCTCCTGGAGACCCTGGCTGACAAGGACGATCTCGTGATGGAGCGGTATCTGGCCGATGAGGAGATCCGGGTTCAGGAACTCAAGGCAGCCATTCGCAAGGCCACTACCAACATGAAACTGGTCCCGGTCTTCTGTGGGGCTGCACTGAGAAACAAGGGCATTCAGCCCCTGCTGGACGGGATTGTGGACTACCTGCCGTCGCCCCTGGATGTTCCCCCGATCGCCGGAAAGAATCCCTTGACAGGGGAGGTGGAATCTCGGCTCCCGAAGGCCAAGGGGCCTTTTTCCGCCCTTGCCTTCAAGGTCATGATGGACCAGGGGAGGAAAATGACCTATCTACGGGTCTATTCCGGCACGGTGAATGCCGGGGATCCGGTCTACAATCCGGGCAGGGGCCTTGTTGAAAAGCCTGCACGATTGCTGAAGATGCATTCCAACAAGCGGGAACGGATCGGAGAGGCCTCTGCAGGGGATATTGTTGCGGCAATGGGCCTGAAGCTCACTACCACCGGCGATACCCTGTGCGACGAAGCGCATCCCATCCTGCTGGAAACGATCCAATTTAATGAGCCGGTGATCAGCGTAGCTGTGGAGCCTAAGGGCGTGCAGGATCATGACAGGCTTCTGGATGCCCTGGGAAAACTGTCGGATGAAGACCCCACATTCAAGTTCAGGATCGATGAGGAGACCGGTCAGACACTCATTTCCGGAATGGGTGAATTGCATATAGAGATCATTGTCGGAAGGCTTAAACGGGAATTTCTGGTTCCCGTGAATCAGGGAAAACCCCAGGTCGTATACAGGGAGACCACCACCGTGCCGGTGGAGGAGGAAAGTCTCTTCAAGAGAGAATTGGCCGGCCAGGAGCATTTTGCAGGCATTCGGATCCGGATATCCCCCTTGCCGAGGGGGACCGGGAACCTGTTTGTCAACCAGTGCAACGATCCGATGCTCACCGAGGCCTTTCTGGAGGCCATCAGCAACGGCATTGCCGAGGCGCAGGCGGGTGGGACCCTATTGGGGTATCCGGTATGCGACATCCAAACCACGCTGTTAGGCGTTCAGATAAAAGAGAATCTCACCGACGTGATGGCCTTTAAGGCGGCTGCCAATATGGGCTTCAGGGGCGCATTCCAGAAAGGCGAGCCTGTCCTTTTGGAGCCTATCATGAAAACCGAAGTCCTGGCGCCGGAGGAATTTACAGGCGAGGTGATCGGCGATCTCAATGCCAGGCAGGGAAAGATCGACCAGATCGCCAGTACCGGCGCGATCCAGGTCATGACGGCAAGCGTCCCCCTGTCCAAGATGTTTGGGTATTCCACGGCCCTTCGTTCCGTCACCCACGGAAGAGGCACTTTCACCATGCAGTTCAGCCATTATGACCGGGCTTGAATCCGGTTTGTCCCTATCGCCAGACCTGCACGCGGGTCTGACCCTCGCCGTAGTCGATAATCACCCCCTCAGGCGTAATCTCTTTTAAAACCGGCCCGTTTTCTCCGATTCGATCCCCGACCTTGAAGTTTTTCATATTGATAAAGACCAGACGCTCAGCCGGGTTTTCCGAGTATGAGTGGACATTGATCTGGAGGATCCCCAATTTCTGCCTGACCTCGAAGGGGAGTTCGCTGAGCAAGGGAATGGGCGGCGGTTTGCCGGGACTCGCCTCCGTCTTCGGATCGGCCGGGGGTGGGGGCGAGGGGACCGGTTCGGACGGTGCGGGTTGAGTTGGCGGGCCTGCTGGCGCGGGTGTCGCAGGCGCCTGGGGTTGGAGAGCTCCGGTCTCCCCGGTTGCCAAAACAGGGGCGGCCGGGGAAGCGGAAATGGCTCCCGCAGGTGTGGGAGGCTCCTTGTCCGGTGTTTCCACTGCCGTTTTTGCGGCCTGGGCAGGTGGGATCTCGGGGACCGGGACCGGGGCCGCAGGCTGAGGCGGGGCCGCCTGAGCCGAGGCGGGGGCAGGCTGAAGCGGAGGCGGCTGAACCGGTGTCGGGACAGGCTGAAGCGGGGACGCCTGGACGGGGGGGCCCTCTGCCGGCTTCGGGACAGTGCTCTTTGGTGAAGCGGGGGAAGGGGATATTTCCTCCTTGCCGGCGGGGGCGGCCGCAGGTGCGGAACGGGCCACGGATGGCTCCGTCGGCACGGGGGGCCGGTCAGGACCAGGGCCCTCGGGCCACAGGATGAGCCCGACAGCAATGGCGCCCACCAGAAAGACGCCGCTCAACCAGAGCCACGGCCGGATGCCCCTTCGTGGAAGGTGATCCTCCTCATATACGGAGGTCAAATCGGGCGGCCGCTCAAGCCGGCGTTCACGCTCAGCTCGTTTGAGCGCGTCAAGGATAAGCGACATGCTTCTCTCCGTTCGTTGGCCGGGCGTATAATAAAGGGATGGCAGTGCCTGCGGTTACCCTGTTCAATTGAATCAATGTCTGCTCTCCGACGATGCCGTCCGCTTTCACAAAGTTGGCTCGCTGAAATTCCATGACCCGCCTTTTTAGATTTTCATCAAACAAAGGGCTGGGCGGCGGGGCTTGTGATCCGGTCTCACCGGGGTCCGCAACCTGGATTCCCTGGGCCCGATCCAGTTGAGCGCGCAGCCACAGCACATCCGGCCCCCTGTCTCCCTCTTTGATCACGGGGAAGGTGAGCGCGGGGGGTTTCCATAACAGTGTGAAGTCTCCAAACCAGAAGGGTTCGACTGCGGCCTGGTTCAGTGTAACCTGTTGATCACCCAGATCCAGCGTAATATTCTGGTTTTCCATACGAATGGCCGCTACACGATGCCGGCGCTGATCGCGGTCGATCAGTTCCAGGATTACGGGTCGGTTTAGGTGACGCAAGGTCGTCCAGTTGCCCCTGTCCGTATAACAGCGAAGCCCAATCTTGGCGGCCCGTTCACAGGGGGTCATCCCAGGCAAAAGAGGGCAGGCCGCCTGCCACTGTCTCAGGAGGGCTGCAAACGCCGTATCCATGTCGGTTCTTACCGTCTCTGTCAGCAGCAATCCAGCCAGCACATCCGGCGCGTCGGCCTTCTCTTCGTTTACCTTCGTATTTTCTGTGCGACGTTCGGATTTTAAAGGCTTTTCCCCCGACCCGGCTGAAGGGCCGGACGCCGGAGCCTTTGTGCCCTCTCTTTTCAGCTTCTCTGACTGCGGTTTCGGGCCTGTTGGAGCAGCAGCGGAAAGGGCGGTGCGGGGTCGTTTCTCTGACACAATCGTCTGCTTTTCGATCATTGGGTTGACGATGAATTGCCATCCTGCCCACGCCAGTACACAGGCCCAGAGGGCCAGGGCCCAGCCGAACAGCCTGCGGGGCCGTGCGATAAGCTTCGGACCCATGACCTCTGATGCGGCTTTTCGCAGCAATCGCCGGTCGACCCGTTCAAGCTGTTTGGCATAGGCGCCTAAGAGGGCCCGGTCACAAATGGTGTTAATCAGTCGAGGAATGCCCCTGGACAGGTTATGCACCAAGCTTAGGGATCCCTTCGTGAACAGCTTCCTCTTGCACCCTGCAACCTCCAGACGATGCTGCACATAGGCGGCTGTTTCATCAGAGAGGAGCGGGCTCAGGTGGTAACGGGCCGTGATCCTCTGGCCTATCTGCCGCAGCTCCGGTTGGGCCATCATGATCTGCAGCTCGGGTTGGCCGATGAGGAGGATCTGCAGGAGTTTGCGGGTTGAGGTCTCCAGGTTGGTCAAGAGGCGGACCTGTTCCAATACATCGATGCTCAGGTTCTGAGCCTCGTCGATGATCAAGACGGTTCGACGACCTCTGGCATGAATATCCAATAGATGGCGGTTGAGCCGGTCGATGAGGACCTTGAGACTGTCCGTTCCGGCCGGGTATGCAATCTTCAACTCGTCGCAGAGGGAGGCCACCAGTTCGAGAGCAGACTGCTTGGGGTTCAGTACCAGGGCCACCTCCACCCCTTCAGGGACCTGGTCCAGCAGACTCCGGCACAATGTGGTCTTGCCGGTCCCCACCTCGCCGGTCAGGAGGACAAAGCCCCCCTTGTCGCCCATTCCATACAGGAGGTGTGCCAGGGCCTCGCGATGCCGCTGGCTCATGAAAAGGAAGCGGGGATCGGGCGTGAGGGAAAAGGGATTTTCATTGAGACCGAAATATGCCGTATACATCGTTGCCCTGGGTCGATCTTTCAACAATCCGGGTTAAAAAGCGGTCGTCTCTTCTCCAGAAAGGCCGCGATTCCTTCTCTGCCGGCCGGTTGGTCCGCGGCCCACGCCAGGAGACTCCGTTCCTTTTCCAGTTGGGTTTCAAAGGGGGTATTGAAGGAATCGGTCATCAGGCTCTTTGTCGCGGCAAAGGAGCTGAGAGAACCCCCCTGTATGACCTGGATCATTTCAATGGCCCTGCTGAGCGCCTTTCCGTCCTCCACCACCTCGGTCACGAGACCCCAGGAGAGGGCCTTTTCAGCATCTATGGGTCGGTCGAATGCGGCAATCTCCAGAGCCCTTGCCATTCCCACGAGCCTCGGGAGGGAATAGGTCCCGCCACCGTCGATGCTCAGCCCGTTGGATGTGTAGGCCTGCCTGAGGACGGCCGAGGTCTCCATGACCCTGAAATCGCAGGCAAGGGCCATTGAAAAGCCCCCTCCGGCGGCCAGTCCGTTGATGGCCGCCGCCACCGGCTTGGACATGCGCCGGATCTCCAATATGGCCTGATGATACCGGGCGGCCAGTTCATGAAATGCAGGTCCGTGCCTCTCCCCGCACTGGCTGATCCATCTCAGATCGCCGCCGGCGCAGAACGCCTTTCCCTCGCCTGAAATCACCACGCCGGTCACATCCCGGTCGACGGCCAGTTCGATCAGAATTTCAGCCAACAACCGTACCATGTCGAGATCAAATGCGTTATAGGCCTCCGGACGGTTCAAAATAATTAGGGACGTCCGTCCTCTCTTTTCCACGATAACGGATTGTGCCATGCTTTATTCTCCAGTGTATAGCGACGGATTCGTCGTAAAGGAAGCGCCGTCAAGGATATTTTGTATGCGATCTTCTGAAAAAACCATAGAATCGTTGCCGGAATTCCCCCCTTTTTCCTATATGGAAAAGGGCGTCTGCACAAAATACTGAGACTATATCTGAAAGAAAGCGTTGTTTCAATGGAAATACTCATGTCAAAGGGTTCGGCCCCGCGAACGGCAGGCGCCCTGTCATGAGCATTTATGTTGAAGCTTTGTGGCTCATAACCTATAATTGGCCTGTCATTCAGGTGATCATCTTTTGGACCATGTGGTGATCGACCCTACGGACTCTTGGACACGAAAAAATGAACCCAATAAACTCCGCCCTCGCTTTTGGGGATCACGGTCGACACCCGGATAGACAATCGGCATGAGGGCCTGGCATGAGCGGCATGTACAAAAAAGGCAGGGAAAATCTCTCCTTCAGCATCTTCAGGATTCTATCGGATCGGTCATGGGGTTTACTTTCAACCCTGTATATCCTGGCATCGGCCCTCATCTTTCTCTCTCTTGTTGCCTGCGGTCTCGGGGGAAACGAGGCAGATACCTGGAACGACCTCCTGCAAGGCCAGCAACGGGAACTTGCCGAGACGGGAAAGAGCGTGGATCAACTGACCGAGGATCTGCCGGAACGGCTGGAAGCCATACAGAAGCGCATCTATTTGCTGAGGTCGAAGTTTGACAGATTGATGTTCTACTTTGACCTCAGGTCGGAAAACCCCCTGGTGCTGCGGGATATCCTGGGGGCTATCAGATGGTTCGAGATGGAGACGGAGCGGATGACCGCTCCCTTCAAATACTCCGGAGCGGGACTGCGCCGTATCATGGATAACCTGTCGGACCTCTCCCTCAAGGTCGAACAGGAACTGGATGCCATTGAGGAATTGACCCAACCCGCGGTGAGGTCGAAGGTCCTGGCGTATCGCAATGACCTTGCGTCCCTGCAGGGACACATTCGATCCCTTCAGGTCAGACTGTCCAGCGGGCTGAGATCGGCCGAGTCCTTTGCCAGTCTCCTGGAAAAAGACCGTGCGCAGGTTGAACATGCCTACAACCAGGTCCTGGCAACCCATCTGCTCAAGCGGTCGATTAGCTGTTTTACAACTGAAGCATGGTTTGATGGGATGGACAGCGCACGGAAATGGGCATCCAGCTTCGGCGTCTATCTTCTGGACCCAGTCGGTCTGAAGGGGACGGGATGGTTGACATTCGGGCTCAAGATTGTCCTGTTTTCTCTTCTCTTATCAGCCAGTTTCGCAGTGGCCCTCAAACGGCTGCGAAGGCGGTTTGAAGGCCTTTCCGGAGACATGGGTCTGCTCTCTTTTGGCCTGTCCTGGTCCATCGGACTGGGGTTTCTGCTGGCGATTGCATCTACCGGGCTGTTTCCCTCATCGTTTTTTTCCACGGCCGTGACCGTCATCCTTGTTCGCGGTCTCATCTCCCTGTCAAGGAGTCTGCGGCGGATGCTCTTTCCCGAGGCGGAATCTCAACCCCACAGGTTGACCCCGCTCTGGGCTGCTGTTTCGGTTACCGCTCTATTGGAGGCGCTTCACATGCCTGAAGAGACTTTTATCCCGGTCTGGGCGGCCAGCCTCCTGATCCTCTGCTGGTATTATGCCCGAAGGACCCCCCACCGCGAGGGCTGGGGCAGCATACCGAGGATCATTATGATCTGTGTCACGCCGGTCCTGGCCCTGCTGGCGCTGTTGGGCTGGGGCCATCTGTCTCTTTTGTCGGCGACCATGCTCCTCCTGTTCTCGCTGAATGTCCGCCTGGCCCAATGTTTCAGCGCAGGGCTGGGCAGAGTGGGGGCGCGCTGGCAACGCCGGAAACCGGATTCCGATTCACCTCCTGTCCTCAACGTACGGGGCCTGGGATTTCCTTTGATTTTCATCTCCCTGCTGCTGGGGAGCTTTGCCTGGGTCTTCATGTTTGTGGGCGGGGGGGCGCTCTTTCTGGAAGTGATCCGCTATCGGGTGGGCTGGGACAACTTCACCTTCAGCCTGTACCGTGTTTTCTGCATTTTCTTTTTACTGTTTGCAGTAAGGGCAGGGATTGCCATGGCCCGTTCAGCCATCGTCAGACTGCCGGAACGTTACCGCGACCTGGATGCCGGCTCGGTCCAGTCCATTGATTCCATTGTCACCTATGTCCTCTGGTCTCTGTTCTTCCTTTGCAGCCTCGGGCTTATGGGCTTATCCTTCAGGAATCTGGCCGTGATTGCCGGGGGCCTTTCCGTGGGTCTCGGATTCGGCATGCAGACCATCGTCAACAACTTCATCGGGGGCCTGATCCTTCTCTTTGGGAAGAGCATTCAGCCGGGCGACCTGGTGGAACTCGACAACACCAGGGGCTATGTCAAGAAGGTGACCATTCGGAACACCCTGGTGCAGACCTTTTCCGGGGCGACGATTTTTGTGCCCAATTCCCTGCTGGTCTCTCAGAAGATGATCAACTGGAGTCATGGCGATCGAAGATTCCGGCAGGAGATCAAAGTCGGCGTGGCCTACGGATCGGATGTGGAAAGGGTCACCGAACTCCTCCTGGAGTCTGCCAGGCAGAGCCCCAAGGTATTGTCTTTGCCGCCGCCGAGGGTCCGGTTCCTCGACTTCGGCGACAGCACCTTAATATTTTCTCTCAGGGTATGGATCAAAGGCTGGGCCGACCGGTATGCCGATTCAGAGGTGCGGTACCACATTACCCGCATTTTCAGGGAAAACGGCATCGATATATCCTTCCCGCAACTGGACGTGCATGTCCGGTCTGCAGAAGGGCTCAAGATCACGCCCAAAGATGATCGGTTTTAGCGTACTTATTTGTGAGCGGCGTTTGACCGATAGTCTGAAATTGCCACGCCGATCACATTTCTGTCGACGGGCAGTTCGATCAGAATTTCGGCCAACAACCGTACCATGTCGAGACCAAATGCGTTGGCAGGCCTCCGGACGGTTTAGGGTAACCAGGGCCGTCCCTTTCTTCTTTTCCAAGTTTACCGATTGTGTCATGGGTTATTCTTTTGTGTTCAACAATTAATATTGTTGTTTGCCAACCCCCCGCAGTGTATGAAGATACACGCGTCATATTCCATTGAACGGATGAAAGCGCCTGAGCCCTCTCACGCATCGAATATCAGAAGTTTAATCAAAAAGACGATAAAGATACAGCTTTTAGCCTTGAACTCTGAACCTGAAGCCGTTCACTTTACATGGGAATATTTCTGAAACAAAGACTCATTATAATGGAAAGCAGCGTCTGATCCGACGGTAAAATTCCAATAATACATCTCCTCAAAAGGCGGGGGTGGACGTGGTCATCTGGCCTTATTCCTGCTGATGAATATCTGGTCACTGGTTTGCCCGATCAATTTCAGTCCAAGACGCGATCCCGGGGCGCAAACGCATTTCCGCCGAGTTGCCACTGGGGGAGTGCTTTTCGGCTGCCCGATTCGAGACGCGCTGCGACGGATTGCTTCGTACCCATACGTTGGGCCAGCTCTGCCGGACGGATGCCCGCTGCCATGCGGGCGGAAGCAACTTTTTATCCTCTGGCAATCAGATCATGTTGAAAAAGAAAAAAAATCTGTGTATGGTAAAAATGTTACCTCTGTATTTCTTATCAACGATCTGCGAAATATTTTGAGGTTAACCATGCACTTGTTCAAACAGACCCTCTCTACGGATGTCGGCAACCAAAACAGCCCGCTGCATATCTGGCGTGAACGAATTTTATCTGCAATTTTCGCAAGCGGTATCCTCTTTGGGCTGGTAAGCTACGTATCGACACTCAGGTACGCCATAACGAGAGGACACTTTTCCAACAGCGCAATCTTCTATACCTCGGTCTATCTCTGTGCAATTGTCATCTTACTGGTGCGTCCCATCCCTTTCGCCGTTCGTGCCGGAATTGGGATCTTTCTCTTTTATATCCTTGGGTTAGCTACTCTGATAACCGTAGGACCCATGGGAACTGGCTCTATCTGGCTTTTCACCTTTGCCGTAACGGCCACTCTTCTACTGGGCCTTTGGGCCGGACTCATAGCCTTAGCCTTTAACATATGCACCCTATTCATTTTGGCACAGCAAATGAATGCAGGCCGCTTGAAGTGGCTGTTGACCATGCCATACACGTTGGACACATGGAACACCACGTTAGTGACGTTTGCCTTTCTCAACTGTGTGATTGTCATCTCTCTGGCCGTGCTGGTTCGAAACCTGGAAAAGGCCCTTCAGAAAGAGCAAGCACTTACCTCGAGGCTGATCTCCATCAATGAAAAGCTTGAGCAGGAAATTACGGAGCGGAAACGCGCCATAAACGACCTTGCTGAATCCGAAGAGAAATACAGGACACTGTTTGAAGATTCCTTGGAAGCGATGAGCCTGACCCTGGATGGAAAGATAATCGATGTAAATGGGGCATGGCTGCAGATGCATGGATTCCAGGCTAAAAGCGACGTGTTGGGAATGAATGTCTCAAATATCATATATGAAGAGGACCGGAAAATACTTTTGGAGCGTCGAGAAAGATGGCCGCATTATGAAGATCGCCTGTACGAATTAAGAGATCTCGGTCGGGACGGTTCCATTGTAGATGTACAGGTCTACTCAAGCAAGATCTCCTTAGGAGACAATTCTTATATCCTGGCGACAGTCCGTGACCTCTTGAAGCAAAAACAGTCTGAAAAGGCCCTGCGGGAAAGTGAAGAAAAATACAAAACCATCCTGGAAAATGTCGAAGAAGGTTACTATGAAGTTGACCTTCAAGGAATTTTTACCCTTATTAATGACGCGTTGTGTAAAATCACCGGGTATTCCAGAGATGAGTTAATGGGGATGAATAGCAGAGACTACGTGGATCCAAAGGATATCGAAGAAATATATAAGGCATTCAGGAAGGTCTACAGTACTGTGGAACCCATACAAAATGCGGAGTGGCGAATTTTGAGGCCAGATGGTTCCAGTAGACATGTAGAAGCCTCTGTATCTCTCGTCAGGAATGTAGAGGGTCATCCGGTCGGATTTCGAGGTATCATACGGGATGTGACTGAAAGAAAGCTTGCAGAGGAGAACAAGAAGCGGTTTGATTCCCATATGCAGGTCGCCCAAAGGCTGGAGTCTTTAGGTACGCTGGCTGGCGGTATTGCCCATGACTTCAACAATATCCTCATGGGGATCCAGGGACGGACCTCCTTGATGTTAATGAACATGGATGAATCCTATCAGCATGTTGAGCATCTCAAGACCATAGAAGATTATGTTCAAAATGCCGCGGATCTTACCAAACAGCTCTTGGGCCTTGCCAGGGGTGGAAAGTATGAAGTGAAACCCGTAAACCTGAATGAAATTGTATCGGGGACCGCTGAGATGTTCGGAAGGACAAAGAAAGAGATCACCATCCACTCCAAGTATCAGGACGATATTTGGATTGTAGAGGTGGACCGGAGGCAAATAGAGCAGGTGTTACTGAATATGTATGTCAACGCCTGGCAGGCAATGCCCGAAGGGGGAGAGATCTTCCTTGAAACGAGAAACGTCGAAATCGTTGAAGAGGATAGCATCTCCTGCCAGGTTGATCCGGGGAGGCATGTCAGGATATCTGTTACGGACGTAGGCGTTGGAATGGATGAAGCGACCCGGCAGAGGATATTTGACCCGTTCTTCACAACCAAGGAAATGGGGAGAGGGACAGGTTTAGGACTGGCCTCTTCCTACGGCATCATCAAAAATCACGGCGGATTTATTAATGTCAATAGCGAGAAGGGGCATGGAACTACCTTTGATGTCTATCTGAAAGTGACTGAAAAGGCGGCAGCGGAGGAGAAAGCGCAACGTGTAGCTATTCAAAAAGGATCCGAAACGGTGCTTTTGGTAGATGATGAGGAGATGATCACTGAAATCGTGAAGGAGTTACTGGGAGCATTGGGTTACACGGTTCTTTTGGCCAGAAGTGGCATCGAAGCCATAGAAACATACAAATCATCTTGTGAAACAATTGACATCGTCATCCTGGATATGATCATGCCGGGCATGAGCGGCAGTGAGACATTTAACAGGTTGAAGGGGATTAATCCCGATATAAAGGTCGTTCTGTCCAGCGGCTATAGCATGGATGGTCAGGCCAAAGAAATATTGAATCGGGGGTGCAACGGCTTTATTCAGAAACCCATCAAGATAGCCGACCTATCACAGAAGCTGCGAGAGATCCTGGACGATCGACGTGGAGGGTGAAGGAAGTGAGAATCAGGCGAGAAATTCCCAGCCTTATTGTCAACCCTATATCGGATTGATTCGTCGGCGCCGCACTTCCTGAATCCTGACGTCCGGCTCGTGAATGCTATTTCCTTTCCATTACCTCATATTCCACGACCACCTTGTCTTTTGCACCTGGCTTCAGCGTCAGAAAGGCGGAGGGGATGACCACTTTGGCCTCTGTCTTCCCCGTACGAGTGATGTCGTTTAAGGGAATGCCTGTCGTGTAGATCGTCGACATGCTGGCAAGGATGGTCTTGGGTCCGATCAGTTCCACTTCGGGAGGGGTGACGTTGGATCGGACAAGGATCAGCCCCGGCGGCAGTTTTCCCGCCCAATCCGCCTGTACGGGGAGGGCTTTCTGGGTACGTTCATCAAGGGTCACATCGACGACCATGGGTCGGACCTCCTTTAGGGAAAGTCCGGGCGGTATGGAAAGGTGGTCAAGGGTGATGGCGAATGTGTTGGTGCCGGAGACCGCCTTGCTCAGGTCCATTTTGACGCGGACCTGTTCGGGCCGGATGGATCTTAACAGTGCCCCGGATCCACTCAGGTAGAGGCGAACGGAGGAGGTGGATGAGTTTAACAGCTCCAGCTTGGGGTTCTGGTTGATATACTCAATGGGAATTTCAAAGGTTTTGATGGCATCAAATCCCCTGCTGATGCTGAACCAGACACTGGATACAATGAGAAGTGAGACGACGGCTGCGGTATACAGTTCAACCCGCCGTTTTTTCAGATAGCGGGTTCGGTCTTCCCGGATGCCCAGATGCCTTCTGAGGAGCAGCTTGAGGTCTGTTTCTGAGTGGATATTGCGCAGATCCGAACCCTGGGCTATGGCGACCGTGCCCCTTTCCTCGGACACCACAATGACCAGGGCATCCGTCATTTCAGACAAACCTGCTGCGGCCCTGTGTCGTGTCCCATAAACGGAGGGGAGGTCCTTTCGCTGGGAAAGGGGCAGGATGGCCGAGACCTCCGTCACCCGGTCTCCCCGTATGATGGCGGCCCCGTCATGCACCGGGTTGTTTGGCCAGAAGATGCTCTTGATCATCTCCGTGGAGATTTTACCATCCCAGGGCACGCCCTTTTGAACCACCTCTTCGAGGTCCTCCCTGCCGGGCAGAACAATGAGGGCGCCGATACGCTGCTGCGCCAGGCCATAAACGCTCTCCGCGATGATATCAACCGGTGTCTTGGCCTGTTTCTGGGGCAGACCCCAGAGAATGGCCCAGACATTCCTGGCCCGGAAAACGGAACGGATCTCGTTTCTGAAGACGACGATCACAATGAGGGCCGCCACGGCGATAATGCCTTCCATCATCCAACTGGTCAGAATAAGCCCCATGGACACAGCCATTCGTTGCAGCACCCATAGAAAGGCAATGCTGATCAAAACCCGGAAGGCATCTGTTCCTCGAAAAAGCGCATAGAGACGAAACAGGATATAGCTGTTAAAAGCGATATCAATGATATCCTGCCATCGAATGCTGGAGATAAATGTCAGGAATTTTTGCAATGCAGATCACTCCGTTACACTGAAACGCAGGGTCTGGAAAATCTTTCCGTTCGCATCGGTGATTTCCACCCTCCACGGACCCGTATCTGAATTTCGAAGGCGAATCTTGCTGAAGCTGGCCCATTTGGGCGGTTTGAGCGTCAATTTGAACTTGGCGTCGGGTCGGTCTTTCCTGAACCAGTTGTGGTAGATCTCTGTTTTTTCAGGGACCGGATCAAAGGCTGTGAAACAGACGGCCTGTCCAAGGGTTGCGGAGAAGATAATGGTTTCGTTCTGAGGTTCGAATTCTTTCATCCCCTCGCACATGATGGCCCCGACCAGCGTCAGCGAGGCGGGCTTTTCGGGGGGCAAGGGTCGGGACGTACCTTCCTGTGCCCGGGTGCTCTGAGAGAGGATCAGCAGGATGACAGCGATTAGAAACCCTATTGATTTTCGAATCTGTTTTGTTTCCATGGGAACACTTTCCGTTCAACGAGATAGGAACCAGCTTAGATGACTTTCCTTTTTGGGCCGCATAGCCATGTTGATTTTT
>CAYPDL010000008.1:0-19839 GCA_964409475.1 uncultured Desulfobacteraceae bacterium | reverse complement strand
GCCTGCTGAGGCCATTTCTTTGAAGTAGCGCTCCGGACGGATGAGAGGGTAGTCGCTTCCGAAGAGGATCTTTTCAAAGCCCACGATCTCGCCGGCAATCCGGTATATGTCAGGGTTGTAGAGAAACGGCGAGGCGGCCGTATCAAACCACACGTTGTGTAAAGCCTCCCTGATCTCTCTTTTCATGATGCCGTAGAACAGGAGACCCCCTCCCCAATGGGCCAGCACAATCCGGTTGGAGGAATATGTCCTGACAAAGTCATATATCTGTCTGAGGGTGTTGGGCGTCTTTCCCGGATAGGCATGACCTACCGGTTCATTGGTGTGGAGGAGGAAGGCGACATCGGTCCGGGAACAGACTTCCATGACGTCTCTCAGGGCCTCGACCACTTCCGATGTCAGCCCCGAGCCGTAAACCGCTAATTCCCCCACGCCTGCAAGTCCCTGGTCCAGGCAGCGTTCGGCCTCCCGGGCACCGCCCGGGGAGTGGGGCGAAAAGGCGCAAAAGCCGGTTAACCGATCGGGATATTGATGGACCGATTCTATAATGTAATCATTGTGCCTGGCATAAAGCTCAGCCTTTTCCCAGGGGAACCCGAAAACGACGGATCTCTGGACCCCCTCTTTTTCCATGCTCCGGATGAGGTCCTCTGCGCTTGCAAGTTTGGCATCAGAGGAGCTATAGATAGACCGAAACGCAGGGTCCTCATGGATGAGTTGATTCCTCTGTTCCCTGAAGGCGGGTGGAAAAAGGTGGGTATGGAAATCAATGATCATTTGACGACGGCGGCCAGGGATTTTTCCAGGGTTTCAGGTTGAAATCCGACGATCTTGTTGCGAATCCGTCCATTGCGGTCAATGACGAACATGGTGGGTATGGCAACCTGCTCGCCCGAAAAATAGTCCTCCATCACCTTTTGATTGAAGCGCAAGAGCGGATAATCAATCTGAGCCATCTTTTTGTAGTAAAGAAGGTCCTTATCTTTAATCAGCTGTGGGTCATCGACTGAAATGCCCAGAATGACCAGCCCCTTATCCTTGTATTGCTCATGGAGTCTGGCCAGTAAAGGAATCGTCATCTTGCACGGTGCGCACCATGTAGCCCAGAAATCCAGGAGCACTACACTGCCGCGATATTGCTCCAAGGATACGGTCTGACCCGAAAGATCTGAAAGGGAAAAATCGGGTGCCAGAGGGCCGGCTTCAACCGCTTTCTCACATCCTGCGGCCAATATGAATAAGGAGAAAAATATGACTATTCCGATTCCGAACACGCCTTTGTGGTTCATGGAGGGTCCCCCCCTGTTTCTATCCAAAGATTTGAAGCCCGTTCACAATTGTGATTTAATATATAGAGACAGAAAAGTCAAAAGGTTCCAGGGTGACGGGTTTAATTCAAAGATGAGATCTTTTCTGAGAGTTCCGGCCCTGGAAAGATGCTGGCCGCCGGAGCGGCCAGAATGCTAAATGACTGTAAAAGACAAAAAGATGCGGTCTACAGATGCCCGGCAGGGGCAGGGCCGACGGGAAGGGGTGCCATCATCCTGTACTATGAGATATCTACCTCCAGTTTCTTGCTCAACGAAACGAGTTCTGAGAGAATCTTTGGTCTTGTGAGGACCACGATCAGATCAACGGCCTCTTCCTGCTGCTGGCCGTTTATGGAGTAGTGGAGGGTCAGGGAGGCTCCTTCAGCCGCCCTTTCAACAGAATCAGGCGTCCCGTCCACTATCCTGAGCCCGGAGACCTGCTCTGCCTCTGAGAGGAACTGCTCCTTGAATCCCTGGCTGAGAGGGGAGATCAGGACCGCCTCCAATCCATCCACCCTGTCCAGGGCAATGATCGATTCGTTGACGCCGAGGACCAGCGAGGAGAGGATCGTGTCGTCATCCTTGTCAGGGTTGCCCTGGATAATGGCCAGACGCCGGGGGATGTCTCCATTGAGGGGAGAGACCACCAGACCGTCGGTGGGACCGGTGGGAGAGAGCATACGTTCGAACTGGAGGTCGGTGATGACGTCTGCATAGGTTCCAAAGCCCAACTCGGCGGCAATCGGATAAAAGGCGTTGTCCTGTCCCTTTGTGATAACAACGTCATCAAATTCGAGGTTCAATTCCTCATCGGGTATGGAAAAATCAATGGCTTCAGGCCCGCATTCGGCCCAGCAGAGGGCGCATCCCAGGCAACGTCGGCAGCTCAGGCACCGTTTGGCCTCATCGACAGCCACCTGTTCGGGAAAACCGGTCTCCACCTCTGCAAAGTTTCCCCGTCTCTCATCCACCGAGATCTCGGGCATCTCGGCCCTATGTGTCGGGACATCGTCGAAAGGGATAATATACCGTTTCTGCTTTTCGTAAATCATCTATTTGCTCCTGAGATAGGTATGAATGCCGTCTGCTGCCTTCTTGCCCGCGGCAACTGCACGGATGGCGATATCAGGCCCTGTTACCACATCACCGCCGGCAAACACGCCCGGGACATTGGTCGTCCCTGTTTCCGGATCGATGTCAAATGTGTTCCAGCGGTTGATGTCAAGGCCGTGATTTTCACCTAAGAAATCCAGGTTGGTGCCCTGGCTGATGGCAGGTACGATGGTTTGCGCATCAATTACGTATTCTGAACCCTGGATGGCCACGGGTCTGCGTCGGCCTGAGGCATCGGGCTCTCCCAGTTCCATCTTGATGCATTTCATGCCTGAGACCCTCCCGCCTTCGCCTAATATCTCAACGGGAGCGGCCAGATACTGGAGGATGACCCCCTCGTGCTCGGCCGCGTCGATTTCCCAGGGATTGGCAGGCATCTCCTTTTTGGTCCGTCGATAGAGGATATAGACCTCATCAAAGCCCATCCGCCATCCCACCCGTGCCGAGTCAATGGCCGCATTTCCACCGCCGATCACGATAAGCTTGCCCTTGACATCAAAGGGCTTGCCCAGGGCCTGCTCCCTCAAAAAGGTCACGCAGTCCACAATCCCCTTGCCTTCATATTCATCTTCACCAGGCACCCGAAGCTTGAGTCCGCGGTGACAGCCCGCTCCGATAAACAGGGCATCGTTGTTTTTCCTGAGATCCTCAAAGGAGATGTCCTCGCCCACTCGGGTGTTGTATCGGATATCAATGCCCATACTGGCAATGAGGTCCACCTCGCGCTTCAGGAGCTTTTTGGGGAGTCGATATTCCGGGATCCCGACCCAGAGGTAGCCGCCCGGTACGGGAAGGGCCTCATAGATGGTGATGTATTGATATCCCATCCGTGCCAGGTGATAGGCACAGGTCAGGCCCGCAGGCCCGGCCCCGATAATGGCGATCTTCTCAGGGTATTTCTTCTCAGGGGTTTCGTAGACCGGCTCAATCCCCTTGTTCAGCTCCTCATCCGCCACAAACCGCTTGAGGAAACAGATGCTGATCGGTTCATCCAGGTACTGCCGGTTGCAGGCGGTTTCACAGGGGTGAGGACAGACCCGGCCGATGCTTCCAGGCAGGGGAAGCCGGTCCCTGATGGTGGCCAAAGAGTCCAGGTATTTCCCGTCAGCGATCTGGCCGACGTAGGTCCGGATGTCCAGATTGACAGGGCAACTGCGCTGGCAGACGGGCATGTCTTCTTTAAATATGTTGTACTCGCCCGTGGCCGGACTGAAATAATCCACCGCCGTCCGGAACGTAAACCCTTCGTCAAAATCGTCAAACATGTTGACAGGGCAGACCTTGATGCAGGCCTTGCAGTCATTGCACTTGGTGTTGTCCACCCGGAGGCTCCGCTTCAGAATGCGGGCCTGAATCCTGCCATTATCCTTCTTGACCTTCTTTATGTCGCTGTAGGTCAGGATCCTGATCCGGTCGTTATGACGCACGGCGTCCAGATCCGGATTGACAAATGCACCCCCGGATTTGATGATCCGGTCTCTGGGGATCCGCTCGGCGCCAAGGGTCGGAAACTTTTCCACGATGGTCGCCTGTTCCCCGTTCTTCGCCCTTTCAAGGGCCGCTCTGACCCCGTCGATCCCTGCCCCAACAATCAATACGCTTTTATCATCCACTTTTGTTACACCTCTTGAGGAACTAACTGAAATATTGGCGATTGGCCGGCAATCTTGTCCAGGGCCACCATGCCTTTTCGCTTGAGGGCGGTTATATACCGAAATACCCTTTCCGATGGAATGGCCAGGTCTCTGGCCAGGTCCTTGACGGATTGTGCCCCTCCCTTCAGCCTGGCGAGGATTTCCTGGACCTCCATCTCTTCCACGATGATCATGTCAATGGCGCGATTGAACTCGTGTTCCGTAAAGATCTCGCCATACATGTTGCCCGATGTAAGAAAAGGGGTCCGCTTCCCGATGACCCATCGGATCTTTTCGCCGGCAAGCACGGCCCGGGCCGCCTCAAGTTTTTTGAAGAGACCAGGCGCCTTCACCGGGTCTCCGTCTCCGCCCAGTGGACCCAGGCTGCGCAATTTCGCGTCGAATTCGGTGACGATATTGACGAATACGGAGGCCTCGCCTGAAGAACACTGGCGGAATGCCAGCCGGTCTTCGTTCATCCCGATGTGTTTGAAAAGCCTGCGGGTCATGTCCAGCTTGGCCTTTGCCTGGTGATTCCCTGTGATGTAGTGGCAGTCTCCGAAATAGCAGCCCACCACCAACAGACCATCCAGGCCCTTCGTAAATGCCTCGGCCACGAGAGCGGGGTCGATCCTGCCCGTGCACATGAGCCGAACGATCTTGATATCCGGTGTATATTGTAGTCTGGAAACTCCAGCTAAGTCTGCAGCAGCGTATCCTCACCACGTGCAGCAAAACGTCAATATCTTAGGAACGAAATCGGCCAATTTAACCCCCCATGAAATTGAAAATTGAAAATTGAAAATTGAGAACGGGCGACGGATGAAAATCGTCGGTTCTCAACCCAAATACGCTTCGAGCTGGGACCTGATCTGCTGGTCCGTGAAGGAGTTGATGGACAAGGCGTGCTGATAACACGTCGCAGCGCAAACGCCGCATCCCTTGCAGGCCACGTCAATGACATGGACCTTTCTCCCCTTTTCTGTGCGCTGTATCTCGAGGGCGCCGTAGGGGCAGAGGGCCACGCACAGCCCGCAGCCGCGGCAGGCATCTTCATCAGCCAGCACCGATATGATCGGTTCCACCTCCACCGATCCCTTTGACAGGGGTATCGATGCCCTGGATGCGGCGCCCAGGCCCTGTGCCACGGCCTCACGGATGTTGGACGGAAAACGCGCACTGCCGCACAGATATACGCCGTCCGTGGCGAAATCCAGTGGTTTCAGCTTGACGTGTCCCTCCAGGAAAAATCCGTTTTCATTAATAGGGACCCGCAGGAGTCGGGATACGGTCTCTGCATCCTCCTGTGAGACGATGGGGGTGGAGAGGACCACGAGATCGGCCGGCAGTTCCAAGTCTCGACCCAACAGGGCATGATACACTCGGACCTTGTCAGGTTCCACCTGGGGGGGCCTGTCAGGGTCGTAGTTCATGTACCGGACCCCCTTGGCCTTGGAGTCGCGGAACATCTCCTCATTTTCCACACCGTACATCTGCATATCCCTGTAAAGGATGGAGACCTTTGCGTCCGGGTTCTGCTCCCTGATAAGCATGGCGTTCTTAACAGCGGTCTGACAACAGATCCTGGAACAGTAGGGCCTTTCCTTATTGCGGCTTCCCACGCACTGGATCATGACAACGTTTTTGATATCAGGGTCCAGGCCGTCCTTGAGAAGCGTTTCCATCTCAAGCTGGGTCACGACGCGTTTCCCGTCATAATTGTAAAGCCCCTCAGGTACAAAGGCGCGGGCGCCCGTGGCTACGATAATCACGCCGATATCGATTTTTTTGACGCCGGATGCGGTCTCAATGTCCACCTTGTACTTACCGATGAATCCCTGGGCCTCGGTGACCCTGGCATGGGTAAACACCGTAATGTTGGCATGCCCGGTAACGGCCCGGACCTTTTCCTCCACCAGCGCGCTCGATTCCGTCATGGTAGGGCCCAGCCGGTTCAGTCGATTCAGCATGCCCCCGAGGGCCTCTTCCTTCTCAACCAGGACCACCTCAAAGCCCCGGTTGCCAAGGGCAAGGGCCGCGGTCATGCCGGCAATGCCTCCGCCGATGACGAGGGCCCGGACCTGGACCTCCGACATGATCACTTCCTGGGGCTCCAGCAGGGCGGCCTTGGCCACGCCCATGCGGATAAGGTCTTTGGCCTTGTTGGTGCCGTTTTCCTGCTCCTTCATGTGAACCCAGGAGCATTGGTCCCGGATATTGACCATCTCAAAGAGGTACGGGTTGAGTCCCGCTTCACCGCAGGAACTTCGAAACAGGGGTTCATGGGTCCGTGGGGTGCAGGATGCGACCACCACCCGGTTGAGGTTCTGCTCTTTTATCCCCTTCTTGATCTCGTTGATGCCCCCCTCCGAGCAGGTATAGAGGTTCCTCTGCACAAAGGCCACGTGGGGAAGCTTCTCCGCAACTTCCGCCAGTTCCTCCATATTCAGGTATCCGGCGATATTGGACCCGCAATGGCAGAGGAATACGCCGATCCGGATATCTTCATTTTTTTCAGGCAACGGCTTTCTCCTTTTCTAAATCCGTTTGAAACACGATTTCAGCGGCACGTTCTGCAGCGCTGGATGCCTGGGCCACTGATTCCGGCACATCCATGGGCGACTCGGCACAGCCGCACACAAAGATGCCGGGGGTTGTGGTATCCACCGGGGAGAGGGAACTGGTCTTCAGAAAATTGTATGTGTCCAACTCGACGCCCAGGGTTTTGGCAAGAGCTGCGATCCCTTTTGTGGGCGCGCATGCCGTGGCCAGGACCACCATGTCGAATTCCTGTCGCTTGACCTTTCTCTCTCGCGTATCCTCGTAGATCACCGACGGGTTGTTGTCGGGACCTTCCACGATCTCCGCTACCCGACCGCGGACGTAGGTGATGTTGGAGTGATTGCCCCCGCGTATCTTGTACTCCTCAAACCCTTTGCCCACGGCACGGATGTCCATGCCGAAGATGGTGGATGTTGTCTCGGGCTCGTGCTCATGGGCAATGATGGCCTCCTTGATGGAGTGCATGCAGCAATAGCCGGAGCAGAAGGGGTAAAATCTGAAATCCCGCGATCCCACGCACTGGATAAAGGCAAGTCTCTTGGCAACGTCAAACCCCTCAGCCTTCTTCTTCAGCGCTTCAAGAGGTTCCACAACGGCCAGATGGTCGGCATATTTGTCGGCCCACTTTTTCCGGTCCTCATCGTCCGGGTATCCCCCGGACTGGTACTTTTCGTAGAAGGCGGCAGAAGTCTCCCCATATTTTTCCTCGAGCTTGGAGAGGGCCTTCTGCGATTTACCGGCGCTTTTATCCAGCTCTTCGATGTCAGCCTCAACGGCACGGTCTGAAGGACGGTCCAAGTGGCCCCCCGTGGGACCGCTGGCGCTCAGGAGCCTCTCAAACTCAATCGCCGTAACCACATTGGGGATTTCCTGGTACCGGTATTCCGGGATCTGCGAAGGGTTAAATACATCGTAGCCGGCGGCAATGATGATGGCCGCCACATTCAGTTCAAGAATCCGATCCTTCTGATCGAAGTCAATGGCCTCAGCCTGACAGGTTTTTGCACAGATGCCGCATTTTTTGCCGTTCAACTGCCGGCAATGGTCTGCGTCAATGGTATGGGTGGAGGGTATGCCCTGCGCAAAATAGCTGTAGATGGCCCTGCGGTTTCTCAAACCCTCGTTGAAGGCATCCGGCACCACCGTGGGGCACTTCTCTGCACACGCCCCGCAGCCGGTGCACCGGTCTTCATTCACATAGCGGGCCTTTCTGCGGACCGTGATCCTGAAATCCCCTGCCTCGCCTTGGACCTTCTCGACCTCGCTGTAGGCCAGAAGCGCAATGTTGGGATGTCGACCGACATCCAGCATCTTGGGCGAGAGTATTCAGATGGCGCAGTCATTGGTGGGAAAGGTCTTGTCCAATTGGGCCATCTTGCCGCCGATGCTGGGCAGTTTTTCCACCAGGTGGACCTTGATGCCCATATCGGCCAGGTCCAACGACGACTGCATGCCTGCGATGCCCCCTCCGATAACCAGTATGTCTTTCGTCACAATCTGTTTCCTCCGATGATGGTACCGCCCTGCAACGTTACAGGAAGCGGCCTTGCCTTGTGGGAAGTCTATCCCTTGATCTGATCGGCGATCGTATCAAAGAGATCATTGATTTCTATATCCAGGTCAAACGCGGCCTTGGCGCACCGGAAATGGATCTGGCACTTGGGGCAGGCCGTTATCAGGGCGCCTGCGCCGGTGCTTTTCGCCTCCTTGAGCCGCTCCAACTGAATTTCCTTTGAGCAACTGGAGCAATTCATCCATCCGGTAGTGCCGCAGCATACGCCGTTCTCCCGGGAACGGGGCATTTCCGTCAGCTCTATACCGGGGATGGCCTTCAGGAGTCTGCGGGGCGCGTCATAAATGCCGGCCAGCCTTCCCAGCCTGCAGGGGTCATGATAGGTCACCCGTTCATGCTTTTCCTCAAATTCGATGACCCCCTCGTCCACCTTCCGGGCCAGAAGATCAAGGATATGGATGGGCTCGAAATCCAATTCGCCAAAGTACCTGGGATAGAAGTGCCTGAAGGTGTAGTATCCCTCAGGACAACTGAAAACCACCTGTTTGGCGCCGGAATCACGAATCGTCTTCAGGTTCAATTCAGCCAGTTTCTTGAACTTTTCCTCGTCTCCGTTCCAGAGGGCGTCATGTCCGCAGCACCGTTCTGCATTGCTCACAACCGGCGTTTCCCCACATGCGTTCAAGATCTTGAGCACATTTCGGGCGCCTTTGATGGAACCGGCATCGATATCCCGGAACACCACGTCAAAATAGGGGCGGCACCCCACAAAGTAAAACAGATCTCCGGCCTCGGCGGTCTTTCCATCCTTAATCCAGAAATTGCGGTTCTGGGCTACGCCCCCTGTCTGGATGGCGGTAATGGTCTGGAGCATTCCATTATGGGCCGGGATCCCGTCAAACCCCTGGGCATGGGCCTCGTCGCGCATCAGGCGGACGAATTCGGGAAAATCGATGTTGGCAGGACATCGAACGCTGCACTGGGCACAGGTCAGGCAGCTCCAGATGGTGTCGTCAGAAGGCGTCTCCAGTTCGTACAGAGAACGCTCAATAATCTGTCTGGGTGAAAAATCGGAAAACACCCTGGCAACAGGGCAGGATCCCGTACACACCCCGCAGTCAAGACAGAAGTAGGTCTGTGTGACATCAATCAGTTCAGCTATTGCAGTCATTCCTATCGCCTCGTAACATCATGCGGTCTTGCCGCTTTGACTTAGGATGAAGGGTCGTTTGTCAGGCCGCCTTTTTCAGGGCAGAGGGTCCGAGCGCCCTCACCTGTTCCGTGAATTCTCTCGCGACTTCGGCAAAGCGCGTCCCTTCGGCCGAAGAGATCCATTCCAGGCGAAGTCTTTCCGCATCAATCCCGAGAATCTTGGCCAGTTCCTCGGTCATATGGAACATCTTTTCGGCCTTTACATTACCATCCAGGTAATGACAGTCGCCGATGTGTCACCCTGCCACCAGTACGCCGTCGGCGCCCTGTTGAAATGCCTTGAGGATAAAATTGGGGTTGATCCGGCCCGAACACATGACCCGGATGATCCGCATATTGGGCGGGTACTGAAAACGGCTGACGCCCGCAAGGTCAGCAGCCGAATATGCACACCAGTTACAGGCAAAGGTGACGATTTTTGGGCTAAACTCCTGAGACATGAAAACCCCCTGTTGATTGATGATTGACGATTCAAAAGACCCAATTGGAAAAGGCCCAATCCTACACCGTCAATCCAAAGCCGTTAAATCGATGGTTTACAACCTCAATTAGATGACGTTCTACGATTGCACTCATTGTCAGGTCTGTTGCCTGCATGACAAAACTGGAATATCTTCCATGCAGTCGGGATCATTCTGATTGAACGCCCAGGGTCAACTTGCCCCTTTTGAAGTGGTAATCGTCAATCAACAATCATCAATCAACAATCATCAATTCAAAGCCGCTTCCACCATGCGCAGAACTTCCTGGTCATCGTAGTGGAATATGGATGCCGCTCCTGTCGGACAGGCCACGGCACAGGAACCGCATCCCTTGCATAGGGCCGCCTGCACGAATGCCACGGTCTTGCCCCCTTCTCGCTCCACAAGGGACACCGCGCTGAAGGGGCAGGCATCCACGCACTTGCCGCAGCCCCGGCAAAGGACCTCCGTGACATGGGAGACCGCGCCTTCAACGGTAATATGTTCTTTCGATAGCACCACAGAGGCCCTTGAGGCCGCGGCCTTGGCCTGGGCAATGCTCTCCTCGATCGGTTTGGGGTAATGGGCCATCCCGGCCAGGAAAATGCCCTCTGTGGCAAATTCAACGGGCCGCAGCTTGGCGTGGGCCTCCATGAAGAAACCGTCCTGATTGAGGGACAGCTTGAACATCTGGGCAAGGGCTCCATTGTCGCGAGGCACGATGGCCGAAGCCAATATGACCAGATCGGCGTTGATGAGGATATCGCGGTTCAGGACATGGTCTTTGACCGTGACGGACAGGGCATCCGTCCCCTTTTTAAGGGTCGGCTTCCGATCGAGACTGTACCGGACAAAGATGACTCCCTGTCTCCTGGCCTCCCTGTAAAGGGCTTCCCTCTGGCCATAGGTGCGGATATCCCGGTAGAGGACATAGACGTCTGTTTCCGGGTTCATCCTTTTCAATTGCAGGGCGGATTTCACGGTGTGGGTGCAGCAGACCTTTGAGCAATAGGGCCTATCGGGTTCCCTCGATCCCACGCACTGAATGAAGACCGCTCTCTTGGCCCCCGCAATCATTGGGGATGCCGCCTTTATGGCCGCATCCAGTTCCAGGTGGGTCAGGACCCGGTCGTCCTGCCCATAGAGATATTCCGTGGGCCTCAATTCCTCGGCGCCTACGGCCACGACGACGGCCCCATGTTTCAGCGATATATCGGAACCGTTTTTTGAGATCGTTGTCTCGAAGTTTCCCACGAATCCTTCAGATGCCTTGATCGAAGATTCGGTGTAGACGTCTATCAGGGCATGATCCGTCACCTCCTTGACCATGCGTGCGACGTTCTCGGCAACATCTTCTCCCTGCCAGGTGTCAATGAGTTTCAGGGCATTTCCGCCCAATTCCTTTGACTGTTCGACCAGGCAGGTGTGGTACCCCTGGTCTGCCAGACCCAGGGCCGCGGTCATGCCGGTGATCCCGCCCCCGATGACAAGGGCCTTGTTGTCCACTGAAATGGATGGCTGGGGCAGGGGCTGTATCAACTGCGCCCTGGCAACGGCCATGCGCACCAGATCCATGGATTTTTCTGTGGCCTTCTCCTTTTCCTTGGAATGGACCCATGAACACTGGTTCCGTATGTTGGCCATTTCGAAAAGGTATTTGTTTAATCCTGCGTCTCTGAGCGTTTCCTGGAACAGGGGTTCATGGGTCCTTGGGGTGCAGGCTGCGACGACGACCCGGTTCAACCCCTCCCTCTCGATAACATCCGTGATCTTGTCCTGGGTATCCTGGGAGCACGTGAAGAGGTTCTCTTCCACATAGGCGACGCCTGGCAGGGTACGGGCGTACTCAGCCACCCTGGGCACATCCACAATGCCGCCGATGTTGGTGCCGCAATTACACACAAAGACGCCGACGCGGGGGGCTTCTGTCGTCACATCCCGTTCCAAGGGGTAGGTCTTTTCCTTGACCATCGTCCCCCGGGCGGATGATAGGATCCCCTTGGTCTCATTGGCTGCGGCGCTTGACTCCATGACGGAATAGGGGATGTCCTTCGGTTCCTGGAACGCGCCGCACACATAGATTCCCTCGCGGGAGGTGGCGACCGGCTGAAAGGTTCCGGTCTTGACAAAGTGATCTGCGTCCAATTCGATATGGAGGCGTTTTGCCATTTCCACGAGAGATCCGGGGGTTTCCAGCCCTACTGACAGCACGATCAGGTCAAATGTCTCGGTCTGGATCGCGCCCTCTTCATCGGCATACTGGATGATCAGGTCATGGGTTTCAGGATCCTCGTCGATAGTGTGGATCCTGGAGCGAAGGAACCGGACCCCGGCCTCATCCTTGGCGCGGTTGTAGTACCGGTCAAAGTCCTTTCCGTGGGTGCGCATATCCATGAAAAAGATGGCCGTATCCAGATCATCGCCGGCATGCTCCTTGGCAATCACCGCCTCCTTGATGGCGTACATGCAGCAGACAGAGGAGCAATAGGCGTGGTCGCACTGGTTGACATCCCTGGATCCGACGCACTGGAAAAAGGCGATCTTGGTGGGCGCCTTATGGTCCGACGGCCTCGATAAATGACCTTGAAAGGGGCCGGTGGCGCTCAGGATGCGCTCAAATTCCATGCTGGTCACCACATTAGGAAAGGCCGCATACTGGTAGGTATCGAACCGGCTGGGATCAAACGGCGAAAAGCCCGGGGCCAATATCACTGACCCCACATCGATGGAAACGATCTGCTCCTTCTGCTGGTGGGTCTCAAAGGTAACCGCCTGGGCCTTGCAGGCCTTCACGCACTCGTAACATTCACAACATCCCCCGCAGTTGAGGCACCGAGCTGCCTCGGCCCTTGCCGTCTCTTCATCCACCAGGAGATTGACCTCGTCGAAACCGGAAAGCCGCTTCTCCACAGGGAGGGTGGGGGCCTTCATGCGATTGAGGGTCGGTTCATCATCCCGGATCTCCACCCAGTTGGTTCCGATGGGAGGTTCTTCCTGCCATTCCGCGGGAAGGGTTTCTCCCTGCAGGAATTTCGCCATGTACCGGGCAGCCCGCTTGCCTGCATCAACGGCTTCAATCACGGTCGCAGGTCCGGTCACCGCATCCCCGCCGGCAAATATCCAGGGCACACTCGTCTGCAGGGTTTCGGGATTGACCGTCAGGAGGTTCCATTTGGATGTGTCCACATCCAGATTCTTACCTAAAAAGTCGAGGTCGGGCTCCTGTCCAATGGCAGGGATGATGTGTTCCGCCTCGATAAAAAACTCCGAGCCTTCGACCGGGACAGGCTTCCGCCGGCCCGTGGTATCGGGATCGGTAAGACGGGTGCGTATGCATTCAATCCCTGTAACCTTGCCGTTCTCGCTTGAAATCCTTAAGGGGGCAACCAGGAAATGGATTTTGATGCCCTCGTTCTGGGCCTCCTCCACCTCTTCCGGTTCCGCCAGCATCTCCGGGAGCGACCGTCGATAAATGATGTGAACCTCCTCAGCGCCCAATCGAAGCGCTACCCGGGCCCCATCCAGGGCAGAATGGCCCCCGCCGATAATGACCGCCTTTCCATCGATCTTTTTCAGATTCCCGAGATGGACATTTCTGAGAAAAGAAGTGACATCATAGACTCCCTGGGCCTCTTCACCCTGAATGCGAAGCTTGAGCCCCTTCCAGGCCCCTGATCCGAGGAAGACGGCTTTGGCGCCATGTTGTTTCAGCTCTTCAAGGGTAATATCTTTGCCGATGGCTGTGTGGGTGTGGATCTCGATCCCGTATCGCTTGAGATTCTCGATTTCCCTGTCAATGACAGAACGGGGCAGCCGGTGGTCGGGGATCCCGTAGCGCATCATGCCGCCGGCCTCGGGCATGGCCTCGTATACGCTGATCTTATAGCCTTGAAGCGCTAAGAAGTATGCTGCCGAAAGACCCGCAGGCCCCGAACCCACAACGGCCACCTTGTCATCCTTTGGTTCTACGTCCGGTACCGGGATGTCGCTGAGATCCGTGTGGTCGGCAGCCACCCGCTTGAGTTCCCTAATGGAGATGGGCTCATCCACCTCCAACCGCCGACAGCTCTTTTCGCAGGGATGGGGGCAGACACGGCCCAATATTCCCGGGAGCGGCAGGTCCCGCATGATGATTTCAACGGCCTCCCGGTACTTGCCCGCCTTGACCATCTGCACATAGCCCTGCACATTCAGGTTGGCCGGGCAGGCCATCCTGCATGGGGCTTTATCCAGTTTTTCTATGGCGAAGGCCCCGGGAATGGCCTGGGCATATGGCTTGTATGTGGCCTTACGTTCTGCCAGCTCCACATCGTATTCGCTGGGCCTGACAACGGGACAGGCCGCTGCACAATCTCCGCAGGCAGTGCATGCATTGGGATCGATAAAACGGGGGGTTTTGTGGAGCGTTACAGTAAAATTGCCCTTTTCGCCGTCGATCGCTTGAATTTGAGAACATGTGTGGAGTTCGATATTAATGTGCCGGCCGACCTCGACCAGTTTAGGCGAGATGATTCACATGGCGCAATCGTTGGTGGGGAAGGTCTTGTCCAGTTGAGACATAACCCCGCCGATGGCAGGGGTTTTTTCCACCAGATGGACAAAAAAGCCGGAATCTGCCAAGTCCAGGGATGCCTGCATGCCGGCGATGCCTCCGCCGACCACCATCACCGAACCCCGGACGTCCTGGGCATTTTCTGCTGTCATTGTTAGCTCCTACTTATTGAAAACATGTTTTATTTATCTTGCATCGCCAGACGATCAGATAGAATTTTCACATCGAACTTATATAGAAATGGGCTTTTTTTTGTCAAGAAATATTTCACAAACCTAATCTCCTTGATCCGAAATCCCTTTTGTGATGTAATCGAATCAGTTGTCTGGGTTCATGATTGATCGACGTGAAAAGCATGGCAATGCCAGGTCTTAACCCAAGCGTGTTCAAGGGTGAGGGTGCGATACTCACCTTCCATTATGAGCGCGGCCTCTGGCCAACAGAGAGGCCTGGATCAGGCAGAAGGTTTTGACAAGAGGTTTTCCCGCCGCAGCGGGATTCAGATTTCCGGTTTCAGGGGCAACCAGCATCCAGTAATCAGTATCGAGATCGGATTGCAGGTTTTTTCAATCATCAATCGACAATCATCAATCCAATGAACTTTCACATGAGACTTCCTCTGGACACAAGCGCACCCTGCCCATGCTGCCTGATGATTCAGAGAAGAGGCCTAAGGGGGAATTCATGACGGCGGAAGTCCGAACCCTCATTGTCGACGACGACGGGAATTTCCGAAGCGTCCTGAGCAGGCGTCTGGCCAAGCGGGGCATCTCCTCTGAGCAGGCGGAAAGCGGCGAAGCATGCCTGTCTATCCTCGAAAAGGCGCCCGTGGATGTGGTGATTCTGGATGTCAGGATGCCCGGTATGAACGGCATTGAGGTGCTCAAGCAAATCAAGACCGGATGGCCCGAAACAGAGGTCATTCTCCTGACCGGGCATGAGTCGGTCCGGGATGGGGTCGAAGGGATCCGGTCAGGGGCCTTTGATTATCTCACCAAGCCTCTGGACCTGGAACATCTTGTGTGCAAGATAGATCAGGCCTATTCAAGGATCCGGATGATGGAACAGGGTCGCAGGGAGGCGGAGTCAAGGTATCAGACACTCCTCCAAAGCACCACCGATTATGTGGTTGCGGTCAATAGAAATCATCAGATCATTATGTGCAACAATCTCTTTATGAATGAATTCGGCAACAATCAGACGGCTTATTGTTACAAGGCATTGAAAGGCAGAGATGAGACGTGCGACGGCTGCCTTGTTGAAAAATCCTTTCAGGATGGGGAGTCGCATACGAGCGAAGAGAGCGTTGTGAAAAAGGACGGCCGGAGTGCCCAGATTTTCGTCAAGTCTACGCCAATCCTCAATGGGAAGGGGAACGTTGCCTATGTCCTGATAACGGCGACGGATATTACGCTCAAGCGGCGTCTCCAAGACGAACTGAGCCGGATGTCGGCCGGTCTGGAAGAAGCGATCAGCGAACGGCTGAGAGAACTGGAACAATCAGAGAAGAAATACCGGACCATATTTGAGCGATCATGGGATGCGATGATCCTCACTGACCCTAAAGGCGATATCCTGGAGATCAATCAGGTCGGCCTCCAGCTCCTGGGATACAACCGCAAGGCAGAACTCCCTTGCGGAGGATCGGCCCTTGAGCTCTTTGAGAACGATGAGGATCTCTACCGGATTCAGAAGCAGCTCTTCAAGGACGGCTTTGTGACGGAGTTTGAAACCCGGCTTTTCGGTAAGGGAGGGAAGCCGTTTGATGCCATTATTACCTCCAGCGTGGTCCTCGACATCATCGGCAAGATTACCGGATACGTGATGATTATCAGGGACATCTCAACAAAAAAGAGCGCCCAGCACGAAATCGAGATCAGAAATATCCGGCTCGCCATCTTGAATGCCATCTCGCTGGCCGTGAGCAGCAGCTTGAATCTGGATCAGGTCCTTAACAAGACCATCGAGAAGATGCTTGAGATCCTCGGGCCTGATGGCGTCCGGATCTACCTGTTGGATGAAAGAAGAGGCGTCCTTCAACTGGCGGCTCACAGGGGATTTTCTCCCAGTTTCATCAACAAGAGCTTCATGCAATCGCGTCGGGTGGGAGACGGAATACTGGGAAAGACCGTGCTGACACGGGAAGCAAGGATCGTGAACAACTTTATGCGATTGGACGAGCCTTATGTGGAAGACATACTGGAAGAGGGAGTTCAAACCACGGTCTACGTTCCCCTTCTTTTAAAAGGGGACCCCGTTGGGGTCATGTGCGCGTGCAGCCATGAACAATTCGCATTCTCAGAGGATTATGTGGACTTTTTCGAGGCCATCGGAAACCAGATCGGTATGGCCGTGCACAATGCCATGCTCTATGAGCGCACCAACAGGACTTACCAGGAGCTCAAGGATGTTCAGGAACAGGTCATCCGGTCGGAAAAGCTTGCATCGTTGGGGAAGTTGTCCGCCACCATTGCCCATGAGATCAACAACCCCATCGCCGCGGTACTCACCTATATCAATCTGATGATGAAGCTTGTGAGCCGCGGCCGGTTTTCCCAGGACAGGGTCGAGGATATCTCACGATATCTGAAGACCATGTCATCGGAAATGACGAGATGCGGAGATATCGTCAAGAATCTCCTGGCCTTTTCCAGACAGACCAGAACCGAGATTAAGATGCAGGATATAGATCCAATCATCCGGAGGACCCTGGATCTGCTGTCTCACGATTTGACACTGAAAGAAATCCAGTTGATCGTAAACATTGCACCCGATCTGCCCCAGGTAAAGTGTGATTTCAGACAGATTCAGCAGGCCCTTCTGAATCTCATCAGCAATGCTTCAGAGGCCATGGAAAATGGGGGCACCCTAACGGTTTCAGCGACCCCGGCAGAGAGGAGCGGCTTCGTGGAAATCACGATTTCGGATACGGGTTGCGGTATTCCCAGGGAAGACCAGAAGAGTATCTTCGAGCCGTTTTTTACCACCAAGGAGGAGGGCAAGGGGGTTGGTTTAGGCTTGTCCGTGGTCTACGGGATTATCTCCAACCACAATGGTTCCATAGAGGTGGAAAGCGAAGTTGGCGAGGGAAGCACCTTCAGGGTCCTGCTTCCTGTCTGCTGAGGCGGGCCTCGTCAACGGAGTTGAATGGCTGAAACCCTGGGTGGGGATATGCCCCTGACACACGAACAGTGAATGCCTGATCATCGGCAACAGCCCCATTTCCAGAAGGACAGCCCCAACGACAGACAACGGCAATCCCTCAATCCCTGGGCTGGATGTGCAGTCGCCGGCAGCCGGGTGCGGGATTCAAATGGAGGAAGAGATCATGTCCAAAATGCCCCGTATTCTCGTTGTTGACGATGAACGGCCGATGCGGGAAAGCCTCAACGACTGGCTGAAGGAGGATGGGTACAGGGTCGGCCTGGCCGCAAGCGGGCAGGAAGCCGTCGATATGGCCCGGAAAGAGCCCTGGGAAGTGATACTGCTGGATCTGAAGATGCCCGGCATGGACGGGCTCAAGACCCTCAAGAAACTGAAGGAGGTGAGACCCGATGCCGAAGTCCTTATGATGACCGCCTATGCGACCGTGGAAACGGCGGTCCAGGCCATGAAAGAAGGGGCCTTTGATTATCTGGTGAAGCCTTTTGATCCTGACGAAGTGGAAGTGCAGATAAAGAAGATTCTTGCCCACAAGGAGTTGGTCCTGGAGAACATCCTGCTCCGCAGAAAGCTGGAAGAGACCTATCAGTTTGACGAAATCATCGGTAAAAGCGATGCCATGCAGGAGCTCTTTGAACTGATTTCCCGGGTTGCGCCAACGGATTCGACCGTCCTTATCACCGGAGAGAGCGGCACGGGGAAGGAACTGATTGCCAGGGCAATTCATGGGAACAGCAATCGCTGTTTTATGCCGTTTATCGCCGTGAGCTGTGGCGCACTCCCGGACTCCCTGCTGGAAAGCGAGCTCTTCGGTTATGAAAAGGGCGCGTTTACGGGGGCTGAACACACGAAAAAGGGGCGTTTTGAGATGGCCCACAGGGGGACCCTTTTTCTGGATGAGATCGGTGATGTGAGTCTCAAGACCCAGGTGGATCTCCTGAGGGTGCTGCAGCAGAAGGAGGTGCAGCGTCTGGGCAGTGAGAAGGTGATGGAGGTGGATGTCCGTATCATTGCAGCCACAAACCGTGATCTGGATAAGGCTATTCAGGAAAAGCGGTTCCGGGAGGATCTCTATTACCGTCTGAATGTCATTCATATCCAGGTTCCTCCTCTGAGAGAGCGGAAGGACGATATCCCCCTTCTGACCGATGCATTTATTCGAAAATACTGCCTGGAGATGAACCGTGAAGAGGTAAAGGTGGGGGCTTCTGCCTTGAAGCAGTTGATGGCATATGACTGGCCCGGAAATGTAAGAGAGTTAGAAAATATCGTTGAACGGGCCATGGTGATCGGTCAGGGCAAGGAGATATCGGCAGACGATCTTCCCTTTTCACGGAAGGAAGCGGGGCTGGAGACATTCCCCAAGTCCTTAAAAATGATGGAGAAAGTGCATATCGAGAGGGTTCTTGAGGCGGCCGGATGGAATATCAGCCAGGCGGCCCGTGACCTGGATATCGATCGGCAGACCCTTTACAACAAGCTCGAGAAATATGAAATCAGAAGAGGGGATTCATAAGTCGTTTGGCCAAATGTGTCACCATCTGCCCGATCGGTCCTGTGGATCATGGCATGCTTGAGCGTATCGCAAGGCACATTGAGATGCGGTGCAGCGTTATGTGCAGGGTTTCCTCGAAAATGGACAGGCCTGAATATGCCTATGATGAAAGGAGATGTCAGTACAATTCAACAACGATCTTGAAACATCTCATCAGATGTTGTCCGGACAAGGTCTTGGGCTTTATGGGTGTGACCTGCGAGGACCTGTTTGTTCCTATCCTCAAGTACGTCTTCGGGCTGGCAGAGATGGAAGGGCGATGCTCAGTCATTTCCATGTACCGGCTTCGACCCGAGTTCTATGACCGGCCCCCGGACCAGGGCCTGTTAGAGGAACGGGTGAAAAAGACGGCCTTGCACGAACTGGGGCACTGCCTCGGTTTGACCCACTGCAAGAACCGCCGCTGTGTCATGTATTCTTCAGTGAGGATCGAAGATACCGATATGAAGCATGCGGATTTCTGTCCCACCTGTTCGGAGTTGTTCACCTGGCGTGTCGATACATGCCTTTCCCCCTGCCGCCTGTAGCTGCCTAACCCGGATAAACCGGAATTGCGGATTTAGGGATTGGGGAATTGAGGGATTGAAAACCATATTCTCAATCCGATCATTGCATCCATCTGCTGGATAAACCCGCGCCGGCGAGTTGCGAAAGGTTGAAACACGATTCATTCTTCCGAAGCCCTCTTTCACAAAGGCTTTCAGATGCTTTTAATAGTATCTTATGGTTTTCAAAATTCAGTCGTTAACTGCCTAAAGCCTTAAT
>CAYPDL010000007.1:0-61151 GCA_964409475.1 uncultured Desulfobacteraceae bacterium | reverse complement strand
TTTGAGCGGGATATCCCATTTTTTCATATGCTTCCAGATGGCGGTTCTGCTCACGCCCAACCGTCTGCCCGCCTCGGCCTTGTTCCAGCCGCATTCACGAAGAATCTCGATCAGGATGTCGCGGGAAAGCCTTGTGTTTGAAGAAAAGCGGTCGAAGGGAGGATCGGGTGCTTTTGAGACAACAGGCTGGTAGGGCAGTTGGCGGATTTCAACAGGGAGGTCGAAAATATCGATCTGGTCGCCGACACAGAGAACAAAGGCATGCTCAATGGCGTTTTCCAACTCACGCACATTGCCGGGCCAGTTGTAATCCATGAGTATCCCCATGGCCGACGACAGAACACCTTTGATCCGCTTGCCGGTTTTTTCATTCTGGCGCTTGATGAAATGGCTTGTCAGGATCGGGATATCTTCTCTTCTTTTCCTCAGGGGCGGAATATGGATGGGAAATACCTTCAGGCGGTAATAGAGATCTTCCCGGAAATGGCCACTCTTAACGAGGCCGTAGAGATCCTTGTTGGTGGCCGCAATGATCCGGATATCGATGGTCCGCTTTCGCGATTCGCCGACCCGCTCAATCTCCCGTTCCTGGAGCACACGAAGAAGTTTCACTTGAATGAATGGGCTTATCTCACCGATATCATCCAAAAAAATGGTTCCGCCGCTGGCCTCCTCAAACCGTCCGACACGGTCACGGACTGCCCCGGTAAACGCCCCTCTGGCATGTCCGAACAGTTCGCTCTCCAAAAGCGATTCCGGAAGTGCACTGCAGCTTACCGGTACAAACGCCATGCCGGACCGGTTGCTGTTGTAATGGATGGCGCCGGCGACCAATTCCTTGCCCGTGCCGCTTTCACCCTGCACAAGGATGGTTGCATCGCTCGCAGCGGCCGCCCGGATGGCTGAAAAGACCTGCTGCATGCTATGGCTCTTACCGATGATGTTGTCAAACCTGTGGATTTCCCCGAGACGCAGGTTGGCCTCTTCCGCCTTTCGTCTGGCCTTTTCAAGTTCTGTGAGATCGGTGACCGTTTCAACAACGCCCTTTATTGAACCGTGGCCGTCTGTTACAAGTCTTGCATTTTTTACAACAGGTACGTCATCGCCGTTTTTGTGTCGCAGAAAGCATTCCTGGGCCTGAATCGGTCCATTTTCGTAGATGCCGCATTGGCTGATGCCCGATGGACAGCTTTTGGAAAAGCAGAGACTGAAATTAAGCATCATGCAGGTGTTGCCGATGGCCTCTTCGGCAGTGTAGCCGCTGATACGCTCCATCGCCGGATTCCACGATGTGATATGGCCCTTGTCATCAAGCGTAAACACGCCGTCGGCCATGCATTCCAGCAGCAACCCCGCAAAGCTGGGATCCAATATGGTCTTCTCTGACATGGCGCGCCTCTTCCGTTTTCCCTATATCTTCTAACCCGGACCAGCCGGGACCAACGTATTCTCACGCAGAGCCACCCCGGAGAAACAACAGATGTGAATGGTTTCATGAGGCAGGCAAAGACAGAGAGTTTTTTTGAATAGTATTTTGGTAGAGCAACATCAGCTGAAAGTCGTTAACGGTTCAAGGAATTACCTTAACGTTACAAAAACGTTACCGGACAGTATAGGTAACGCTCCCTTCCTCTGTCAACCGGTTTGTTGTTTTTTTGTGACCAGGGTTTGCGCGTGTTGTGAAGTAGGTTTAATTAAGTTGATATAATAAATGGTTATGCGTTTTTTCCATGGCCGCGTCGAAGGCGTGGAGCGTTTGGATTATGAGGTGGCACGATTGTTGATAAGCCATTTGAACAGGCATTTGATGGACGGAAGCATCCCGCTGCTGCGGGACGGTAGCGGAACAAAGGAGAAGATTGAAATGGAAGTTAAACAGATTCGATCCACTGAGGGATTTCAAAGGGCAATCGAAGACGGGGTAACGCTTATGGACTTCAATGCGCCCTGGTGTGCGCCGTGTCGGTCGCAGGAGCCGATTCTCGAGACCCTGGCCCAAAATTTTGAAGGCAAGGCAATGGTTGCATCCATGAATGTGGATGAAAACCGGGACATTGCGACCAGGCTAGGGATAATGAGCATCCCTACTCTGGTCATCTTTAAAAATAGCAAGGAGATCCAGCGGTTCGTGGGGCTTCAGCCCGAGACGACCCTTTCAGAGGCCCTGAACAGGCTGGTGAAATAGTGGTGCCGGGGAACCATGCTGCAATATCGAGTCAGTGAATTCTGACTGGTGGCTGCTCTCATGGCCGAAGGGACGGGCGGTGAATGAGACCCGTGTCGTTTCAGATTGAAGAACAGGTGGGTCGGATGGAGCGTGCACGCAAAGGCGAACACATTTAAAAAGGGAGGATGCCATGGAAAGGATGTTTGAGAAATTCAGGCTGGGGGGTGTGGAACTCGGGAACCGCTTTGTTTTTCCCCCGATCAAACTTGGAAGGGGGAACCCGGATGGAACCGTCACAGAAAGCCAACTTGCCTTCTATCGGCAGATCGCGACGAACGGCCCGGCCGTCGTGATCCTGGAGCCTGTTTCCGTGACCGCAGATGGGAGAGAACACCCCAAACAGCCGTGCGTGCATCTGGATAACAGCGTCCATGAACTCAATAAGATTGCGGATGTGATCCATGACCAGGGCCGGCTTGCCTGTCTTCACCTGAATCATGCCGGAGCGGCCGCCCTCCCCAAGATCATCGGGGGCCCGCCCAGGGCTCCGTCGGTCATGACATGCGTGGCCAGGGAAGAGACGGTTTCGGAGGCCCTGAGCGAGGAGGAGATCCAGAAGATCCTTGAAGGCTACGGGTCAGCGGCCGCAAAGGCCCGGGAGGCGGGGTTTGACCTGATAGAAATTCAAGGGGGCCATGGATATCTGATATCGCAGTTTCTGAATTCAAAGCTGAACAAACGGGACGATCGCTATGGTCAGGACAGAACCCTCTTTGCGAGGGAGGCCGTTTCACGGGTCAAGGGAGGGGCACCCGATCTTCCCGTGATCCTACGGATATCGGGGGGTGAGATGTCCCCTGAGTTCGGCATCAGCCAGGAGGACCTCCTCCCAGTCGTGGAAGGGGCCTCGGAAATGGGCATCCATGCGGTCCATGTGGGCATGGGGAATGCCTGTTTCAGCCCTCCCTGGTATTTCCATCATGGCAGTCTTCCGGACAAGCCCCAGATGGATGCCCTGGCCTGGGTGCGTCAGCACACCCAACTCCCCCTGATTGTTGCCGGCAGGATGGGGAGAAAGGAAAAGATCATGCGGGTTCTCGATGAGGGGTCCGCTGATCTGGTGGCCCTGGGGAGACCGCTCATCGCGGATCCCGACCTGATCGACAAGTGGCGGGAGGGAAAGGATGAGGAGGTCGTTGCCTGCGGGTACTGTCTCCAGGGGTGTCTCCACCGCATGAAGAGCGGGGCGGCCGTAGGGTGCAATCTCAACCCAGGCCTGGGACTGCCCAAACTCGAGCAAACCACAAGTCCCCTGAAGGTCTTGATCGCCGGGGGCGGCCCGGCAGGGATAAGTGCGGCCCTTTACCTGACTAAGAGGGGCCACCGGGTGACGCTGGCAGAAAAGGCCGACCGCCTGGGCGGTCAGTTTGCCCTTGCATGGCAGGCGCCTGGAAAGGAGACCATGAAGCAGGGCCTGGATGGATTGGAACACGCTGTCAAGGCGAGCGGGGCGTCGATCCTCATGAACCGGGAGGTGGATGCCGCGCTTGTTGAGGCGGAGAAGCCGGATCTCCTTGTCTGGGCCGCCGGAGCGGTCCAGAATATCCCCGAGATCGAGGGGCTTTCGGATCAGCACGTCATGACATCCATTGAGTACTTTCAGGGCGCAAGGCCGGTCAAAGGCCCGAGGTGCCTGGTCATCGGGGCCGGAAGGACCGGGGTGGAGATCGCCGAGAAGTTAGGAAAGAAAGGTTACGAGGTGGTGGCCACCAAGCGGACCGACCCCATCGGGAGCATGATGGAGATGATCACCAAGAACCTGGCCCTGATGCGGATCGGGCAGATGGAGAAGGTGACCCTGATGCCGCATACCGCAGTGAAGGCCTTCAGGCCCGACCGGGTGGAGGTGGAAAAGGACGGCGAGATGCTGTCTCTGGAGCCTTTCCAGACCGTGATCCTGGCCTCCGGCATGCTGTCGGCGCCGGGGCCGGATGGAGATTTGGTGAAAGGGATCCCGAAAATTGAAATCATCGGAGATGCCAAAGAGGTACAGGATATTTTCAGCGCTGTTCATGCGGGATACGACCTGGCCCTCACGTATTGAGGGTCGCGATCATTTCATCAGATTGCTTGAGAAAAGGAGGTACATATATGAGTTCCATATCATTTGCTGACATTGCCATTGTGTCATGCGGGACATTGAGCATGGAATTGAATCATCTCAGAGACGAAGGCTTTCTGGATACGAATCATCTTTTTTTGACCACCCCTGGACTCCATGAGGATATCCGTGAACTGGAACGCCAGTTGATCGCGCGGATCCAGAAGGCCAAGGAAAAGGTGGACAAGGTGCTTGTGGTGTATGGCGGCAAGTTCTGCTATGTGAATGCGGATGAGCCTATGCGGACCATGCGAACGATCATCGAGGAACAGGGGCCGGGCGTAAGACGGATCGAGGCCACCCATTGCATGGACATGATCGCCAGCCAGGCGGATCGGGAGAGGATCGCTCAGGAGGTGGCCGGTGAAGAAAAGGTCTGGTGGATGACGCCCGGCTGGGTCAAATTCCGTCACAATGTCTTCAAGGGATGGGACAAGGGCCTTGCCAATGAGAATTTTCCCCGGCACACAGGGGGGGCTGTGGTGCTCGATGGCATCGGGTATATGGACCAGTATATGAATGAGCACCCTGAGGAATTCCTGGAATACTGCGATTGGATGGGAATACCCATGCAGGGCTACCCGGTTACCCTGGACCGTTTTAAATCGCTTCTGCTGGACCAGGCGAAGATTCTGCTGGGAGTTTAGATGGAGAGGCAGAAATGAAGGCAGCTTACAGGCTTTTTCGGGATGCCAGATTTCTGCTTATAATGGCATAGATCAGAAATGCAATGAGCAGAAGGGCCCCGAGCATCTTGGGGTCCCTTACCTTTATGACAAAGGAGATGGTGAAGACGATGATAAAACCGAAGATTACTACGAAGATCCTGGGAAAATGGCGCAATATGACCCTTCCGAAATGGACGAACCGGATATCACTCACCAGCAGGTAAGAGGTCAGCAAAATCACGGCCCAGATAATCCACACGTTGTCCCAGAATAGAAGGGCTCCAAGAGAGACCATGGCGCCGGCAGGGCTGGGCAATCCGTTGAAAATGCCCGGGGTCAGCGTGGCATCGTGCTTGTCCCGGGCAATAAAACGCCACAGCCTGAAAGCCACTGCAAAAAAATAGGCGATGCCGACACCAAAGGCCAAAATGCCCCAATTGCCCTTCAGGAGGATCAGAAACGTAGGGCAACCGCCGAAACTAACCAGATCGGCGATATCGTCCAGCCACGGCCCGAACCGGGTGCCGCCGTGTTTGTCGGCCATCCTCCCGTCGAAAAGATCGAATATCTGCCCGGCCAGGATGGCGATGGCCGCATAAACCGGACGCATCTGAAGGGCGAAGAATATTCCGATGATGCCGCAGCACAGATTGAGAAGGGACAGGATGTCGGCATAAAAACGGTTCGCGATGAGCTTGAAGGCAATGGACGAAATAGAAAGGATAATGCAGAGGTAGAGCATTTGATTTGAGAAATTGGGAAGTCCTATATCATCGGTCAGCAATGCACAGTAAATGATCAAGGCGAAGCATAGGACGGCTTTGATCTTTCCAAAGTTATTGGCCGCCACAGAGAAGTGAGTAAACCGCTTGATAATATATCGAAACAGAAATTGCCCGCTGGTTTCCACAAGCACAAGTACCCATACCGCATTTACATCCAAACGACCTGTATAGGCAAAAAATAGCATGGGTGGGAGATAGGTCAGTTTGTCGCAGAGGGGATCGATTTCTTCTCCAAAAGGGGTCACCAGATCGCATTCTCTGGCCAGAAGACCGTCCACGCCGTCCATGACTGCAGAGAGGGTGAAGAGGAGAATGCCCAGGGACTGTTGCTCAGTTAGGAAGTAGAGCAGGGCGCCTGACAACCCGATCACCACCCGCCACACACAAATGGCGTTCGGGTGGAAATACCAATGTTCACAGAGGTGTCTTTTGCCCGTCGGGGTCTTGAGGCCGAAGACAAGACCGAGGTACACGACCAGCGATACTACAAGGGAAAGAAAAATGGCGATTGTATTGCTCATGGGCGGATTTTCGTATGATCAAGTCAGGCCCTGCGAATGCAGGCGCTTATTTTTTACATATCCGGCCGCGACAATGCCTAAGGCCACTCCGGCATTGTCTGCAACTATATCTAAAACGGAAAAATCTCTGCCGGGCACGTGTCGTTGGGCAAATTCAAGGCCGATGCCGAGTGGGACCATCAAAAATGCCCCTGTGAAGGCCGCCCGCATCCTCTCAAATGCAAAAAGGGGAAGGATCGCCAGCCAGGCGTAGGCCAGGCAATGGGCTAACTTGTCTGCACCGGTGAATTGGTAAGGGATTTCGATGCGGGGCGTCAGAGAGAGACAGACAACCAGAATGATAGAGATGACCCAGGCAGACTGAATGGTCCATTTCATCATGTTTTCTGAGTGTCTCATTTAATATGTATGGGAATGCCGGCCACGGTCATGATCACTTTGTCGGCCAGCGCAGCCAGTTTCTGGTTCAGGATACCGGCCAGGTCCCGGAATTCTCTCCCTAAGGGATGTTCGGGGACGATTCCGGTCCCTACCTCGTTGGACACTATGATTACCGCCTGTCTCCTTTGGGACAATGCCTTCAGCAGCCGCTCTTCATAGGCATCAACGGCCTCCCGCCCTTTCTGGAGAAGGATGTTGCTGAGCCAGATGGTCGCACAGTCGATGAGCGCGATATCCGCATCGCCAATATTGGACTGCAAGGCCTCGGCAATATCCAAAGGTTCTTCGATCAGACCCCACTCGGGTCCCCGGGATGCCTGGTGCAGTCGTACCCGTTCGGCCATCTCGTCATCCCCCACCTCGGCGGTAGCCAGAAAGAGATAGGAGGTGTAGGTTTCTTCGGCATACCTGAGCGCCCAGGAACTCTTGCCGCTCCTTGCGCCGCCTAAAACCAGGATGATTTGCTTATCAGTCGATGGGTCCATGTCGGATCAGATAGCATAACAAAATGCTCTATGCACGAAAGTCCGTTGAGATTGCGGGTCAAAGCGTAAATTCACTTCCCTCTTTAGCCGCATCAATGACGATGTCGTGGTTGCCTTCTACAGCAACATGGCTGCATTGTTCAATAATGGCAGCTACATCCGCATCTTTTCTGGCAGGCGCATGATGAAAGAGAATGAGTTGTCTCGTGCGGGCCTTCAAGGCCAGGTCCAGTGTGGACGCGCTGTCTGAATGGCCCCAGCCCCGGTGACGGTCAATTTCCTCAGGCGTAAATTGGGTATCGTGAATCAGAATATCCGCCTCTTTGCAGAACTGGACGTAATCATCCAACTCCTTTCCCGCCGGGCCATCTGTTACCAATTCGTTATCCGTCATAAAAACCAGTTTCTTTTTCCCCTCTTGAAAGCGGTAGCCAAGGGCGCCTTGAGGGTGATTCAGGGGAATGGCGTCGATGCGTGTATCGTCTATGGTAACGGGGCCGCGGCTCAGTTCCCCTATATAGTCGATCCGGGCCTTGAGGTCCTCGAAGCTGACGGGGAAAAAACCATCACCCATCTTGTTGTCGAAAATCACCCTGAGCCCTTTCATAGCGGCAGGGAACCCATCTACGGCGATTCTGGAGGAGGGGTTGAAGATCGGGTCGAAAAATGGGAACCCCTGCACGTGATCCCAGTGAATATGTGTCATCAGGAGGAGAATATCCACTGCTTCGCGCGTGGCGATGAAGTGTTCGCCCAGTGACCGCATCCCCGTTCCGGCGTCAATGACAACTTTCCTGCCCGATTCGAGTGTAATTTCGAGACAGCAGGTATTGCCGCCATATATGATGGTATCTTTTCCCGGGGCTGCAATGGAACCCCTCGTCCCCCAAAATTTGACTTTCATCTGTATTCTTACCTGTCTGCAGGGCCCCTGTCCGAGGCATTCAATTGCCTAAAATAATACGGGCGCATCTGGATGTGGGTTCGCAGATTACGTTATCTCATCAGGTGTGTCAATCCAAAAAGGAGTGCGGCTCAAGCAAGATGGTCCGTCCTGCTCACATGGTTTGCCTTCCACATTCATCCTGGTACAAACAGGCGAAGATCTTTGCATCCGTCATGATATCCGGAATTCGGCAATATTCATTGGGCTGATGTGCTGTGTCGGGGCAGGTTGACCAGACAGCAGCCGGCAGATCCATTTCGCGAAAAAAGGCGGCTACTGTACCGCCGCCGATCCCCATCGGCTTTCCCTGATTGCCTGTGACCGCCTCGATGGCCCTCGCCAGTTCGGTCACGACCGGGGCCTCTGGAGAGGTAGGCGGTGCAGCGTCCTGACGGTGAACCGTGTCCACATCGATCTGGAGCCCGGTTTGTTCTGCGATGGGCCCTACGATTTTCTTCGCTGCGGAAATAACCTGGTCAACGGGGTATTGCGGAAGGACCCTGCAATCCAAATAAAAGATGTCCCTTCCAGGGATTGTGTTGATGTTGGGGACGTTTTCTTCTTTTTTGGTGGGCGCAAAGGTGGATCGAGGGGGACTGAAAAGGGGGTCTGAAAGATCGAACCGATTATCCAGCTCTCCCAGCGCGACAATCATTTTTGCAGATCCATAAAGGGTGTTCTTTCCCTTTTGGGGGGTGCTCGCATGACACTGACGGCCTGTGACAGTGAATTTAAGCCAGAGCATGGACTTTTCCGCCACCTCGATCATGGTGCCCTCTTCATTGCCGCTGTCAGGCACGACGATGAGATCTTGCGGACTGAAAAAGTTTTTATGATGCTGCAGGATATAGCCCAACCCATAGTGGCTCCCTGTTTCTTCGTCGGCAACAACGATCAGGCCTACCGGCCTTTCCAAACCCTGGCCTGAATCAAGGATGGCCTTGAGGGCCAGATACGAGCTGACAAAGCCGTGCTGGTTGTCTTCAACTCCTCTCCCGATGATCCGGTCTCCTTCCACAGTAACGTTATACGGGTCTCCTTCCCACAGAGAAAGGTCACCGGGAGGGACGATATCCGAATGGCTCAGGACCCACACGACAGGCGCTTTCTGTCGGCCCTCCCACCTGGCGATCAGATTGGGACGATACCCATCACGCGCCCGCTCATCCGGGGCCTTGATTTCCTGCACCATATCCGGGTTCAAGGCTTCAAAGAGACTTTTGATGTAAACAGTTTTTTCGTGCTCACCCGAACCCCCGTTATCTGGGCCCAACGCCACGCGGGCCGTCAACTCCCGCTGAACTTGTATGATTTCGTCTTTACTGCCGTCGATACGTTGAAAGACGTTTTCGAGATCGGACATGTCGGTTTCTCCTTTTGCTGGTCGAAGCGAAGCGTAGATCCCGCGGCACGCGGGGTTGCTGGTTTATTGAGTTCGTTCAGTTCGCACTTCGCGATATCCAGTTCCAAGCTGCCAGTTTCCAGTTTCAGGCTTTTCAATAGTCAATCATCAATAGCCAATCGTCAATCCCAAGTGTCGCTACACGGTTTCGGCTCGATGCGAGATACTTCAGTCCAATCCGGAGAGTACGGCAATCTTCTGCATCACCGTACTGAGGACCGACTCCGGCGGGACGTTCTTGTCCGGATAAATCGGGTCGCCGAAAGAGACTCGGACAGCGGTCCTCGAATGCAGTTTTTTGTAGTGAACACCTGCGGGAATCAGGGGGAAAGACATCCGTGAGATGATCAACCGCAGCATTCCGGATTTGCCAGGGCCCATCGTGTTCTCATAGTAGGTCCCCTCCGGGAAAATCACGACCCCCTCACCGCCTTTCAGAAACTCCATCATGGCCCTTATGGACCTCCTACTCTTCATCGGTTGTTCGCGGTTCAAGGGAATGCCCCCGAGGGATTCCAGAAACCAGCCTGCCAACCTGTTGGTGAACAGCTCATATTTGGCGATGTAATAAAGGGGTCGCGACGTGGCAAGGGCGATAATGGGGATATCCTGCCAGCATTGATGCTTGGGGAGCAGGATAAAGGCATCTTTTCGGGGCAGCCGTTCCCGGCCTTCAATTTCAATGTGATACAACGGGGATAGAGCAATCCTGGTGAACCCCGTTACAAATTGGCACATTCGTTCTTTTCTCTGGAGCACCTGGTATCCCCTTAAAAATGATCACAAGGTGGTCTGTTCAGCCGCTTCTGTCTTCTGCTTTTCCGCACGAACGGCGCTGTTTACCTTTACATATGTGATGACTCCCTGGACGAGAATCAATATTCCGGCCGGCAACAGAAGCCACCCGATCACGGTAATAGAGGGGTGCCCCGAGAATTTTATCAGTGCAAGGCCGCCTCCAAGAAAGGCCAGTGAGGTTCGGATATGCGAAAGAAGCGTCCGCCGATTGGCAAGGTCGGTGCGGAGTTCTGCCAGGTGATCCCGGACAAAAATGCCCTTTTTAGACACATATATCTGCTTTTCCTGTTCAGCCATTCGGTGTTAACCCTGTCGCACACTTACCAGATGAGCACACCCCCTGGCAGGGGTCGGTCAAACTGAGGTAGAAATTTCTACATGAGTGCCCAAAAAGTAGTCTAAAGTGCCTAAAATGCCTAACATCGTGAATACCCAACGAAAACCCTGCAACGAGCAACGATTTCCAGTATCCAATATCGAGTATCCAGTATCCAGTTCCATATGAGTGCCGCCTCTGGCCGCCGGCCAGTCGGATCAGACAGAAACTTTGCAAACGAGGTTTCAGGTTTCAGTGTTCAGGCTTCAGGGGTAACCAGCAACCAGTAACGAGCAACCAGAGCCAAGTTCCATACGAGGTATCGCTTCTGTTCTGAATGCACAGAAAATATGGAAAAGGGGTTCGCGTGTCAAGTGCATATTCACTTGACACATCTCCGGATATTCTTTTAGATTGACCCACTATCTTTTCTCAGGCTGTGATAACTGACGATTCCGTAAAGAGCATCTGATGACGCGAAGAGAATACCTGGAGAAACAGAAAGAGAAGGGCCGGCGGCTTATCGGTGTTTTTCCTGCACATTATCCCAGGGAGATTCTCTGGGCCTTTAATGGCGTGCCCGCGGAGATCTGGGACCCGCCGCTCGAGGTTTCCGGCGCCAATGCCCACCTTCAGCCGTATATCTGTTCTGTGGTCAAATTGGGACTGGAGCTGATTCTTCAGGGCAAGGGCGACATATTGGACGGATTTCTGTTCCCCCATACCTGTGACTCTATCCAGAATATGGCATCCATTGTCTATGATTATCTGGGAGTGGATAAGCCCTGTTACTTCTTCTATCACCCGAAGGCCCCGTATCGGCCATCCTCCCGCCGCTATTATCAGGAACAGCTCAGGTCGCTCGTCTCCCGCCTGGAGACAGATCTGGGGCCCATGGACATAACCGAGCTGAGACAACGGGTAACGCAGGGACATCATTTGGCATCCATTTTGAGAGAGATCTACGACGTGAGGCGCCAAGGGATGTTTTCAGCGTCCAATGCCGATTTTTACCGAATGATCCGTCAGGGGGAGTATCTCCATCCCGACGATTTCATCCCTCTGTTGGAAAATTTTCTGAAGGCGTCCAGGGGCGGTGACCGGAGGGGGCCCGGTGTGATTTTGAGTGGCGTTCTCCCCAATCCACCCGAGATCCTGGACCTTTTGGATGAACTGGGTGTAAGGGTCGTGGATGATGACCTCTTATGCTGCGGGAGGAGGATCCCGCTGAATTCAAATACGGGCCAGGACCCATTTGAAGCGCTTGTAGACAGCTATTTTGCCATGCCCCCCTGCACCACCAAGGACTCGCCGTTAGAGGCGCGGATAAATTACCTCCTGGAAAGGATAGCGGCCAGCGAGGCCAAGGGGGTGATTTTTTACCTGGTAAAATTCTGTGAGCCCGAATGGTTTGATGTACCCCGCATGGCAGAGGCCGTAAAGGAGGCGGGTGCAGCCGTGCTGACAGTCGATGTGGACCTGAACCGGGGGTTGAGCGGTCAATTGACCACACGGATCGAGGCGTTTGTGGAGATGATCAGCTGAAGAACGGTTTGGGATTGACAATTGGTGATTGAGGATTGAAAAGGCTCCCACGTGCAACGAGCAATGGTGTGTGAAGTGTGGAGTGTGGAGTTACGGAGTTGAAATCGGGATTTTTTCCTAAGGTTAGGCGCGAAACTCGTCACTTCAAACTTGCGAAAACCAGCAACCAGAATTAGAGGCCATTGATCGGAGGTCAGGGATCAGAAAAGCCCGCATCCTAGCAACCAGCAACCACTATCGAGCATGCAGTATTCAGTATCGAGTAACCAGAGATTCTGCTATGACACTCGCCAAGCGTGTCCGCTACCATTTTATGAAGGATGTCGGGGCCCCCGCTTTGATGCGTCTTTCCGCCGCTGGGAAGAAGAAAGGCCCCAAGAGACCCAAGCCCGGTTTTGGTCCTGGGCTGAAATGCGCGAGCCGGCTGAAGGAGATCATGACCCGCCACTACTTTCTCTCCCGCTACGCAGAAGGGGCGAAGCCAGTGGCCTGGGTCACCAGCGGCGCGCCCGTGGAGATTCTGAGACCCTTTGGGTTTTACACCATTTATCCTGAAAACCACGGAGCGCTTTGCGGGGCACAGAGGCTTGGGCCGGAGCTTTGTGCAGAGGCAGAGGCCCATGGCTACCACCAGGATCTCTGCTCCTATGCCCGCATTGACCTGGGTCATTTCCTTTCCGGCAAGACACCTGTGGGCAGGCTGCCCAGGCCCGACCTCCTCTTTGCTTCCAACAACATCTGCCAGACTGTGGTCTACTGGTACAGGGTCCTGGCCCATCAATTGAAGATCCCCCTCCTGCTGTTTGACACCCCTTATAATTTTGAGGACATCACCGAAACCGATGTCGCCTATATGGTGCGGCAACTGGAAGAGATGATTCCGGTCCTGGAAGAGGTTTCGGGGCGCCCTTTCGATAATCGGAAATTCCAGGATATGGTCCGTATCGCACGGGATTCGTCGTTTGCCTGGGGCGAGGTCCTTGCCACCATGAAGACACATCCGGCGCCCATGACCATTTTTGATGCCTTTATTCATCTTGCGCCGATTGTTTCCCTTAGAGGGCTTCCGGTGGCCCTGGACTACTACAACATCCTTTTGGGGGAATTGCGGGAGAGGATAGAAAAAGGCATTGGGGCCATCCAAAATGAGCGAAAGCGACTCATGTGGGATAACATCGCCATCTGGTACAAGGTCCGTGATTTTTCAAATCTGTTTGCCGAGCGGGGGATGAACTTTGTCACAGCCACCTACACCAATGCCTGGGCCGAGACGATTTCTCTCATGGATGCGGACCGCCCGTTTGAATCCATGGCCAGGACCTACAGCCTTGTGGTGCTCAATAACAATCTGGACCACCGTCTACGGCTCATGGAGAGGCTCATCAAGGAGTATGACGTAGACGGACTGGTCATCCATTCGGCCAAGAGCTGCAAGCCCTATTCCGTAGGGCAGTATGACATCAAACGGCTGTTGATGGATCGCCTGGGAATACCTTCAGTGATCATCGATGCGGATATCACCGATTTCCGGGCATATTCAGAAGAACAGACGCGGACGCGTTTGGATGCCTTTTTTGAAACGATGGAAGGATGACGTCCAAAGTCCAAGGTCCAAGGTACAAGGTGCAGAATGCAGTAGTCGTTAGGCAGTAGGCAGTAACAACCGAATGACGACAGAATGACGCGTCAGTCCAAAGTCCAAAGTCAAAGGTCAAATGACCAATGACGGCGAAGCGAATGACAACTAAATGACGGCCGAAGGCTTAATGTCCAATGACTGATGACCACCGAATGACGGCCGAAGGCCGCATGAAAAGCCGGGACTATGTTGCAGGAATAGACATCGGTTCGCTCAGTGCGGAGGCCCTTATCCTTGATATGGAGGGCGGGATTGCCGGTTACGCTATTGTTCAGACAGGCGCCAACAGCACGGATGCGGCGTTATCGGCACTGGAGAAGGCATTCCTCGCATCAGGGATAAAACGGGACCAGATCCGGCGCACTGTGGCAACCGGTTATGGACGCGTCTCCATCCCGTTTGCTGATAAACGGGTTACCGAAATTTCGTGTCATGCCATGGGGGCCTTCCACCTATTTCCCGACACAGGGATTGTTATCGACATCGGCGGCCAGGATTCAAAGGTTATCCGCGTTGGAGAGGGAGGCAGGGTTTTGGATTTCGCCATGAACGACAAGTGCGCGGCCGGCACGGGCCGTTTTCTGGAGGTGATGGCAGACAAACTTCAGGTTGAGCTGGACGATATGGGCCCCCTCTCCTTGAAAGCAGGGGGAGAGGTCGGCATCAGCAGTGTATGCACGGTGTTCGCTGAAAGCGAGGTCGTATCTCTTGTGGCGCGGAACCATCCCAAGGAGGAGATCATCCGCGGACTCCACCGGGCCATTGTGAACAGGGTATGGAGCATGGTGAAGGGGATCGGCGTTCGAGGCGCCGTGACCATGAGCGGTGGAGTTGCCAAAAACACCGGTGTGGTGAGGCTCATGGAAGAAAAACTCGGACAGCCGATTCATGTCTATTCCGAACCGCAGATCATCGGCGCCCTAGGGGCGGCGCTTCTGGCAAGGAGAGATTTTCAGGGCCGGCAACAATAGGAAATTTCCGGTGTGCCTGCCGGGACAGCGTGAAAAAGGCTTTTTTTCAGGGCCTACAATAAATCGATTGACAACATGCGGAAAAGACTATAATAGAAGCACAATATACGGGTGTCTTATGTTTCTGTGCTTTTTTATCGCCTTCTGAGCCGTTCTGATGCTCAGTAAGGAATATACGTAAACTTCAATCTTCAAGGAAAGGAGCGTTACATGGCTGCCAAAAAGACGGGCAAGAAGGATGCGGGCAAGAAGGGAACTACGAGGAAGACCACGGCGTTAAAAAAACCTATGACCAAAACGGAGATAATGAGTGAGATTGCACTAAACACAGAGCTGACCAAAAAACAGGTATCGGCGGTATTCGAGGAATTTGCTCTCCTCATCGAGCGGCATATCAAGAAGCGGGCTCCCGGTCAGTTCACATTTCCAGGTCTTTTCAAGATTGAAGTCAAGAGTAAACCCGCGACAAAGGCGCGCAAAGGGATCAACCCCTTTACAAAGGAAGAGACTGTGTTCAAGGCCAAGCCGGCTCGCCGGGCAGTCAAAATCCGTCCCTTGAAGAAAGTAAAGGAGATGTCTGCCTGATTGGATGAGTGATGTTTCATTAGGGTCCTTGTGCCCGTATATTTTCCTTTGATGATTGTCAGACGTTGCTGAACAACACAAAAGCCCCGTAGATCGTGAAGCGGTCCACGGGGCTTTTCTATTCAAGTCTGCCGTCAATAATCCTTTGGCCGATGCTTTACCTGGGAGGGTGTGTCGAAGGCCTCTTCAAGAGATCCTACCGCCATGTCGAGGTATTGCCCCTCCACTACACACGATACGCTTGAGATGGATGTGCAGATGGCAAGGGAGCTGATTCCCACGGCAGCAATGGAAGAGAACATTACGCCGTGCACCAGGGGTTTCTCACGCAGATGCGGTCCGAAGACGGTGACGACGGCCACGTCGGGGGTGTAAGAAATGGCCTTGGCGTCTATGGAGGGCCTTATCTCCTCCAGGACATTCAGGGCCTGGTCCAGATCCTTCTGATCAACAACGATCGAGAAATTTCCGCAGTCATCCAGGTCGAAACTTTCCAGCAGCAGCTCGATATTGATCTGATGGTCTCCCATAGCCTTCAGGACAGTAGCTGCAACACTGGCATGGTCCGGCACTGACATGATCTTCAGCAGTGCCCGACCGTCGCTCTGCATGATGCCGCCGATCTTCATTTTATCCATTTCATCCACTCCCACAAAAAAAAGATCTCCCTCATTCCCAGGTCCGTCTGTCTTCGATCTTCTTATGAAGGTCGGGGATCGTCCCCCTGGGAACCACCTGAACGACGCCTTTTATGGTGAGGATATCCTTTATGTCCCGCTCGATGCGCGCTCGCATCATGCCTGAATCCGGACCTTCCTCTTTCAGTTCCACCACAAATGTCATGATGTCGTTGTGATCTTTTCGTGTGATGATCACCTGATACTTAAAGACCTCCGGATGTCGGGAGATGACATCGTCGGTCTGCCACGTATGGACGAACGTGCCCCTGACCTTGGTCGCCTGATCGATGCGACCGAGGATCTTCTTCAACATAAGGCCGCGTCGACCGCAGGGACACGATTGGCGGGTCACGATCGAAAGATCTCCTGTTGCCATGCGGATCATGGGGTAGCATTTATTGAAGCTGGTGGCGACGATCTCGCCTGCCACCCCCGGACGTGCCGCCTTCCCGGTCGTGGGGTCTACCACCTCGACATAGATATCGTCCGGCACGTGCAGGCCGCTCATAAATGGGCATTCATATCCGATACACCCCAAAAAGACGGTCCCGTACCCCTGGCGGATGGACATTCCCAGTTTGTCCTGAAGCCGTGAACGGAGCGACTCGGGGAGCATCTCTGCGCCTACCAGAGCCTTTTTAAGGAAAATGTCCTTTTTCAGATCGAGCTTCATCCCCTCGGCACGCTGGATCATGGTCATCAGGAAACTCGGGGTTCCCATGAATCCATTGATCCGCAATCCCTGCATGATCCGGATCTGCATCAGGGTATTCCCAACGCCTGTCGGGACAACGGTGCCGCCGATCATCTTTACGGATGCGTCCAACATGAAGGCAAAAGGCCAGAGATGGTAATTAAAGGTATTAACAATGCGATCTCCGGGCCCAAAACCAGCGGCGCAAAGGGCCTCGGCCCAGGAGGTGTCTCTATATTCCTGCTCTCCCGGTTGGTAGATGAGACCCGGGTTGACATAAATCCGCCTCATATCGGTCGGACCTGATGCGTTAAAACCGCCAAACGGCGGGTCCATTTTTTGCCGTTCCACAACGGTCTCCATGCGGAGGATGGGGAGACTTTCCAGGTCATCAAGGCCCTTGATGTCGGATATGTCAATACCGGATGCACCGTAGATTTCTTTGTATGCCTCAGCATGTTGGCAGGCGTGTTGAAAGGTATCTACGAATTGTCGGCTCAGGCTGGCCCTCCTTTCTTCCCATTCCATGGTCTCGCGCGCCATGTTAAAAAAGCGATTCTCCGGCATTTTCTTTTCCATTGTTGCTCTCCCGATCTGAGGTCGCCGACCGAAAAAAATCAATATCCGGCATGTTTAAACCCATCCAACTTCTCCCTGGCCTTTGCCGCATATGCGCTTTCAGGATACTTTTCAATTATTTTGTTATAAAGTTCTTTTGCGTGATCATAATTCTTCTGCAGTTCTTCCAACTGGGCGGTTTCAAAAACCTCCTTGACATTCTCTCCCGAACAGCCGGCAATGGTCACTGATGCAATAACCACAAGGATTATGATGATTCTTTTCATAAATCAGACCTCCAGCCTCAGGTTTCCGGCATATGCCCCCCTCGTTCAGGGACGAACGGCTGAAGCGGTGGCGGCCTGAATGACTTTTTCCAGTTCCCGACGTGGGATCATTCCATGCCTCACGATCTCAGGCGGACTTGTTGTCGGGTCAAGCACGGTCGAGCCGGTCCCCCCTGCTGTTTCCCCACCGTCTATGATCAGATCGATCCTTTCGCCGAAATAAGCCATGACCTCCTCGCTACGCCGACAGGGGGGGGCGCCCGAGATATTGGCGCTGGTCCCGGTGACTGGTCCCTGGATGGCCCGGGCCAGCGCTGTAGGGATGGGGTGACTTGACAATCTGATGCCGATAGTTCCGGTTCCGCCGGTGAGGAGGGGGGAGATCTTTTTCGAGGCCTCGAAGATGAGGGTCAGGCCCCCTGGCCAGAACTCGCGGATCAAAGGGACGGCGGCGGGGGGAATGTGGGTCACACAGTCTCTCAGGGATTCGGTGGAAGGGATCAGGATCAGGACCGGGCGTCCCGGTTCCCGCTTTTTCACGGAAAACAGCTTCAGGATCGCCGCTTCATTGCCGGCATCCACGGCAAGGCCATAGAAAGACTCTGTGGGACAGGCAACCAGCCCCCCTTGCAGGAGGACCGTTTTCGCCTGCTGAATCACCAGGTCCTGGTTTGTGGGGTCCAGACGGATGATCATTTCGCAGTTCAGCCTCTCACAGAGCGCACGGAGAACACAGAGAAGAAAAAAATGTCGTTGTGACCTTTGTGGCCTCTGTCCCTAATCTTTTTCCTGATATGCCAAGGAATCGACTTTCATTGAAGCCTGTTCGGTCAATTTCCTGCGGTGGTTCTTCACCTTTTCGGCGATTGCAGGGTATTTCAGGGCCAGGATCTGGGCTGCGAGAAGCGCCGCGTTTTTTGCGCCCCCGCTCCCTACGGCCACTGTGGCGACCGGGATGCCGGAAGGCATCTGGACCGTGGAGAGGAGCGCATCCAGCCCTTTGAAGGGGGATGAATCAATGGGCACCCCGATCACCGGCAGGGTGGTGTGTGCGGCAATAGCCCCGGCCAAGTGGGCGGCCCACCCGGCGCCCGCGATAATGACCTCGATCCCGCGATCGGCCGCAGAGACGGCATACTCTCTTGTCAGATCAGGAGTCCTGTGCGCTGAGAGCACCTTTACCTCGTGAGGCAGTTCCAGCTCTCTGAGGAGTTCCACGCACCCTTTCATCACCTCTGAGTCAGAGGCGCTTCCCATGATCACAGCCACTTGGGGTTTATCAGAAGACATTGTTCACCTCGTATGAAACTGGTTGCTCGTTGCTGGTTACTCGTTACTGGTTGCTGCATGAATCCTTGCGCCTAACGCCTCATGCCTTGCGCCTCCTCCACTGTATACTGGTTGCCTGTTACCCAAGACTTTTCGCCATCCCGATGAGCGGATAGACAATCATGCCCGCCAACCAGGCGATATCCTCTGCGGAGAGAATTTCAGATACATTACGGTCAAACAGGATCGTTCCTTCCGGGGGAAACTCATCATCTCCCCGCCAGAGAATCAAGGCTACAGGGACCAGCGGCAGGGCCTGAACCCGCACCGAGAGGTCTCCCTGATCCAGGGGCCGTGCACCATAACGTTCGGCTGCCAGCTTGAGCAATAGTTCCGGCTGGTTCCCAAAGACCTGCACCATGGGATTCTTGGCTCTTCGGACAAAGGCGTCCAGGTAGAACTTGCCGTCCGGTACCTCCTGATAGGCGATCCATTGGTCCGTGGGCGTAGCGCCTTTTGCCCCGTTGAGATAATGGAGCAGAAGGATTTGCTCCTGGATTGGCATCTCGCTGCCCGCTCCACTGAAGGAGATGGCGAGTTCCGGCCAGGCAACGGCGACCCCCCTGCCTAAGAAATCAAAATGCAGTACCGCCCTTCCGTCAGAATCCGGCTCGAACCTGGCGCCGCTCAGATCGGCGATCCGCTCCGGATTTCTTTCCGCTAGATCCGCTCTTGCCAATTCAACCGCCTTATTGTAATCGTCTATTTTAGCCATGTTGTATCCTCAGAAAAATAATCGGCAACCCATGCCAAACTGCTGATTTTGTGTTATAGTAATTATCAGCCGTCCATTTCAAGTCAATTTTTCCGCTTCCGGCGTTTCTTGGGCTGAGGTTCGGGTATGAAAAATGGTTCACAGGAAAAAAGGAAAAAGGAAAGGCCGCCTTCAAACGGAAAAGGGTTCTCAGCCGAGAGAAAGCCCTTTTAATCCGGCGCTTCAATATCTGGGAGACCTGAAACAAAAGAAGAGAAGCGCCCCCGAGGCGTTTGAAAAGCCGGGTCTTCCCGTGTCGCGGCCAGAGACTGACGATATGGCCCGTTTTAGGGAAGCGATGACAGATGTGACCCCGTTGAAAGGAGCCCGGCAGCGAGTTGCCAAGCTCCCTGACCGGGATGCCAGGCCGGCCCATCCGCCCAACGCCGGCGATCTGGAGGTTTTGGCCCATCTCTCGGACCTGATCAGCGGGATGGCCGAGATGGATATTACCTTCAGTGATGAATATATTGAAGGATCTGTCCATGGATTTGACCGGAAACTGATGCAGAAGCTGAAGAATGGACTTTTCACTGTTCAGGACCACGTCGATCTGCACGGGTGCACGCGTCAGGAGGCCGAAGTCAAGGTCACGGAATTCCTTCTGAAGAGCTATCGGCTCGGATTGAGATGTGTGCTTGTGGTGCATGGCAGGGGGCTCAATTCCGAAGATCATATCCCGGTGTTGAAAGAGAGGCTTCCCCTCTGGCTGAATCGGGGTCCGGTGAAACGCATTGTCCTGGCCTTTTCAACCGCCCGGCCCTATGATGGCGGGACCGGGGCGATTTATATCCTGCTGCGGCGGCCCAGAGGGAGGGTTTAGGGGATCTGCGTTTCGTTTCGGCCAGTGACGAGCAACGAGCAACAAGCAACCTGTAAATAAGAGGACTGGAATGAAAATCGGTATCATAGGGCTTCCCCAGGCAGGGAAATCCACCATTTTCGCTGCATTGACAGGGGCGAGGGGCACGGAGGGCGATCACAGTTCCCGAAAAGACCTCCGCATTGCGGCGGTTACCGTGTTTGACGATCGGATCGACTTCTTGTCCCAGATGTACCAGCCCAAAAAGACCACCTATGCCAAGATTGAATACCTTCTCCCTCCTGAAACAGGGCCTGCAGGAGGGGCGGGTTCTGAAGGGGCAGTCTGGAACCAGATCCGGACCTGCGATGCGCTGTTACATGTGGTTCGCAATTTTGAAGGGACCCTGGGCACTCCCCCGACGCCTGAACAGGATTTCCGCAGGCTTGAAGAGGAGATGATTCTGAATGATCTTGTCGTTGCTGAAAAGAGGATGGAGAGGATCGAATTGGACAGAAAGCGGGGGAAGCTGTCGGAAGGGGAGGAGATCTCTCTGGTCCAGTCGTGCCGTCAAGTCCTGGAGCAGGGCATGCCCCTTCGCAGCGACCCGGGACTTGCCTCGGCCCCCCTTCTCAAAGGGTTCACCTTCCTTTCTGCAAAGCCGATGCTGATCCTTATCAATAACGATGACGAAGACGAGACCCCTCCCACATGGGACCAACGGCCGGAGGGGATGGATTTTTTTGTGGTGCGGGGGGGGCTCGAGAAGGAGATTGCTTCCCTGTCTGCGGAAGAGGCAAAAGAATTTTTAGAGGCCTATCACATTCAGGAATCCGCCCTCGACCGGGTCATCCGCCACTCCTTTCAAATCCTCAACCGCATCTCGTTTTTTACGGTCGGACCCGATGAGGTGAGGGCATGGCCCATCCCCGCAGGCACACCGGCCCTGGAAGCGGCGGGCTCGGTGCATTCGGATATTCAACAGGGCTTTATCCGTGCCGAGGTTGTCGCCTATGAAGACCTGAAGAATCATGGGGGCTTTAACGAGGCCAAAAAGGCCGGCCTGGTCCGTCTGGAAGGGAAGGGCTACGAGGTCAAGGACGGCGATATCATCACCTTCCGGTTTAATGTGTAAGTGAGCTGCAAAAAGGCACAGAAGTTCACAAAAAATTGAAAACGGTTGTAATCATGTTCAGAGCTCATAAGATCAAAAAAGGGTAACACTTTAGGCATGTGAAAGAGACCCCCACGGCCCGGTTATGTTGCGGCGACTATCAAGAGGGTAAAGAGTTACAAAAAAGTAATTCTCTGTGATCTCTGTGCGCTCTGTGAGAGAAAAAAAGGGAGGCATTTATGGATAAGATCAAGGTAGGAATTATCGGGGCAGGGGGGTACGGCGGGTGTGGGGCCATTGAACTCCTCCGGGCGCATCCATATGCAGAGATCAGGGCGCTCATTGACAAGCAGGACGTCGGGAAACCGATCAGCGCATTGTACCCGCACCTGACCGGGTTCTGCGATCTGCACCTTATGGCGCCGGACGACCCGGACTGCCCGAATGATTTTCAGGTGGTCTTCTTTTCCACGCCGGACGGCGTGGGCCAGAAAGGTGCGTCTTCATGGCTGGAAAAGGGCGTCAAGGTGATCGACTACAGCGGCGATTTCCGCTTCAACGATCTGGAGACATATCAGGGATATGCCGCGAGGATCGGTAAGGACCCGAATCATGCGTCTCCGGGGCTCCTGCCGCGTTCGGTGTATGGACTGGCCGAACTCCACCGGGATGATATCGCCCGGTCCGATCTCGTTGGAAATCCAGGCTGTTTTGCGGTGAGTTGCATCCTCGGACTGGCGCCTGCCGTAAAATCAGATCTGATAGAGGCGGGGTCGATTATCTGCGATGCCAAGACCGGGGTCTCCGGGGCCGGAAAGACCCCGAATCCCACGTTTCATTATCCTGCCCGGTATGACGCCATGAACGCCTACCGGATTTCCGGACACCAGCATGTGTATGAGGTCGAAAGAGAACTGGGGCTCATTGCCGGTGAAGAGATCCGGATTACCTTTACCCCGCACGTGGTGCCCCTGTGTCGCGGCATTCTGACCACACTGTATGCCCGGCTCAGAGAGGGGCAGACCCTGAAGCAGGTGGAAGAGGCTTACCGCTCTTTTTACCAGGGAGAGTCGTTCGTAAGGGTCTTCGGGCCTGAGACGCCGCAGGCCAGCACGAACGTACGCGGAAGCAACTTCTGCAATCTGTCTCTGAATGTGGATGATCGGACCGGAAGGCTGATCGTTGTGAGCCTGATCGACAACCTGGTCAAGGGGCAGGCAGGGAGCGCGGTTCAGAACATGAATATCATGTTCGGGTTGGATGAAACCGCCGGGCTGCTCCACCCGGGGATCTATCCCTAACGCATTTTGAATCACACAAAGTCACAAAGCCCACAAAGAAAAAACGTCAACATCTGGTTAAGAAAACTTCGCGTCTTTGTGCCTCCGTGTGAGTCCCGCCTTGGCGGGATTGGGGTTGGGTTGGCCCGGGTCATGGTCTGGGTTCTCTACTTGATGCAGACCCTCCTGACCTGGGCAAGATCCGTAAGGCCGAGACAGACCTTTCGAATGCCGTCCTGCATCAGTGTGGTCATCCCGTCCTTGATAGCCTGGGCCCTCAATTCCTCCATTTTTGCCTTACCCTGGATCAGGGATTTTATCTCGTCCGTGCCATCGAGGAGTTCGTGAATGCCGGCCCGGCCCCGGTATCCCGTGTTGCTGCATTTGGAGCAGCCTACGGCCCTGTACAGCATGAAATCATCAGTGTATTCGAAACCAAGAGCATCGAAATCACCGTCATAGAACCTGACCAGCGCATCATATTCTTCTTTAGTCGGTTGATACTTTTCCTTGCAATCCTTGCAGAGGGTCCTCACCAGACGCTGGGCCAGGACGCCGAGGAGGGCATCGGCGAAATTGAACGGGTCCATTCCCATGTCGAGCAATCGGGTGATGGTCTCCGGGGCGCTGTTGGTGTGAAGGGTGCTGAAGACGAGGTGACCGGTCAGGGAGGCCTCAATCCCGGTGTGGACGGTCTCCTTGTCGCGCATTTCGCCCACCATGATCACGTCCGGGTCGGCCCTCAGAAAGGCCCTCATGGCAGTGGCAAAATCAAACCCTATCTTGGGGGCGACCTGGACCTGGCGGAGCCCCTCCTGCGTGATTTCGACCGGGTCTTCAGCAGTCCATATCTTTGTTTCGGGCTTGTTGATATATCCCAAGGCGGCATGGAGGGTCGTGGTCTTGCCGCTCCCGGTCGGACCCACCACCAGGACGATCCCATAGGGTTTGGTGATCATGCTGATAAGGGCATTGTAGCTTCTCTCGCTCATCCCCATGGCGCTGAGAGAGATCGGTTCGCCGGCCGCCAATATCCGCATGACCACATCTTCGTTCTGCCCGGCCGTCGGGATGGTCGCCACCCGGAGCTCAATATCCAACGGCGCGAATTTGCTGAATTTGATCTTGCCGTCCTGGGGTTTCCGTCTCTCGGATATATCCAGGTCCGACATGATCTTGAGCCGGGAAACGATAGCGTTTTTGTAGGTGTGCGGGATGGTCTGGTAAATCTGACAGGCCCCGTCTATACGGTACCTGATAACGGCATTCTTTTTCCCCTGTCCCGGTTCGACGTGAATGTCGGAGGCCTTGCGGGTGTAGGCATCGATAATCATTTTGTTGACGAGCTGAACAATGGCGCTGTCATCCTCGGCCATGCCGCTGGTTTCATCTTCCTCATCATCGACCGATTCCAACTGCCCTAAAATATCGTCAATGCTCCCGGAACCGGCGAGGAGTTCCTTTTTGTCCACATCGAAAAACAGGCCGATCATCCGGAAGATGTCTTCCCGTGTGGATACGCAGTACTCGATCTCTCTGGCCTTGATGATCCGCTTGATAGTGTCCCTTGCAGGAAGATAACTGGGGGTTTCCATGACTACCGTCACCTTCCCGTCCGATTCACCGACAGGGACAAAGACATTGCTCTTGAGGAAGCTCACCTTGAGGTTTTTGAGAAGTTCCCCTGGAATCGGAAGCCTGTCGTCGTAGGGGATGAAGCGTGTCTGGAAGTGATTGGAAAGCGACCTGCCGATATCATCCTTTGAGACGTCAAAATCGGACATGAGGACCGATTCGACGCTCTTTTTGGCCGTTCTTGCGCGGGACATGGCCTCGGTCAGGTCATTTTCGGAGACGATGTTGTAGCTGATGAGATAATCAAATTTCGTGGACTTCGCCTTCTGGGCGGCCTTCTGGTTTTTGTAAAAGGCAATCCCGAGAACCTTGGCGATATCCAGAGCCGATGATTCGTCCGATGCGGAGAACGGCGAGCCGTTTTTCTTGTTGATAAGCTGTATCACCCCCAACAGGAATTTATTTTCATACGTGATGGGGGCCAGAAGGACGTCCCTCGTTCGATATCCGGTCTTCTGGTCCCAGCTCTTGTCGAATGTCAGCCTGGGATCGACGAACTTGAGTTCCTCCTCATTGTATACATCCTTTATGTTGAAGGGCTTTCCGCAGGCGGCGCAGTATCCCGCAAGGCTGTTGCTGTTGATCCCGACCCGGATTTCGGCCACCTCATGGCCGGTCATGATCTTTGAGTAGATTTCTTTCTTAACCCTGTCGACAACATAGATCGTAATCCGCTCCGCGTCGAAAAAGTTTAAAAGATCGCTGTGAAGTTCCAAGAGGATGGCATTGGTGTCACGTGCCGAATGTATCCGGTTGGTGATACTGTTCAGCCTCTTCTGGTATTCAAGCTGTTCCTCAAGAAAATGTTCCTTGCTCGTCATCGCTTCAATATCCTTTGGTGAAACCTGATCTTGAAGGGCTTCCCGAAGCTGCCGGGGCCGCTGAACGGCATTGAAGGTCCCTGTCCAACGGCCGGGAGGCGTTAACAACCAGGCTCAGCGTAATTTTGAATAAATAGTAAGGATATTTCCTGGGTTATGCAACAGAATTGTTTGCGAAAAAGTCTGGAGTGGATTATAAGGTCAGGGGCCATCGAGAAATTTTATTAACGCAGTTTTAGCGAGAAATGGTTATGTTGATTGACAGTCACGCCCATATAGATATGCAAGATTTTGAAAAGGACCGGGAAGATGTCCTTGAACGGGCCGTTCAGGCCGGCGTCGGCCATATCGTCGCCATAGGGATCGACCTGAAGAGCTCGGCTGAGGCCCTGAATCTGGCCCGTCGGCATTCCTTTGTATCATCATCCGTGGGGTGTCATCCCCACAACGCGGACGGCTGCGGGGAGTCTGATTTGAACCAGCTGGCGGGACTGGCCTCGGAACCGGAGGTGGTGGCCTGGGGAGAGATCGGGCTTGACTATTTCCGCGGGTATTCCTCCCCTGAGGCCCAAGCAGGGCCCTTTCGGCGCCAGCTCGGCATTGCCCGTGATCTGAATCTCCCCGTGATCATCCATGACCGAGAGGCCCATGAAGCTGTGTATTCGACGCTCAAAGAGATGGGGAAGGGGGAGAGAAAGGGGGTCATCCACTGTTTTTCAGGGGATATGGCCCTTGCCGAGGCCTTTATGGAACTGGGATATTTCATCTCAATCCCCGGCACCGTAACCTATAAGAACGCCTCCCATATCAAGGAGGTGGCTGCTTCCATACCGCTTAGCCGCATGCTGGTCGAAACCGATTCTCCGTATCTGGCCCCTTTCCCTAAGAGGGGGAAGCGAAACGAGCCTGCTTATGTCCGGTTTACCGCCATGGAGATCGCGAGGCTGCGGGATGTGCCATTCGAAGAAGTGGCCTGCCAGACCACGGAAAATGCCAGGGCCCTTTTCGGGTTGCCGAGGCAGGGTAGTCGAGTTGTCGAGTAGGGGATTGGTCGAGTAGTCGAGTGGGGGAGGGGGTTTGAGGGTCGGTCAACCAAGACCCAAGATGTGAAATGTCGTTTCCTCTCATCAGTGACGCGTACCCCCTGATCCTGGCCTCTGCATCTCCCCGAAGGAGGGAGCTGCTGACGCAGATCCGGCTTCCCTTTCGAGTGGCGCCGAGCCATGTGGATGAAGAAGAGATCGCGGATGAACCGACAGAGATGTGCCGTCGCCTGGCCGAGAATAAGGCGATCCAGGTCCATTCCCCTGCAGACCCCTCCTGGATCCTCGGGGCCGACACCATTGTGGTGATCGGCGACAGGGTCCTTGGAAAACCCCGGGATGAGTCGAATGCGGGGGAGATGCTATGGCTCCTGGCCGGGAAGGAACATGCGGTCATCACCGGATTCTCCATCCTAGACCCTTCGGGCATCGTGGCCCATTCCGAGGCCGTGGTTACCGTGGTCCGTTTTAAACCATTGAACCGTGCGGAGATAGCGGCCTATATCCAAACGGGCGAACCGTTCGGCAAGGCCGGGGCCTATGCCATACAGGAGATCGGCGCCTTTATGGTGGAATCGATCTCCGGGTCCTACACCAATGTGGTGGGTCTCCCCGTATGCGCCGTGATCAAGGCCCTGATCCGGGTAGGGGCAATCCGGATGTTTCCTCAGAACCCGTCTCAATAGATACGGGACCTATTTTTTTGAATGCCGCATCTTCTCGCAGCAATATCCTCAATATCCTCTGCTGTTGCGGCTTTATTCAAAGCGCAGGATTTTGAGGGCGGCATTTCTGGCGGCCTCATAGGCCTCAGGGCCCCTTTCCAGCCTGCCGGGGCTGATGGGCGGCGCGTCGGTCCTCACCTCAATGACGTCCACCCCCCGTGACTTTACAAGCTCAACCTCTTTCTGATACGCCTTCTGGCGGGCGATGTTCACGGCCAGGTGCTGGATATGCCAGGGGGTGAGCCGCTTTTTCAGGAAGGCGTCTGCACTCTCTTTCACATTGTCCGAGGCGATGAAATGAACCAGTATGATATCCAGTTCACAGAGGTCGGCCAGGGCCTCCACCGGGGCCTTCCCTGTGATCCCGCCATCGCAGCAGAGTGCCCCGTTGATCATTGCAGGCTTGAAGAGGACCGGCACCGACCCGGAGGCCTGGATCGCCTGGATCAGATCCCCCTGCGTGAGAATAACCTCCTTTTTGTGGGTCAGGTCCGTGGCTGAGACGGCCAGGGGCGTGTCGCATTCATCAAACGTCCGTGCGGGGAGCCGTTGCAGGAGACGGGCAAATCCATTTCCCTTGAGGTATCCGGTGTAACCCCTGAAGAGGCGGAGCGCATGCGACAGAACCGAATGCCACGGGTCCGGATCCCAGAAATCGCGCTTTTTGAGGCTGAACAGCATCTCCCTGACGGCGGAAGTACTCATGCCCGAGGCGCCCATGGCCGCCACGATGGCGCCTGAACTGGCCCCTGCATAGGCGGTCGGTTCAATACCCGATTCCCGGACCGCAGCCAGGAATCCCGCATGGGCGAAGAACCCGAAAAAACCGGAGGAAAAGGCGACGCCTATCCGGGGGCGCGTTACAGAAAATGAGGATCCAGTATTCATAGTCAAGAACGAGGCTCAAGGCGTGAGGCGCAAGGCAAAGAAGTATGGAGTGCGAAGTGTGGAGTTGGAAGTTTAAATTGGAATTTTCCTTTTTTAAACTTTAGGCACTTCGAACTCGTAACTTCAAACTTGGAAAAACGAGCATCCAGTATCCAGCATCCAGTCTGTTACTCCCGCCATTTCACCAGGTCATCCAGGGGGACCCTGTCAGATCTTGAGCGATTGATGGGTGCCTCAGGATCGGGGTAGCCGACCGCCACCCCGATCACCACCTTTTTTTCATCCAGCAGGCTCAGTGATTCTTTGATATCTTCATCGAATGCTGTAATGAGTCCGATGGGGCAGGTCCCCAGTCCGAGGGCATGGGCGCTCAGGACCAGATAACCGACCACAACCCCGATGTCAGTGAGCCTGGCGCTTGAGAACACCTGGTCGATGGTGATGATGATGGCGGTTGGCGCGCCATACAAATTGCAGCTCCCCTCGTTAATGAAGTCCTGGAAAGGGGTCTGTTCAGGCAGATTGGGCCGGATCGATTTCAGAAGACCCCGCTCCCGCTCTACAAAATAGTCCGGAAGGGGGCTCTTCGCCCCCGGTCCGCACGATATGTTCCGCTCCCTCATCCGCTTTACCAGGAGCCTGCTGAGCCTCTGTTTCTCCTCGCCGGATACAACCGTCAATTCATAGGGCTGAAGATTAATGGCCGACGGTGCCTGGGTGGCCAGTCGGATCAGGGTCTCGATGGTTTTGTGTTCAACCGGCCTCTGCAGGAAGGCCCGGGTGCTTCTTCTTTCTTCAATAGCCTTTAATATGTCCATGGTAAACCTCCAAAAAAAGTAAGCCAAAGTGACTAAAGTTGTATCATCACTCTAGGTGCACAAAAGATAATTCATAACCTGCAATGACAATCATAACATATTGTAATAACAGAGTTAAAATACTATGTAACAATTGGAAGCGTGAGCAGGGCGTGGGGGACGATGAGGACTTCCAGGTCTCTCCTGCCGATTTTTTGTGCACAGATGCGAAAGGCGTCATCCATATCACGGGCCGGGGTCATATGGACCCGGCGGACGATGTCCGGGGTTTCGGAGCCCACCACGATCACATTGACCCTTTCCAGTACCTTGGCAATGATGAAGGCACGCTGGGCCCCCGGCGGGTAACCGGACGCGCGCATCTCTTTCAACAGGGACGCCATATCCGGGGCGCCGCTCATTTTTTCAAAAAATCGCCTCTCCCCGGTTCCCTGACCGGCGCCTTCGGGCGTGGGCGCCGGCACAATGATGACGCCGCCGTCTCTTACCACCGGGACAGGCGCAAAATGGAGGTAGCTGGCGGCGCGGCACGCCTGGTAGATGCTGGCATCCTTGGGAAACCCGACGCCTGCCACGGCCACGTCAACCTGTCCGGGGATCGGGACCTCATAGATCTTGCGGGCCTCGGCGACCAGACCTCGGAAAGCCGCCTCCGGATCACCGGCAAGAACGGCCACCGGCCGTTTCTCTTCATCCAGGACTACATTGAGGATAAACCTCAGTCCCGCTCGCCGGGCCGCCTCTGTCACGGCCTCATGAAAGGGGTTCCCCTCGATCTTGCCCAGTCGCGTTCGAGGATGGTCCATCATCCCCGGACCATGGGTATAGGCAATGGTCGCCTCGCCAGCCGCGCCCACTGCCACCGTCTTCCGCCCCCCGGAATAGCCTGCAAACTGGTGGGGCTCCACAATGCCGGTGGCGATCAAGAGGTCTGCCTCGCAGGCCAGGCGGTTGACGGTCAGGGGGACGCCTGTTTCTGTTTTTCCAAGATTCACGATGGTGCTTTGGTCCACGGCACAATGATCCACAACACAGTACCGATCTACAACGTCATGTCCTAACTTGATCGCTTTTTCTTCAGGGGTGCTGGCTCGATGGAGGCCCACGCCGCAGAGGAGGGTGATCCGCTCGTCCGGAACCCCGGCGGCCTCCAGTTCCCCGAGCAGGGCCGAGACCAGCAGGTGGTCCGGACTCGCCCGCGTGATGTCGGTAAAGACAATGCAGACCCTGTCGCGGGGGGTCGCCAGCGTACTGAGGGGCGGCGAGTCAACTGGAATTGCGAGGGCGTGTGCAATAGCCCCTTTCAGATCCCTGATCGGGTTTACAGAGAGGGATACTGCTGTGGCGCCGGTCATGCCGGCCGGCAGATCGAATCGAAGCTCATTTTTTCCAAACGGAACGGCGTATGTGGGAGGCATAAGGCTCAAGGCGTAAGGCGTATTGGTTATTGACTATTGACAATTAACTATTGAAAGACATCTCACGAGCGACCTGCAACGAGGAACTCGATACTGGAAACTGAAAATTTGGTAACACTTTAGGCACGTGAAAGAGGCCTGGTCATGTTGCGACGCCTTCTATCAAAAGCCTAAAGAGTTACGAAATTTGGAACTGGAAACCGAATGAACCCAATAAACTCAACAAACCCGCAACGAGTAACGAGCAACCAGTATCCAGAATCAAGTATCGAGAATAATAGGAACTTGGCGATACTATTGTCAATATCATTCGGGCCGGGCCAAATGTCGCACCATATATTGGTGCCATGCTATTTTATGACACACTATGTTGTATTTTTTCTTTACAAATCGAGATCCATATGATAAAAACGTCTCGCTGGTTCCGGCTGACGTTTTTTCATTCCGGAAATCATTGGGCACAGCCTCAGCAAAAAGAAGGGACCGAGGCAACGGAGGTCGTTATGAAAATCAAGAAAGTTTCCATTCTCGGGTTTAAGTCCTTCATGGAGAAGCTCGATATCGCATTCTCTGAAGGCATCAGCGGCGTGGTGGGGCCGAATGGCTGCGGCAAGAGCAATGTCGTTGACGCCATAAGATGGGGCATGGGGGAGCAGAGCCCCAAGCAGTTGCGGGGCCGCAAGATGGAAGATGTGATATTCAACGGGGCCGGCCCGCACAAGCCCATGGGAATGGCGGAGGTTTCAATCCTGTTTGAGAACGGCAACGGCTCTTTCCCGCCGGCATTTTCAAGCGACCCGGAACTTTCGGTGACACGGCGTCTCTATCGCTCCGGAGAAAGTGAATACCTGATCAATAATGTGGCGTGCAGGCTCAAGGATATCCAGGAGGTATTTATGGATACCGGCCTGGGCAACAGGGCCTACTCCATTATCGGGCAGGGCCAGATCGGAACCATCATCGAGCAGAAGCCTGAAGAGACCCGCGTCATGCTGGAAGAGGCCGCTGGGATAACCAAGTACCGTAAAAAGGTAGAGATATCACAACGAAAGATCGAGCTTACGGAAGCCAATTTACAGAGGGTGGAAGACATCCTGGGAGAGATTCAGGGCCAGGAGCGTTCCCTCAAGCGCCAGGCGGCCAAGGCGAGACGCTACAAGTCCGTCAGCGAGGAGATCCGGAACCTGGAAATGAATTTGTACAGCAACACCTATGGTCAGTTGGAGGACGAACTAGGAAAAAAAGAGGGTTCCACAGAGGCATTGGTGAGGGAAGAGATCAGCAGGTCCACACGGATGTCGCAGATCCGCGCCCTGATAGAAGAAATGAACCTGGAGCTGGACGAAAAGGATGCCGGCCTCTCTGTCTACAGGCAGAATCACCTTCGTCTCAGCGACGGGGTCCGCAGGAAGGAAGGGGAGGTCGAATCTCTGGCAGGGGAGATGCGGATGATAGGGGAAATCAAGGGCCGGCTTATGGCCGAGCAGGAATCTCTGACGCTTCGCATTTCAGAGCTGAAAGAAAAGCGGGCCGGCCTGGAGAACGATCGGGAAGAGAAACGGAAGCGGTCCTCTGAACTCGAAAGGGAGATCGCTGTCAGGGATGAACGGGCGACTGTTAGAAAGAGGGCACTGGAGGAAATCCGGGAAGACTATGAAAAGGCCAGGGCAGAGCTGAGCGCCGGAGAAAACAGGGAGGTCGGGCTGAATCACGAGTCAGGATATCTGAATCGGCTCCTCGAGCAGATCTCGGACAGCCGGTCCAGGCTCGAAAATGAACTCTCAGAGATCAGCGCCAGGTCTGAAAATATTATCGCCGCATCGGAGAGAAAGCAAATGGTGCGCGAGGCGACCGCAGAGAGGCTCAGCGAGATAGAGGCGGCCATGGAGGCGGAGACCGCCAATTCAAAAGAATTTGGGATGGTAAAGGGACGGGTTGAATCCGAGCTGAAATCAGCGGAATCGGAACTCAACATGTGCCAGTCTCGACTCGCCAGCCTGGAAACCCTGGCAGAGAATTTCGAAGGATACCAGATGGGGGTCAGGACCATCATGAAGGCCGGTGACTTCCCCCCTCTTGAGGGGGGTCGTATTTTTGGAATCCTGGCTGATGCCATCCAGGTTGAGCCGGAATATGAACGGGCCGTTGAAGCGGTTCTGGCCGACAAGCTCCAGTATGTGCTCGTGGAATCCCAGGTGGATGGGAAAGAGGCTGTTGATTATCTGAGAAAATCGGCAAAGGGGATGGGCAGTTTTGCCCCGGTCAACCGAATTAGGGGAGCGGCCGAAGGTCTGGAGAGGGACGTGGAATTTCCGCTTCTGCTTGACCATGTCTCCACCTCGCCAAGGTATGCCCCTCTCATAGACGCCCTGCTTGGCGACACGGCGATTGCGGAAGATCTGGATATGGCCCTTTCCAACTGGGAACGCGCCCGGGATTTAGCCGGACGGAACGGGTGCGGGATCGGTTTTGTCACCATTGACGGCGACATGGTGGACCGGATGGGTGTCATCAGCGGCGGAAGGGCCGCACATGGCTCCCGGGGGCTTCTGATCCGGAAACGGGAGATAGCCGAGTTAAAGGAGAAGGCCATCAGGCATACGGCAAGAGTTGACGAACTCCGGGCCAAGCTCGGGGAAATCATCGCCCGGATCGAGGAAAAGCAGGGCATTATCGAGGGCCTGACAGAAGACCGGTGGGCCTGCCAGGAGGAGATCAACGAGTTTGACAAGGTCCTATTCCGCTTTGGTCAGGAATTGGATCAGTTGGAAAAGATGTCGGCGAAGATATCCGATGATCTCAAACGGAAGGAGACCGAACGGAATAAACATGAAAAGGACCTCGTGAGGCTTGCGGATGAACTGAACGCGCGTAAGACCCAGAGACAGAAAGAGGAGGCCTATTTCCAGGAAAAGGAACGGGAACTGAGAGAAGCAGAGGAGGAATTCGAGCAGTGCCGGGAAGATGTGACACGGCTCAAGACAGACCTGCGGATTTCGGAGGAAGGTGAACGAAGCGCCCTGCGCGAGATGGAGATGATGGACGGCTATGTGGACGATGCCCTCGATCGACTCAGGAAGATCGAAGAGGATGTCGTTTCCGGCCGGGAGAGGCGCGAGGATTGCCAGAGTCGAAAGGAGACGTTGGAGGAAGAACTGAAAGGGCTTTTCGACAGGCTGCAGAAGGCCGAGGCGGATATGAACCGTGCCGATCTGGAACGACGGGAATTCCAGGCCCAGATAAGAGAGGAAGAGAGAAAAGAGGAAGAACTTAAACGAGAGGTGGATGACCTCAGGGAGCAGATCAATACGGCAAAGATGGAAAACTCCGAGATCCAGTTCAAGATGAATCATCTCATTGAAACGGTAAAGGAAAAATTTAATTTCAGCCTCCATGAGATATACCGATCGCACCTGCAGGAGGATTTCTCCCGGGCAGAGGCCGAAGAAAAGGTCGAGCAGAAGAAACGGTTGCGGGAGCAGATCGGGGAGGTGAATCTGATGGCCATCAAAGAACTGGAGGCCCTGAATGAGCGTCACGAGTTTATCGTGGGGCAGCGAGAAGACCTGATCAGCTCCATCGAGTCATTGAGGACCGCTATCCGAAAAATTAACAGGACCTCGCTTGAAAAGTTCAAAAAGACATTTCAGGACGTGGACGCCAAGCTGAAAGAGATTTTTCCCATCCTCTTTAACGGGGGCACGGCCGGCCTGAGCTTGACGGACGAATCGCGTCCGTTGGAAAGCGGCGTCCTGGTGGAGGTCCAGCCTCCCGGGAAGAAATTGAGTCATATGGGACTCCTCTCCGGCGGTGAAAAGGCCCTGGTTGCCATGGCCCTGATTTTTGCCATCTATATGATCAAGCCGAGCCCGTTCTGTCTCCTGGATGAGGTGGATTCCCCCTTAGATGAGGCCAACATCGACCGGTTCAACAGTCTGCTTAAGACGATTCGGCAGGCGTCTCAGATCATCATGGTCACCCACAGCCGGAAGACAATGGAGATCACGGATCGCCTGTATGGGATAACGATGCAGGACCAGGGGATATCCAAGATGGTATCTGTCAATGTAAATGGAGGGTCAGACAACGGTCTGGAGACGATTCAATAGAGAGGAACGAGACGTTGGCACTTTTTCACCGGAAAAAGGAAAAGGAAGAGGAAAACGGGGAGGCGGATCAGGGGCCGGGCCTTTTCGGGAGACTCCGCCAGGGACTGTCAAAGACCAGGGATTCGTTCACAGGGAGACTTGACCGGCTCTTTTTGGGGAAAAAGGAGATCACCGAGGATCTCTTGGACGACCTGGAGGAGATCCTCTTCACTTCGGATATCGGTGTGGCCGCCACCCAGGAACTGATCGCTTCTGTCCAGGAAAAGGTGGCCAGGAAAGAACTCAGAGACACTGACAAGCTGAAGACGGCCCTCAGGGATCAGATGCTCGCATTTCTGGACGCTGGTGAGGCGGTGGAGCGCCCGCTTCCCAATCCGGGAGAGCCGCTGGTCATCATGGTCGTAGGCGTCAACGGCGTGGGGAAGACCACCACTATCGGGAAGGCGGCCCATCGATTCAGGTCAGAGGGGAAAGAGGTCCTGCTGGTGGCCGCTGATACTTTCCGGGCGGCTGCCGTGGAGCAGCTCACTATCTGGGGCGAGCGGGTAGGGGCCACTGTCATCAAACAGGGGCCGGGGGCCGATCCTTCGGCCGTTGCCTTCGACGGCCTGACTGCGGCGGTTGCCAGAAAGGTCGATGTGGTCCTGGTGGACACAGCCGGCCGGCTTCATACCAAGATCAATCTCATGGAAGAACTCCAGAAGATCCATCGGGTGATCGGCCGGAAGCTCCCGGGGGCCCCCCACGAGGTCTGGCTGGTCCTGGACGCCACCACGGGCCAGAACGCGATTTCACAGGCCCATATGTTCAACAAGGCAATAGGGGTGACCAGCATTGTACTCACGAAATTAGACGGCACGGCCAAGGGCGGTATCGTGATCGGTATTTCCCGTGAACTTGGCATTCCGATCCGATTCATCGGGATCGGGGAAAAGATAGATGATCTCAGGGCGTTCGACGCGGTCGATTTTGTGAAGGCGATCTTTGATTAGATAGCCTTCAAGAAAAAGAGCACCCATTTTTGGGGTTTCAGGCGTGCATCATCTTGTTTTAAATGGGGTATTCAATCAATCCCGCTTTGTAGCGGGACAAATCAACAATCATAAATCCTAGAGGGCCCGCATCCATTCCGGCCGGAGGCCTACTTCCCCCCTCAATGCGCTGTCTATCTGATCCAGGGCCTCCTGTTTTCCCTTGGGGAGCCGTGCCTTGATGGGGAGATAGTTGGATGCGTGATTGGAAAAGAAAAGCCCCCGGCTCAGGTCGGTATGGGCGATCATCTCCCGTAATTCCAGCAGCAGTTCCTGTTCGGACAGAAGCTCAAACGTCCCGTTGATATATTCATCGTGGAGCGGGGTCCCCGGTATCAGCATCACGGTGAGCGCCCCCACATAATTGGGGTCCATTCGGGTCAGGAGGTCGCCGGTGGCCCGGGCATGATCGAGGGATCGCTCTCGACCGGCAATCCCCAATAAAACGGTCGCCGAGAGCTTGATCCCGGCCTCCCGCACCTTCCTCCCCATGTCGATCAGGTTCTGAGCGCTTGTTCCCTTACGGATCTTTTTGAGCAGGGCCTCGTCCCCGGTTTCCACGCCCAAGTAAAGGATGCCCAGGCCGTTTTCTTTCAGTTCTTTCAATTCTTCAAGGGTCTTCATCCGGATGCCCTTGGCATTGGCATAGGCCCCCACCCGCCTTACCCAGGGGAGATGCTCTTTGATCCGGTCCAGGATCCACATCAATCGCCTCTGCGGAATAATGAGGGCATCCCCGTCCATGAGGAATACCCGGTCCTGCCGTTTCATATATTTGGAGGCAAACAGGATATCGCCCAGAATCGTGCGATCGTCCTTGATTCGGAATCGTTTATCCTTATAGGTGCCGCAGAAGGTGCACTTGTTGTGGGAGCAACCCACGGTTACCTGGAGCAGGATGCTGTAGGCTTCGCTGGGCGGCCGGATGCAGGTCCCTTCATAATGCATCTCGTCGCTCATCATCGCTTGTTCCATCTACTTTTATCCTCCGATCCTATTTCGCCCTGGTGTGACAGGGCCTTTTGCGTTCACTCCCCGCCAGTGGACCTTCATGGCCTTGATCGGGTGTCTTGCCGAGTCTATCACGGCGGTGGGCTCAAAGCCGCAGTGGAGCATACAGTGGGTGCAGCGGGGGTCTCTGCCCACGCCGTATTCGGACCAGTCCGTGTTCTCCATCAGATCTTGAAAGGTGGGTTCATATCCGTCATTTAAGAGATAGCACGGCTTCTGCCAGCCGAATATGTTGCAGGTTGGGTTGCCCCAGGGGATACAGGCGTACTCCTGGTTGCCTGCCAGGAAATCGAGGTAGAGGCTGCTGTGGTTGAATCGCCAGCCTTTTCCTTTGCCTGATTTGAAGATAGACTGGAACAGGTCGATGGCCTCATTCCGCGTGAAAAAATTTTCCTGATCCGATGCCGTTTCGTAGCTGAAGGCAGAGGCGATGGTCATGGCCTCGACCCTGAGGGAGGTCAACAGATCGAAGAGTCTCCCTGCCCCTTCTGCGGTTTCCCCGGTGAAAAAGGTGGTGTTGGTGGTGACGCGGAAACCGTTGGAGACCAGGAGGTGAATGGCGGCCATAGCCCGGTCAAATACCCCTTTGAGACAGACCCGGTCATCGTGTTGTTCGCGCAGGCCGTCTACGTGGATATTGAAGGTCAGATACGGGGACGGCTCAAATTCCCTGATCCGTTTTTCCACGAGGAGTGCGTTGGTGCAGAGGTACACAAACCTTTTGCGGGCAATCAGTTGCCGGGCGATCTCGGCAATCCGGGGGTGAAGCAGCGGTTCCCCGCCGGCAACGGAGACGACCGGGGCGCCGCACTCCTCGGCCGCGGCTACGCATTCCTCAGGGGTCATCATCTTTTTGAGGATGTCCTCCGGATAGTCGATTTTGCCGCATCCCTTGCATCGAAGGTTGCAGCGGAAGAGGGGCTCCAGCATAAGGACGAGCGGAAACCGGCCGTTCCCCGAAAGCCTCTGCCTAAGGATATAAGCGCCGATGCGCGCCTTTTGAACCAACGGTATGCTCATAACGATATCCCAAGATAGAAGTGACTAAAGTTAAAAGTGCCTAAAGTGCCTAAAGTTGAAAGGCATAATCGTATCATCTCAATAATCAGAGGGCAAAACCGGCAAGCGCCTCATTCGGAATTCAGGCGTAAGCCTTTTATTGAGCCTTGGAATATTGAGCGATTGCAAAGTGAGTAAAATTATACATGCCCCACATGCATGAAGTTGGTTTTTGCCGTTCATTCGACGTTGGACGTTGGATGTTGGACGTTGGACGTTCGTCTTTTCCTTGTGTCCGCCTTGTTGCCGTAACCGTTCTGCCGGAACCAGTGCACTGCATCGTGGAGGGCCTCTCTTGCCGGCCGGGACGTGTACCCCAGTTCCCGCTCTGCCTTTCCGGACGAAAAAAACATCCGCTTTCTGGCCATTCTTGCCTCATCCAGGGTCACACGGGGCTCCCCCTTGGAGGCGCAGCGTGCCCAGGCCTCTGAAAAAAGGGCCACGGCCAGGATGAGCCTGTGGGGAAGACGAACACGCGGCGGCGTGCGTCCCGCAATAGAGGCGACTTCTATGAGGATTTCTTTCAGCGTCATATTGTGTCCGCCGAGGATGTAGCGTTCTCCTATCCTGCCATGTTCCAAGGCCAGGAGGTGCCCTTTTGCCACATCGTCCACGTGAACGACATTGAGACCGGTGTTGACATATGCAGGCATCCGGCCTGCGACGGCATCTGCGATGAATCGGCCGGTCGGCGTCGGTTTAATGTCCCCCGGCCCTACAGGCATAGAAGGGTTCACCACTACTGCGGGCAGGCCCCGGGTCTCAATCAGGCCCAAGACCGTGGCCTCAGCTAAGAACTTGGAGCGTTTGTAATGCCCGATCATATCTTTCAGAGAAGCGGCCCCGTTTTCATCTGTAGGAATCCCGTTGCTGTTGAGCTTCAAAGTTGCCACACTGCTGGTATAGATGATCTTCCGGACCCCGGCCCTGAGCGCCTCCCGCATGATTTTCTCTGTGCCCTGCACATTGTTTTCATACATCTCTTCAGGCTCAGGGACCCAGAAGCGGTAATCCGCCGCCAGATGAAACAGGAAATCACACCCTGTTAGGGCCTGTTTTAAAGAACGATGGTCTGTGAGGTCCCCTGTGACCATGTCAATGGGGAGTCTTCTCAGGTTTCGGGGATCGCTGGTTGGACGGACAAGGACCCTTACCCGGTGACCGGATCGGACAAGCTGACGTACGACGGCCGATCCCACAAATCCTGCGCCCCCTGTGACCAGGGTCATAGGCCCCCCGCTCCCGGTCGCCCTGTTTCCATCCTCCATTTTTTCCCCTAACATAACCAATAAAGCTGGTAAGCAGATGATAGTTGCCCCGTAACTGCTCAATATTCCGGGGGTCAATAAAAGGCTTACGTCTAAATTCCAAATAAGGAGTTTACCCGTCAGGGTTTTATCCACTGAGTATCGGGATGATAGTTGCCGTATTAAAAAGGGCCAGACTGTTATTCAGCATTTTTCGCGGCGCACAGACGCTTCAACAGATCCAAGGCCTTCCGCCACGTCGCTTCGGATGCATCGGCAGGCGGCATCTCTGCCAACAGCCCATGCAACTCCATGCAGGCTTCTGTTGTCTCCTCTCCCTTCAGGAGGGCCTCTGCCAGGCCCAGACGGTTTTCAGCGAAGCCGTGGGCTATGGTCAGCGCCCGGCGGTAACGGACGATGGCCTTTTCCACATCGCCGATGCTGACGGGCATGCCCGGGGCCCGGAGATAGAGTTCTCCCAGCATCCTGTCCGGGCCTGCATGATCTATCGAGGGGCTTAACTCCTCGGCCAGCCGGGCTTCCCTCTCGATAACGGGCACCAGCTCGAGTCCATGGAGGGGGTCGTTTTCAGCCTCCAGCCCGGTGAGATAGGCGTACAGATAATGTGCCAGGCCGCTTCCCGGCTGTCGCTGAGCCGCACTTTCGGCCAGTTGCCGGCCCGTCATCGCGTCTGCAAGCCTCGATGCCTTGTCTGTTCCTGTTTTTGCGAGGAATGCATAGCAGTTGGCGGCCTTCAGGGCGGACCCCACATCCCTTTCTGCATCTGCGGCCCATTGTCGGACCTCGCCGCGGGAGCAGGGGGCGCAGATAGACAGTTCCACCTCTTCCATGGCCTGCCCGGTTTTCTTGTCGGCCCTGCGTTGTGGCGCGGCGGGAATGTGGGCGCACGCCCCGAGGAATAAAACCACAACGAGCAGGCTATGGAAAGCAGGCCGCCCCTTTCTGGCCCCGCCTGAATTGAGGAAGGCGTGAATCCGGCGGTCCAAAGCCGTCGGTCTGAAGGAGTTTGAGCAGGGTTTGTGCATCGTTGTCCTCTTTCATGCCCAAAAGTACGGAGGCGAGAGACCGGGTCCTCTTGTCAGGGGCCCCGAACCAGACTACCGGGCTGGCAGGGAGTTCCGTGGATATGTGGATGACCTTGAGATCCTTGGCCAATGGCAATGCCTTGACCGCCTCATATTGGGATCTGTCCAGGACCGCGCCTGCTGCTTTACCCTTGATGACGCTTCGGAGCGAGCGAAGGGGATGAAACGTTCCCTCCAAGGTGAACGGCAGCCGGTCAGAAGGCAAACCGAACAGGAGGCAGGCTGCGGCGTCCTTTTCAAAAAGCATATTTCCCAGGACCTTGCCCTGCAAGGCCCGCCAGTCCCCTGGCCCTTCGCTGGAGACCACGAGACGCCAGATATCCGTAGGCGATCCTCCGGGAAGGGTGGCGGCAATGGGAATCATCTGAAAGGCCTCGGCCTGTTCCGAATAGAACCCGAGACGGACAATCCCCCATGCAGGTCGCCTATTATGCAAAAAATCGAGGGCCGAATCAAGTTCGTTGAAGTAGGCGCCGTTGATTGTAACCTCAGGCCCCATCTTTTTCTGGATATAGGCTGTCAGCGCGTCCATAACCGGCTGGGCCTCCTGGGAGGTGCCCGGTTGCCCCGGCTGGATTACGGCAAAGTCGAGGGTATCACCCGATATTGCAGGTCCCGGCCAAAAAGGACCGATTATCCCGACAATCAAGACCATCCATGCCGTTCGCATCTGGTACATTCGGAAAACACCTCCATACTATTCAGGACAATCATCTGGGGATACACACAGGCATGGAAAGAGACCCCCACCGGCCTTTTTCACATGCCTAACGTGTTACAACCTTTTAATCTCTGAACCTTGAACCCCTTCATCCTCATCTTCGTCTCATCAGTTTCAGGGCCGGGGGGAGCACAAGGAGGCACGCCAGCATCCCCATCACGGACCCGAGCACCATGACCCAGCCGAGGCTTGCCAACCCCCGATGGTGGGCGAAGAGGAGGCCGCCAAACCCGATCATGGTAGTGGCAAAGCTCAGGGCGACGGCGGTTGGGGTGCTGGTATGAAAGAGCCCGTTCGGCTCCTTTGGGGCATCCTTCGCCATGTATTGAATTTCCCCCCAGCGGGTCAGCAGGTGGATCCCCCCGTCTACGCCGATGGCAAGGAGAATCGGGATGGCAAAAAAATTGGCCAGGTTGAAGTTGATCCCTGCCCAGCCCATGATCTCCAGGAGCCACAGCATACTGACGCCCAGTGGCAGCATGGCAAGAAATACTGCGGGAAGAGAGCGCCAGTAGAGCCACAGGATCAGTGTGACCAGGACGATGGTCAATCCTGCTGCCCAGAGGAATGTCCGGTGCATCAGCAGTGCCGACTCGAGGACCCCAACGGGAACGCCGCTTGCCTCCGGATCTACGCGGCGCAGCTGAGACACAAACCCGGTGAGTTCATTGAAATCCCAGACATCTCCCTTGGGAATCACCTTGATCTGGTAGGCGCCGTCCTTGCCCACATAGAGGTCCCTGAGGGTGGCGGGGAGAGTATCCGGCGTGACCGATCCGGCGGTGAGCCATATCTTCAATTGCCTGACCGATTTCGCCAGATCCCCAACCAATCCGGTCTGGAGGGCAGCGAGCCGGGGTGCCTTTTCAGGGTCCTGCCTGAGAAGCCCGGTAATGGAATCGATAGAGGCCAGGTCCTGGTCGATAAGGGTGATTTCGGAGCCGGCGCCGGCCGCAAAGAGTTTCTCCTCCAACCCCTGCAATGCCAGGGTGAGGCGGGAAAGGGACTGGATCAGGCGCCCGGCATCGGGGGGAGGAGCGGGCAGCTCATGGAGAGAGATCGGTTTCAGCTCCCGGGCCGCCTTTTCATAGATCGCCTGTTTGCTGGCCTGGTCTTTCGGGATGAAATCCAGAATGCTCTCCACCTTTCCCACGGAGGGGAGCGCCTCAAGGGTCCGGGTCAGACGAGACACCTCTCTCAGGTTGTCTGCCGAGAGAATCGCATACCAGGTAGATTCACCCGACGCCTCAATCAGGATCCTCTCATATTCCACGGATTCGAGACCCTTGGCCTGGAGTTCCAGCAGGTTGTAGTCGAAGCGGACCTTGAAAGCCCCCGGGAGTCCGGCCAGGGTAATGATCAGGAGTAGGAGCACGGCCAACCAAGGCCTTGTGGAGAGCCGTTCCAGGGAAGGGATGGCGCTTATCCTGGGCGCAGAGGAGGGGAAGAGGTTTCGCCTTCCGGCGATCAGGAGCATGGCAGGGAGCGCCGTCATCATGGCCAGAAGGCAGAGGAGGATCCCTGTCCCGCCGATCAGGCCCAATTCGGCCAATCCGATAAAGTCCGACCAGAGGACCGAGTAGAAGGCGCAGACCGAGGTCAGGGCGCCCAGGATGATGCCGGGCCCGACCCTGAACATGGAGATCCGGACCGCATCGTCCACCTTTGCCCCTGTTTTATTGGCCTCGACATAGCGCATGATGATGTGAACGCCGAAATCCACGCCGATGCCCACCAGGACCAGGGCGAAGACGATAGAGAGGAGATTCAGTTTTCCCACCGCTACGGTAGCGAACCCGAAGCTCCAGGCCATGGCCATGATGAGACAGATCAGGAGGACAAGCGGTCTCAGCCAGCCGTGGAGGATAAGCATGAAGAGAAAGGCGATCAGGATCATGGAGATCAGGGTAGCCTGGGTCATGTCCCGGTTGGTGGTGGCCATCTCGTCGGCCTGGAGCACCGGCCTTCCGGTGAGCCCCGCCTCCACATCGGGATGGATTCCTTGTACGGCATGGAGCGCCTGACGCACGGCCTCGAGCGGTTTTCCGATAACGTCCATGGTCTCGAAATCCTTGGCCGGCAGGAGCCGCATGATCAACAGCCTTCCCGAAGGGCTGAAGAAATAGTCGTTCCCGGCCTGGGACAGGTCCAGTACGGAACGGTATGGGGCCTTTTCGGCCAGGATGCCGTTCATGTTCTCAAGGAGACCCTTCAGGGACCCAAGGGCCTGAACCATCACTGCCGGGTCCATTTCAGCGACGCTCCCTCCCTCTCCGCTCAGGAGTTTTGCTGTAGTGTCGATGAAGCCTGCTAAGGAGCCATCCCGGGTCCATGCGTCCATGAAAGGGGCCAGAAAGCGGATGGTCCCGCAAAGGGCTTCCGCCTCCTCTGGGGAGGCAAAAAAGAGCGCGCCGGGACCTAGATCAGAAGGAGAAATGCGGAAGTAAACAGCATGAATCAGGTCCGGGTGCTGGCTTAGGCGGCGGTTGAGGTCTTCTGCAAAGGCTATGGCCCTCCTTTTGCCTTCCTCGGTCCCGCCGGTCTGGATGACCACATAGAGGTATTCCTGATCCCCGAAGTTGTTGAGGTGTGCAAGGTAGCGTTTATGAAAGGGGGTGTTTGGAGAGACCAGTTTGTCCTGGTCGCTGTTGAGACCCAGAAAGAGAAAGGATGCGGCGGCCGACAGGGCGGCGAGCGCCAGGCCGACCCCTATGACCGCCCCGGAATGACCGGATACAAGTCGCCAGAGCGAATTCAAGAGGCGTTCCTGGATTTGTTTTAGAGCACTCATGCTGTTTTTGCGGTGCGGAGGCCTAACTTCTTGACGGTTGTCCAGGCCGAACCCGGGAATTTGTGGGCATCTTTCAGAACACTATCCATGGCATCGAGGAAACGGTCGGCATCGGCGGTATCAATGATCAGCGGGGGGAGTATCTTGACCGTGTCAAGTCCGTGACCGGCGACCTGGGTCAGAATATGGTGCTTCTCCAGCAAGGGAATGGTGATCATCTGACAGAAGAGTTCCTCATTCATCTTGTGGAGGAGCTTCCATCCGGTTCTAAGGCCAAGGGACTCGGGGGGGCCGAACTGAATTCCGATCATGAGGCCCTTGCCCCGAATCTGGTGAAGGAGTTCGTAACGTCCGGCCAGTTCTCTCAGACCGCTCATGAGATATTCGCCCATCCGGGCCGATCGCTCGACCAGTTTCTCCTGTTCGAGCACATGAAGCGTGGCCAGTCCGGCGGCCATGGCCAGGTCATTCTGACCGAAGGTGTTGGAATGTGCAAAGCACCGGTCCATGCAGTCAAAGACCTTTGAGTGGATCTTTCGTTTGCTGATGACGGCGCCTAACGGGATATACCCGCCTGAAAGGGCCTTGGAGACGACCAACAGGTCCGGCGTCACATCCCAGTGATTTACCGCAAACATACGGCCTGTGCGACCGAAACCGGTCTGGACCTCGTCGGCGATGAAAAGGGCGCCATATTCATCGCACAGACGCCGTACTCCGGGGAAATAGGCGTCGTCCGGGACAAAGACCCCCTTCCCCTGAATCGGCTCGACAATAAAGGCGGCGACATCCCTTCCGGAGAGGGCCGCCTCCAGGCCGTCCAGGTCATTGAAGGGGACTGGGATACAGCCGGGGAGGAGCGGTTCGTTGCGATTCCGGAATTCCTCGTTGCCATTGACAGAGAGGGCGCCGAGGGTCAGGCCGTGAAAGGCCCGCTTACAATAGACGATCTTGTGTTTCCCGGTGGCCTGCCGGGCAAACTTGAGGGCTCCTTCCACTCCTTCGGCCCCTGAATTGGTGAAGAACACCGCTTCCAGATCGCCCGGCGCGACGCGGGCCAAGGCCTCGGCCAGGAGCCCTGAAATGATCCCGACATCCATCTGTACCAGGTTCGGGCCGCTGCAATTGAGCATGTCCCGCAATACCCGCGCAACGACCGGATGGTTTCGCCCTATGTTGAAGACGCCGAATCCTGCCAGGAAATCAAGTACTTCTCTCCCCTTTTCATCGATGAGACGGGCCCCTTGGGCAGTGCAATAGTTGCGATTATAACCGATGACCTCCAATACGCGCACAAACTGGGGGTTCACATAGCGCCGATGCAGATCGTAGGTTTCCGATGCTCGGTTTTTTATCAGCGATGCAATATCCATATCCATTTACCATAAAATTAGCCCGAACCGCGAATGAACGCCAACGAACGCGGATAGGGGCTTGCTTTTCCTCTAAGAGAGGCTTGCAGCCTCGATCTTCGCGGCGAGGACGCCTGCCTGTGCAGTGAGCTTCGCGGCAGGCAGGCCGGTCACACAGGGGAGTTTCATCCGCCGGGGGCGACAAATCCTTTTACTGTTTACTGGGGAGTTTAGAGAAACGGATGGTCCATGTCAAGCAGAGTTGCTGGGATGAGAAATATAGGCTTGACCTGGGCCTCTCTCAGCACTACTATCTGAAAAGTTGTGAAAGGAGAGATATCATATGGCGCGTATTCTGGTCATTGATGATGAGCCTTCGGTCCGGGAACTTTTGTATGCCATGTTGATCGAGGAGGGGTACGAGGTCGTTCAGGCGGCCGATGGGAAGGCGGGGATGAGGCTCTTTCGAGAAAGCCCGGCGGATCTGGTTATCACGGATCTCATCATGCCCGAAAAGGAGGGTATCGAGACCATCATGGATCTGCGGCGTCACTTTCCTGAGGTAAAGATCATCGCCATGTCCGGCGGGGGCATTATTCAGGCCGAGGACTATCTGGGCATGGCCCGGAGCGTAGGCGCCCACCGCGTGTTTGAAAAGCCTTTTGGAGTGACTGATATGCTGAAGGCGGTGCATGAGCTTCTGAATCTGCCTGATGAACCGTGAGGGTGCAAATCGCACCAAGGAATTAAGCAGTTACCCATTGAGTTTTGTGAAAAAGAGTGTCTCCATGTGAGGCCTTTTTGGTTCCGGTTCGTCCGGGTTAGGTGATGCGGAAATGAAGACAGACGCGATAGTAATCAAAGAGACGGACAATGTCGCCACCGCCCTGCGGGATATTCAGCCTGGGGAAGAGGTGAACATCGGCATGGGTGAAGAGGGGAAACTCGTCCGGGTTCAGGGGCCTATCCCCTATGGCCATAAATTTGCGGTAAAAGATATCGCACAGGGGGAGGATATCATTAAATATGGGGAAGTTATTGGAAGGGCGACGGATAATATCCCATTTGGGACCCACGCCCATATCCAGAACATCGAAAGCCTCAGGGGCCGTGGCGATTTAGGTTCAGGGGGCCGTTGATATGGAATTCAAGGGATACAGAAGGCCGGATGGCCGTGTGGGGACGCGGAATTACGTGGGAATTCTGTCTACGGTGGTGTGCGCCAACGAGGTGGCCGACGGCATTTCCCGCCAGGTTCGAGGAACGGCCTGTTTCATGCACCAGCAGGGATGCTGCCAGACGCCGGTTGACATCCAGCGCGTGAACGATGCCTTGTCCGGTCTCGGCGGGAACCCGAATCTCGCCGCGGTGCTTCTCGTCAGCCTGGGTTGTGAGAGCACGGCCGTAGAAGAGGTGGCCACGCGCATTTCGGCTGCAGGAAAGCGCGTGGAGACGATCGTGATCCAGGAAATCGGAGGGGCCGCGCGCTCCATTGCCGAAGGGGTCTTGGCGGCCCAGGGAATGGTCCAGGAGGCTTCCCGATGGGAGAGGGTTTCGTGCGGGATTGACGATCTCGTGTTGGGACTCAAGTGCGGCAGTTCCGATACCACCTCGGGCCTGGCGCCCAATCCGGCTTTGGGCATTGCCTCGGATCGGGTCGTGGAAAGGGGCGGCACCTCCATTCTGGGGGAGGTCACGGAGTTTATCGGGGCCGAGCATCTCCTCGCCAAACATGCCCAGAATCGGGAAATCGGACAGCAGATCCTCGACCTGGTGCACCGGATGGAAGAACGGGCCAAATCGGTGGGGGCCGACATCCGGGGGGGCCAGCCCACGGGCGGCAACATCAAGGGCGGGCTGACCACCATCGAGGAAAAATCCCTGGGGGCCATTGCAAAGGCCGGAACCGCCCCTGTCCGGGCGGTGTACGAATACGGGGTGGCCCCTTCTGTAAAAGGACTTGTGGTGATGGATTCGCCCGGCAGGGAGCCGGAGATCCTGACAGGACTGGCGGCCGCGGGATGCAACGTGATTGCATTTACCACGGGCCGGGGCGCGCCCCAGGGGTTCCCCTTTGTTCCGGTAATCAAGATCACCGGCAACCGGCGGACATGGGAAAAACTGCGGGACCATATGGATGTGGACGTCAGTCCGGTCATGGAGGGCGCGGAGACCCTTCCGGAGGCAGGCAACCGGATCTTTGAGGAAATTCTCGAAGTCGCCTCGGGCAAGCTCACCAAGGCGGAGATATCGGGCTATACCAAGGCCATGGACATCTACACGGTCGGCCCGGTCATATAGGTCGCGGATACCCGGGTTCAACAGAGCACAGCTTTTTTCAACTGTGCAGAGATTCAGGACTTACCGCTGAAAGCGAGCGTCGCCGTAGCGTCACTCAGTGGCCTTTTCGAATGTCCTTGAACCGCTTGGCCTTGACCTCGTAGCGGGGAAGGGTCCCGGGTTCATGGAATTCAAGGACATAGCCCAGATTCGTCTTGAGACGGAGCTGGTCCTTGAGACGGGGCTCTATCTCACATCGCTTTTCCTTGAACGCCGAGGCCAGCTCGACTTTCAGGGTGATGCGGTCGATGTCTCCCACCTTGTCAACGACCACCTCGAATTCATCCCCCAGGCCCTCGATTCCCCGCACCACCTCCTCGATGGCCCCCGGAGAGAGAAGGACGCCCTTTACCTTAGTGATGTCGTCGGCCCTCCCCTGGACCCCGCCCTTGATGAGCCGGAAGGTCCGTCCGCAGGGACAGGGCGCCTCGGCCCACTCGATCACATCTTTCGAGTCAAAGCGAATGCAGGGCTGGGCCTGGCGGTCCAGGGCCGAGATGATCATCTTTCCCCTTTTCCCGGGTTCCTCTATAATCTCTCCGGTCTCGATGTCTTCGATTTCCACCAGGAAGAAGGCCTCGTTCACGTGTAATCCCCCGGGCTGGGCCGTGCATTCGAAGCACCAGGCCCCGATCTCGGTGGCGCCCGCATGGTCGTAGACCTTTGCGCCCCAGGCATCTTCCATCCGCTTTTTGGTGGTCGGGATGGAGGCGCCGGGTTCCCCCGCGCAGGTAATCTTTTCAATGGTCATCTTTTCCGGGTCCAGGCCCATCTTCCTGGCCGTATCGGCCATCCCGAGGACATAGGTCGGCGTGGCCATCATGGCCGTGGCCCGGAGTTCCTGGATCTTGAGGATCCTCGCCTGGGTGTCGAGCACGCCCCCGGGAACGACCTCGCACCCCAGTTTCTCGGCCGCATAGTGGCCGGCCCAGAAGGCGACGAAGACGTTGTATCCGAAGGGGAGGAAAACCCGGTCTCTGGGACGGTAGCCCTGGGCCCAGAGGATATAGGACCAGCACTCCGCCCACCATTCCCAGTCCTGCCAGGTGTCGGGCTGATAGACAGGCTGGCCTGTGGTCCCGCTCGTCTGACGGAATTCCGTGACCTCTTCCAGGGGCACGCAGAGGGCGTCCCCATAGGGAAATGGGTCTTTGCCCTGGATGTCCCTCATCATGGACTTCTCAACCTTTGGGACCTTCTTAACATCTTCCCATGACCGGATATCGTCAGGTCGGATCCCGGCCTGGTCATACAGGGAACGATGAAACCTGGAATGCTCATACCCCCACTGGAAGAGCCTCTTGAATTTCTTGAGCTGAAGCGTTCGAATTCGCTCCCGGGACAGTGTCTCCAGGACCGGATTCCAGCATTTTTGTTCCATATTCATAACAGTTCCCTTAGGTGTAAAGGTCAGAGGCCCGCGCAACGATCCCCCAGCCCTGCAGGTTCAGTACATAATATTGGGCAGAAAGAGAACGATCTGTGGAAAGACCATCAGAATCACGATGCCAACGGCCACGGCGATGAGGAACGGCACGATGCCCTTGAAGATGGTCTCGAGGGGGACCTCTCCGATGACGTTTTTGGCCACTCCGTAGACCACGTAGACATTGATGCCCACCGGCGGTGTGATCACGCCCATCTCGGTCACCATCACAATAATGATCCCGAACCAGATGGGGTCGTACCCGAGGCTGGAGACCACGGGGAAAAAGATGGGGATGGTGAGCATGACAAAGGCGAGGGCGTCCATGAAGCAGCCCCCGAAGAAGTAAATCAAGATAATGATGGCCATGACGGCGTATGAGGGCAGGTCCAGCCCCCCCACCCAGGTTGCGATCTCAAAAGGGATCCTGGTTACAGCAAAAAATTTTCCGAAGATCGTGGCCCCGGCAATGAGCATCATGACCATGCAGGATGTCTTGAGGGTCTCATAAAGGGAATCGACAAAGCTGTCCCAGGTCAACTGACGTCGCAGGAGAGAAACCAGCAGGACGCCGAAGGCGCCTACGGCCGCAGCCTCGGTAGGGGTAAAGAGACCTGAAAAGAGCCCTCCCATCACCAGAACGAATACGGCCATGGTTTCACCGAGCTTGGTGAGGGACTTGATCTTTTCTTTCCAGGTATATCGCTTCCCCCTGGGACCCTGATCCGGGTTCCGGGTGCACCAGATGAAGATGCTGATGATAAAGAGAATGGTCACGAGGAAGGCCGGCAGGATGCCGGCCACAAAGAGCTTCCCGATAGACTGCTCGGTCAGGACGCCGTAGACGATCAGGACCACGCTGGGGGGCATGATCATCCCCAGACCGCCGCCGGAGGCCACGGCGCCCGTGGCGAGTTCATCGGCATAGTTGAATCGCTTCATCTCGGGAAGCCCCACCGTGGCCATGGTGGCCGCCGTAGCCGGGCTTGACCCGCAGACGGCCCCGAAACCCGTGCAGGCCGCGACCGTGGCCATAGCCAGCCCGCCGCGGGTGCTGCCCAGGTATTTATTGGCCGTGTCGTAGAGCCGGCGGCTGATGCCGCTGTTGAAGGCCAACTGCCCCATGAGGACAAAGAGGGGAATGGTGGTGAGGCCGTAGGAGGAAAAGACCTCGTAGAAATCTCTGGAAAGGAGGTTCAGCCCGCCCTTTGTGGAGATCATGACGGTAAACCCCAGATAGCCGATCATGGCCATGACATAGGCGACAGGCATCCTGGTGAGAAAAATGATCACCATGACCAGGATCCCGATAGTCCCTACAAGGGTTGGGTTCATCGCGGCCTCAGCTTTTGAATATTGACGAGGATGTCCCTGAGGATGGTCAAGGTGAAAACGACCAGACAGAAGGAGAGGGCATAGATGAAGACGAACAGGGGGAGGGCCAGATTCACGGTCTCCTCTCCCGTGTTCTGCATGGTATGAGCATAAACAAACATGCGCCAGGTCACAATCGCGAACAGGAGAAAGCTCACCGTGCTGGTACAGAGTTCGATAATCGTCTGTGTCCGTTCGGAGAAGAGCCGGACCACGATCTCCACCCCCACATGTCCCCTGGCCTCATGGGTGAAGGGGAGTCCCATGCCGATGGCCAGGGTGGTCATGGCGACCACCAGTTCCACAGCGCCTAAGATCGGGTAGCCAAAGATCCTTCCGATCACATCTGCGCAGGTGAGGGCCATCATGCCCACCAGAAAGAAGCCGCCTATCTTTTTCAAGATATCCGACAGCCAGTCCAAGGCCTTCATCAGTCTGTATCCTTACCGGCGAGGGCCGGGATCGTGGATCCCGGCCCCCTGAAAGATCGCGACCTATTTGCCTCCCGCGATGTACTTGCTGGTGAATTTTCCCCGGGCCGCGTCATTAAGCCGCTGATTGACGAAATCAAGTACCTCTCTGCCGGGGAGACCCTTGGCCGAGACATCTTTTTCATAGCCGTCGATGACCGGTTGAACCGCTTTCTGTCTCCTCTCTGCCTCCTTGGGGCCGATGCCGTTCAGGGTGTTGCCCTTCTCCAGCAGAAACTGGACCCCTTTGAAATCGCTGTCATCCCATGCCTGACCGTGCTTGATGATCCATTCCTGGTTGATCTCTTCGATGGTCTTCTTTACGTCAGCAGGAAGCTTCTCCCACTTGTCTTTGTTCATGACCACAAAGAATGCCAGGCCGTAGCCGGTGGAGAAACAGGCCGAGACGTAGTGGGTCACCTCGGCGAGGCGCCAGCCTTTGTTGGATTCGAGGGGAAATACCCCCCCCTGCACCACGCCTTTCTGAAGGGACTGGTATAACTCGGGCATGGGAAGCGCTACAGGCGTGCCGCCCAGGCATTTGATCATTTCAGCCGTGGGACCGTGAGATCGGATCTTGATCCCTTTCAGGTCCTCCATTTTGAGAATGGGTTTGTCCTTGGTGTGAATGAAGCCCGGTCCGTGGCTGTGGAGATACATGACCTTGGTGTCGCTCAATTCTTTGGGTTGAAATTTATCATTGACCTCGTTGATGATGGCTGTAGCCACCTCCCCGCTGGGAACGCCGATGGGAAGATTGATCACGTCCATCAGCGGGAACCGCCCAGGCGTATACTGGAGGATGGAAAAGCCGATGTCGGAGAGCCCTTCGACCACGCCGTCGTAACACTGTGCGGCCTTGGTGAGGGTCTGGCCGGGATAATAGCTGATTTGAACCTGACCGCCCGTCCGCTTTTCCACCTCCTTGCACCATGCCTCGGCCAATTTGCTCTGGATATGGGTTGGGGGGAAGAAGCAGCTATAGGTGAGTTTTACAGGGTCGGCCTGGGCCTTGAAAGCACCGACACTCACAAAAGCGATTCCAATAATTGCGACCAGAAAAAATAGAGACATCTTCTTCATCGTGGCATCCTCCTTGTTAAAAGAGTGATCAGAATCTTTTCACACGACTCAACCGGCAAATATGTAAGCTTGCTCCACCTCCCTTCTCTGTGTGGGCGACGGCACGCAGGGTCTGCGCATAGATGACTGCTGATCCGCACCCAATAATCGTCAAGATCGAATGTGGTGTTCATTTGTGTAAGTTGCTGATAGGGTCTCTCTTATGTTCATTTGATGGCCTAAGGATGAATACGATTCAGTCTTTAGGTATCACATAAGAAAGCAAATGTCGCCTCTTTTTTGAAAAGCTCGTTTCTTCTCAAATATTATGTGAGTTTGCGGCGTTAGAGAACAGCCTTTCCTCTCAAGAAACGCGGAAAATGTTCAGAAGACCTATCCGGCGTTCGGCCCTACGAATTTGGACGAACAACGGTATCTATACATCAAGGGAAGAATGAAGAAAAACGTCATTGGGGCGACCTCTTTCGAGGTCGGTGGCTACTAAGATACCTTTTAGTCTCGTGAGGAACCCCGTGTCTATGACGGCGGTCATGCTGGGGAAAAAATATTGCAGGAAAATGCTCAGCGAGCGCATTCCCCGCTGCTTGCAGCGGGGTTAGCGAGCGAACAAAAAAATGGTTAAAATTCCTTACATTTGGAAGAACCCTGTCCCGCCGTCTGGCGGGACTGTAGGGTTCTTCAATTCTCAAAGCCAGAAGGTGTCACTTCCCAGATTCTCCAGTTTGTCCGGTTCGACAATGCGAACCACACCGCGGCCTGTTTCAACGATCCCCATCCTTCGCAGTCGCCCCATCGCTCGGAGCGTCGATTCCCCTGTGGTACCGGCCAGTTCCGCTAATTCGGAGCTGGTAAAATTCAGTACAGCGCCAAACTTCTTGTTAAGCGTATAGAGTACCCTCAGAAGACGTTGATCGACGCGTTTTTCGAGCATATCGATCATCCGGCTGTTTGCACTGTCCAAGGCGTGACCGAGAATAGAGATGATGTTGGTGATGAGCACACGATTTTTGAAAACCATGGCCGTAAAATCCTGTCTCTTCATGCAGACCACAACCGAATCCTCCATCGCTTCGGCCGAGAGTGTTCTCGGAGAACCGATGAAAGGGCCCACCAGGTTCAAAGGTTCACCGGGGCTTGCAATGAGATAGGTCATCCTGAAACCGGAAGGTGAACAAATCGACACCTTGACCAGGCCTTTTGCAACTGCGTGGAAACGCTCGCATCGATCGTTCTGGTCAAAGATGATCTCGCCTTTCACAAATCGTGTTGAAAAGGCCGCTTCGGCAATCTCTTCCAGCTGTCCCTGGGTGAGTCCCTCAAATCCGAGTGCCCCTCTGAAGAACTCTACCCTCTCAATAAAGTCCATACTTAATGTCGTTCGGTCTCGAGATCCACGATGTCGGACAGGTTGATCTCCACCATCTTGGTGCTGGAGAGGATCCGGGCCGAATTCCTGGCGATGGCCGGGAAGGCATCGGCCATCTGATGCAGTTCCGTTGCCGCAGCCTTTATGACCTTGATTTTGGCGTTCATTGTTTCCATATCGATTTCTTGGGACATTCTTTTCCTCTCTTCCTCAGTGGTTTTTTCTCAGGTCCTTTAGAAGTTCAATAAGCTGTTTAGTTATTTACGAAATCTGATTGATTTTCTAATTCTTTTTTGGCGGAAATGCCGATTTTTTCCAGCGTATAAGGCTTTTTGATATAGGGACCGGCGCCCAGCCTCTGGGCCTCTTTGACCCGCTTCGTTTCAGAAAACCCGCTTGCGATAATCGCCTTTTGTCCGGGATGGAATTGCAGGATTCTCCTGTAGGTTTCGAGCCCATCCATTCCAGGGTCCATGATCATATCCAAGACAATCAAGTCTGCCGAATGGTCTTTCAGATAATCAATCGCCTCTTCGCCGCTTGGAACCGATGTGACTGAGTAGCCCAGTGTCTTTAAAATCGCGGACCCGATTTCACGTTGTTCCTCCACATCGTCCACCAGTAGAATCGTCTCTCCCTTGCCCATATATTTTCCCACTGGCAAGGGCTCTTCTTCTCCCGTCATTTTCCGCCTGGTCACGGGAAAATAGAGGGTGAAGGTGGTTCCTTTGCCTTGGGTGCTTTGAACATCAATGTATCCTCCATGGTCTTTCAGCGTTCCCCACACCACGGCCATGCCCAGTCCTGTCCCGCTTCGGCCCATTGCCTTTTTTGTATAAAAAGGTTCGAATACCTTTCTGATATCCTCCGGTAAGATGCCTACCCCTGAATCGGATACTGTAAGGGTGACATAATCCCCCTCTTTCACATCATCATAACCTTTTACGGGTTTGTCAATATACGCACTCCGGGTTGATACATATACAGTGCCTCCATCCTGCATTGCCTCTGCGGCATTGGAGACCAGGTTCATGACGGTCTTGGATAAATGAACCGGTGAGCCGATTACATTCAGCAGGTTCGTCTCAAGATCGGTTTCAATTGAGACGCCGGGATGAAATTCTCTCAGTTTTTCAAACTCCGGAGACTTGAGATAGGTGTCTATAATCTGGTTCAGGTTCGCAACTTCCGTGACAGCAACCCCTCTCCTTGCCAGCGTCAACAGGTCCTGCACAATGGCAGCAGCCCGTTCCCCGGATTTTTTTATGGTCAGGATCCGTTTTCTCAAGGGGCTGTCTTCAGGCAGATCCATCAAGATCAGTTCCGGATAGCTGACAATGCCGGACAGGATATTGTTGAGATCATGTGCCACGCCGCCGGCCAAGGTGCCGAGGGCCTCCATCTTCTGGGCGCGCAGGAGTTGGGCCTCAAGTCTCTGCTGTTCGGATATATCCACAAATATTGTGAAAATGAGCTTTTTCCCTGCGATCTGGATGAGTTTGGCGAACATCATCGCATTCAGGATGGAGCCGTCTTTGGCCCTGAAATCCATCCTTAACCCGTGGACCTCTCCGGATGTCTCCAACATTCTTACAAACTTTTCCCTGTCATGCTCAGAGTAAAACCCCGCTTCCGTTGTACGTTTTCCAATGATCTCCTCCGCTGAATATTGAGCCAGTGCGCAGAACATCATATTGACGTCAATCATTCTGCCCGTTTCTGCATCGGTAAGAGAAATGGCCTGAGGCGACAGATCAAAAAAATTGCGGAATTTCTCTTCGCTCTCCGTGAGGATCTCTTCCGCCTTCTTGCGTTCGGCTATGTCGCGGGCCACCCCGATCCTGCCTATTGGCTTCCCAGAGGCGTCCAGCAGAGAGGTCACCTTCAATTCTACAGGGACAGTCCCTCCATCCTTGTGTTTAACCGCCACCTCATAAATAGGTATGGTTTCGCCGGCAAGACCCCGTCGATATTTTTCAATTGTTGACTCTATGTATTCAGGGACAAGGATTTCAGTAAAGGGGCGGCCCAAGAAGTCCCGGGCAGGATATCCGGTAATAGTTTCAAATTCAGGGTTCAGAAAGGTTAGCCTTCCAGTTGCATCCAGGGTGAAGACAAGATCGCTCATCGTTTCAATAAGGATGCGATATCGTTGTTCGCTGGAACTCAGGGCCTTTTCAGCATGTCTGCGCCTTCTGATGTTGACGAGCAGAAGAATGATGATGGCAGTCTGCGCGATCAGCACGACGACAGCGGCCCAGATTGGATATCGATAGGTGCGATAAAAGCTGTCCGGCCGGTTGATGATCTCGCTCTCTGGGGGAAGCTTGTCGATAGGCAGGTTGTGCAAGGTGAGTTGGGTATGGTCGAACCTGTAGCGGTTGGGGGATTCCATGACGACGGGAATGTCTTCGGCCCGTTCCCCCCTAAGAATTCGAAGGGCGAGTTGGGCCGCGGTCCTCCCCTGCATCTCGCCGCTGGTGAGCATGCCGCCGACGATCCCCTGGCCCAGGTAAAAGGTCCAGGGGCCGTAAATTGGCGCCCTGCAATGGCCGGCGATGTATCTGAGGCTGGCCTCATGGGTGAAATTGCGACCTTCATTGTCCCGGTTGAACACGAACAAGAACACGATTGCGTCCGATGAAAGCCTGGATACCTCGGCCTGAAGCTCGGCCATGGTCATATCGCTTACATAGCGAAAGCGCAACTGCTCCTGGAAAGCTTGGAATGTGCGCCGGGCCGTGTTTTCGATGGCCTGACCGGTGCGGGTCGTATCGCTGATGACCAGCACGTCGCGGGCATTCGGCTGGAGACGCAGGGCCGCTTCCAGGGTGCTCTTGGGATCAATGGCCTCTATGACGCCGGTAAGGGGACGTCCGCTCTTTCGCATCTGGGGGGTGTACCCATTGACGCCGCAGAAGACGACCGGAACACCCGGAAACAGCGTATCCGTGCGGTCAAGCAGAAAATTGAGGGCCTGATCATCAGAACATACGATGACATCGATCGCCCCGGGATCAGGGTACTTCATTCGCAACAGCTCGGCTCTTCGATCCAGATACGCCGCTTCAGGGTGCCGCTTGGCATCCAAGAATTCAAAGTCGATGAGGGCCTCATACTGCCCGTCGTTGGCGAACTCCTTGCGGATGCCCTGGGTGATGTTGTCGGTCCAGGTAAATGTGGGATAGTAGGAATGGATAACCAGCACTTGGGGCGTCGGATCGGGCAGAGATGGATTCGTGCCGCAAAAAACATTATCCGACGCAGGCAAAAAGGCGAGAGCCAGACACAACACCAACTCGAAAGCGATGATTTGGAAATTTGATGTGGAGGCTTTCAATTTCAACAACACGGCATTCACCATGCGGCACTCCGGTCGAAAAGAGAAAGATGTCAAGGGGCAGTGTCAAATGCGGCGATGGTTGCCACTTTTTTGACGTCTCCCTTCCCCCGCGCACCCACAAGCGCGATCATATCCCCCACGATATCTTCCATCATGGTCTTGGCCTCTTTGGCGTTCTGAGCGTTCTGCCTGGTCATGGATGACATCTCTTCCAGGGGAAAAGAGGTCTCCTCAATGGATGCGGCCTGTTCGGATGTCCCTTCAGCCAGTTTCTGGCTCGATTGGGATACCTGGTCGGAACCGGCGGCCACCTGTTTAGATGCCGCTGTAAGGTCTTTAGTTGACCTTTCCAGGTTTCTGATTTATTCCCGGCCGTCCCTCAGAGGAGGACAAGTCCCCCTTTTCCCGCATCCTGGCAATGGGGATATGCAAAAAATGCGCCTAAAGATGTGCTGGTGTAACTTGGCGCGCGATTCCTCATAATCAGTGGTGCGAGGGCCGTAAACAAGGTAGTCAAAGATGGGGTAAAGGTGTAAAGGAATGAAGGAGAAATGAACATAGGAGGCCAGAATGCCAACCTACACGATTGCGGTGATTCCGGGTGACGGGATCGGAAAAGAGGTGGTGCCTGAAGGGATCCGTGTGCTGGAAAGGGCAGGACGGCAACATGGGATCGCTTTCGAGTGGCAGATGTTCCCGTGGAGCTGCGAGACCTATCTCCGTACCGGTCGCATGATGCCCGAGGACGGCATGGAACAGCTCAGAACGTGTGATGCGATCTTCCTGGGTGCGGTGGGGTTTCCCGGCGTGCCCGATCACATTTCCCTTTGGGGGCTCCTCATTCCGATCCGGCGGGAGATGCAGCAATATATCAACCTGAGGCCTGTGCGCATGTTGAAGGGGATGGTCTCCCCGTTAAGAGACCGCGGACCCGGGGATATCGATTTTGTGGTGGTGCGGGAAAACAACGAAGGGGAGTATTCTGAGATCGGGGGGCGGCTCTACAAAGGGACCGAGGCCGAGATGGCTATTCAGGAATCGGTTTTTACCAGGAGGGGTGTGGACCGGGTCCTGCGCTTCGCATTTGAACTGGCCGGGCAGCGTGAGGCGAGGCACGTGACCTCGGCCACCAAGTCGAACGGCATTATCCACACCATGCCCTACTGGGACGAACGGTTTGCCGCCATGGCCGCCACGTATCCTGATATCAGGGCCGATCAGTATCACATCGACATCCTCACCGCCCATTTTATCCTGCATCCCGACTGGTTCGACGTGGTGGTGGGGAGCAACCTCTTCGGCGACATCCTTTCAGACCTGGGCCCGGCGGTGGCGGGCACCATCGGCGTGGCGCCCTCGGCCAACATCAACCCAACCCGGGAATTTCCCTCCATGTTCGAGCCGGTACACGGCTCTGCCCCTGATATTGCAGGCAAAGGGATCGCCAACCCCATAGGGCAGATCTGGTCCGGGGCCCTGATGTTGGACCACCTGGGGCATCCGGAGGCCGCGGGGGCCATCGATCGGGCCATCGAGACGGTGCTCCAGGATAAGCGATGTCGCACTCCTGATATGGGCGGCAGGGCCACCACTGTTGAACTGGGCAGAGCTGTTGCAGAAGCGCTCTGACTTGATTCTCAAGGCAGTTGGATGGATGCTCCGATAGGCCATTGAAAAGTTACCCGACAGAATATCTCGCAGATGTTAAATGTAACCAATGGAATCTTATGTCAGGTTTACTAAATCTAACCGAATTGGCGATATCACAGGTTTTTGAAGTTTGATGATATGTTGGCTCTTGGCGAGAAAAGATGAGGCCTGAGTTATTCCGAATACGAGGCAATATTTTCATTAAGCCACGTGACTAACGTAAGGCATATCAAAAAGTTTCATTGGCATGAATTCTTTGTGATACTGTCAGGTTATGTCAAATGGTTGGAGCCCCAAAGCGAATTTTTGCACCTACTATATCTTGTGTCTGTGTAGCGATTCAACTTTCCGTTTCTATAGAATTTTTTTTTATTTCCTGGTGAGATCCCGGGAAATTGTTCTACGAAAGCGAAATCTGTGACTTCAAGGCTGGCATATGTAACCTTGCGTTGGACATTTCTAAATTTTTCGGTTTACAAGCGGTTGAAAATCGGTCTAAATTGGATCAAGTAACGTGCAAGACAAATGCAAGTAGTCATTTCCCGAGGGCGCTGCCAAATACCAAAGAAATCCTGACCATATTGTTTCATTTTTCAAGTCCAAAATCGTTCACTGTAAACGGACTCCTGAAACCCGGTTTTCTCTTGACATAAAGCATCTTTTGACGTTTCATCAGTTATACGTATTCCCACCAATCATTCAACCTCTATCCAGGAGGTGCCCTATGAGAAAACCCCCCTAAGATGTATATCTCCTGCTCCCAATAGGGCGCAGCCTGCCCTGTTGGGAGTCCAGTCTTTTTCTATATAAAGCCAAACCCATCGTGAGATGAGGACGGAAAGCCACGGGTCTCAATATTCCCCGTTGAGCCTCTTTTGAAGTATCTTGCTTCTCGAAGATAGCCGGGTAGGCTGACAATCTGAAACATTAAATCGACGGCGGCAGGAAGGGTTTCTATAATGGCAAAGCGTATCATAAGCAAACTGACGATCTTTTTGTTATTGAATTTGTCTGTCTGGCTCATGGTGATGCCGAGTCATGCGTCTGCAACCAAGAAACAGGTTTTGATTTTGAATTCATACGATCAGGGACGTTCCTGGACAGAGAACGTCATGCACGGCATGCTGTCGGTTTTAAACAACTCCGGCATGCATCTGGAGATTCATGTCGAATATATGGACACTAAACGCTATCCACCGAGTGAATCCTTCCCTTATTTGGAGAACATGTACCGCCAGAAATACAGACAGACCGCCTTCGACGTCATCCTCCTTTCAGACAATAATGCCCTGACGTTCCTTTTGTCACGACGCGATACGCTTTTCCCCGGTGTACCGATCGTATTCTGCGGCATAAATAATTTCAGCAAAGAACTGCTCGGCGGCCAAACCGACCTAACCGGTATTACAGAGGATATCGACATCAAAGGGACCATTGCGTTGGCTTCCCGAATCCTGCCGAAAATTCAAAAGGTTGTTGTCATAAATGACCGAACGCCAACCGGCCAGGCGAACAGGAAGAAATTTGAACAGGTTGCTCCTGATCTGCCGGTCTCCTTTGAATTATGGGACGACATCACCGCAACAGATCTTCAAGAGCGCCTTAAGGGGCTTCCGCCTGATTCCGCGGTGCTTGTTTTCACCTTTCATCGGGACAAGGATGGTCAATGGTTCTCTATCCCGGAATACTGGACACTGATCCGAGAAAGTTGCAGGGTCCCGATTTTTTCCCTATGGGATAATGATCTCGGCCATGGTGTACTGGGTGGCGTCATGGTGTATGGAAGGGAACAAGGCAGACTCTGTGCCGAATATGCCATACGCATCCTCAAGGGAGAACCGGCAGATTCCCTTCCCATTATACTGGATAGCCCGAATCTGCCCGTTCTGGACTATCGTCTGCTCAAAAAGTTCAATATTCCGAAAGCAAATATTCCGGCAGAAGCCGTTGTGCTGTTTGAGCCTGAATCGCTTTTCCATAAATATCGTAATGAAATCATAGCATCCGGTATCTTATTTGCCCTACTCATCGTCCTTGTTATCGGCTTGTCGGTGAACATCCTGATTCGGCGTAGAACTGAACGCGCCCTTATAAAAAGCGAGGCCCTGTTGGGGGCAACACAGGAACTGGCTGAAGTCGGTGGGTGGGAATGGGATGTAGAAAAAGATACGATGTTCTGGACTGACGAGGTGTATCGCATTCATGGGTTTGATCCGGAAAACATCCCACCAGGATCGACCGAACATGTCAAACGCAGTCTGGAATGTTACGATCCTGAAGATCGTCCGGTCATCATGGCCGCTTTTGAGCGCTGTGCAAAAGAGGGGCAGGAATACGATCTGGAGTTCCCTTTTACCAGACAAAACGGCCAAAGACTCTGGATTCGCACAACAGCCAGGTCCGTCATATCAGATGGCAGGATTATCAAAGTTATCGGAACCATAATGGATATCACGAAGCAAAAGCAGACCGTGGAAGCGCTGCGGGAGAGCGAGAAAAGATTGATTGAAGCGCAGCACATTGCAAAAATGGGTGATTTTACCTGGGATGTTGAGACCGGGGAGGTTACCTGGTCTGATGAGCTGTTTGATCTGTTGCAATACGATAAATCTGAAAAAATTGATTATGCCAGAGTAAACGAAGAAATCCATCATCCTGATGATCTCAAACGCGTAACCCAATGGCTGAATTATTGTATCGCATCCGGTAAAGCGGAGCTTACTCCAAATGAATACCGGCTCATTCGGAAGGATGGTAAAATTTTATATGTGCACACTGTGGGAGTCATAGAGCGCGAGGAAGGAAAATCGACCAAGGTGTTTGCTACACTCCAGGACGTCACCGAGCGAAAGCAGGCCGAGGAGGCACTGCACGTTGAACGAGAACGCTTTTTCAAAGCGTTTCGTGCCAACCCCGATCCCATGACGATTAGTCGGATGGCAGATGGCACAATTATCGAGGTCAACGAAATCTGGGAAGAGGTCCTTGGTTACAGTCGAGCCGAATCGGTCGGCACAAGTTCGATTTCGCTTGGCATCTGGGACGATCCGACAAAACGCCAGAAAGCCATACAACAATTGCAAGAAACAAGCTCACTGCGCAATTTCGAAATAGATTTGCGGTGTAAGACAGGCGAAGTCCGCCATGTCATTTTGTCGGGTGAATGTCTCAAAATTGGGGGCGAACAATGTCTGATAACCATTCTCCACGACATCACCGAGCGCAAGCGGGCGGAGGAGGCGTTGCGGGAGAGCGAGGAACGGCACAGGACAATTCTCCAGACGGCTATGGATGGATTCTGGTTAGTGGATTTGGATGGCCGTTTGATGCAAGTCAATGAGACCTATTGCCAGATGAGCGGCTATAGTGAGCCCGAACTGCTGGCCATGCACATTC
>CAYPDL010000006.1:0-64629 GCA_964409475.1 uncultured Desulfobacteraceae bacterium | reverse complement strand
CCGGAAGCCAGGAGTTGATCTCGGTTGAAGCCTCTGTCGTCCCTGCCTGTTCCGATGCGTATTTAAGACCGCGGGGGCGTTCCACCGCGGGCTGTGGAATCCTTTGTTGCGTCCTTTGGGAAAGAGACCCCCACTGGCGTTTTTCACATGCCTAAAGTGTTACAATCCTCTTTTCTATCATGGGACATCCCCCGGCAGCATTTCAGGTTGTACCTTTTTCAAAAATGCCACGCAAAAAGCGGTGATGATTCCTTCGATAATCATCACGGGAATGTGTGCCGTCACCACCAGATACGACACTTTCAAAAAATTTTCCTCGGTGAAGGTCAGGGCCAGACCCACCATGACTGCGCCGAAAAGGACGGAAAGCGATCCGCACAAAAAAGCCGCCAGCAGTGCAATCCGAGGTCCCTTCCCCACCAGACTGCCGAATAGATAGTAACATAAAACGGCGGGCAGTGCCATGATCACAGTGTTGACCCCGAGGGTTGTGATGCCGCCGAACTGAAAGAACAATGCCTGCAGTGCCAGAGCCACAAGGATGACGGGAAAGGCCCCCCAGCCGAGAATGAGGCCCACAATCCCGTTCAAAATCAGATGAACGCTGGAGGGGCCGATGGGAACGTGAATCAGGGAGGCCACAAAAAAGGAGGCGGAAAGAATCGCGGCACGCGGGATGCGATCGTAATCCAGTTTTTTGAGCCCCATGGCAATGCCTGCCGCAGCCAGGACAATCCCTGAAACCAGAACCGGACCGGACAGGACGCCTTCGGAAATATGCATAATGTTACCTTCATCATCAGGGAGAAGCAAAGTCGTTTCGCCGAAACCGACCAAACGGCCCTGCTTCTCATAAGGCCCGGGAGGAGAGAGTTCTGGGCCATTTGTAAAAGCTTTAGAATTCCGCGGTTGCCCGCAACCCGAAAATCCAGCCATTCGGGCTGTTGCCTTCCTTCATGGAATCCTTCATATACTGAATGTCGCCCGTTATGGCGAAGATATCGTTCAGGGCGAACCGTCCATAGAACTCGAATACGTCCGTGTGGTCCAGATCCAGATTACCCCCCCCGCAGATGGGCGTAACCGATGCCGATGTTGTCGTTCTCACGGCCCCAGAGGTTGCCGCCGATGTTCAGTCCTCCTGAATAGAGGTCCTTGCAAACCAGGGCTGCCTTATCGTCCAGGTGCCAGCCGAAACGGATCCACGCCCCCAGAATTTCCCCCAATTGTTGGTCAAAGGAGATTAACGTGCAGGTCATCCGCTCTTTCTTGGTTCCAGCCACGTTGGTGAAGTCGCTGCTGGTGGTGTCCACGAGCAGGCGGTAATTCCCTTCGCCCAATCCAAAGTCCACCGTATAACCGAACTGGATCCCATAGAAATTATAGGGTTCTTCGAACTCCCCTTTTTCACCATTGGTTCCCATTGCCATGGCCGCTCCTTTGATCGAAAAGGCGCCGAGCTCCCATTCGACCGCCCCGCCGATGTCGTAGGAAGGCAAAAAGGCGTTGGGGCTGTTCACCAATGCCTCATTCATGAACTGGGTGTACTCATCATGGGCAAAGGCGTTTTCATTCAAGTAGTCGGTTGCGTCAATGATGCCGCCCGTAAGTCCCAGGGTGTGGTCCTCGCCAAACTTGAAGGTATGTTTGTACCAGGCCGTGAGCAGGTAGTCGCGGTTCCGGCCGTTGATGTCCTTACAGTCGTCCTGTACATCACCGCCCCACGGGGCAAGCACAAATGGGGATTTGCCTTCTTCCATCAGCCCGTTTCCCGCACCAAACCCGAACTTGGCAAAAAGCTCGTCGTTTTCCGTTGGAGTGAAGCTGACCTCAGGCCGAAAAACAAGGGTCCCCCGGCCCTCGCTCTCATAGCCTGGAGCATCTGATAAGCTCTGATATTGGTAGATCCCGGCTATGACGCCACCGATGGAGAATTTATCGTTGATTTCATATGTCCATCCACTGCCTGCCAGCAATATAATCCCGCAGATCGCCAACAGGCAACTGCAAACGTGTTTTCTGATTACTCTCATGCGTCTGGTTCCTCATCGGGTTTTCTATTTTTCCTTCCAATCCAGAAATTGCACCCAGATCACCGCGCCCAGTTCCACGTCTTTTTTCTGGCCGTCATGGATCATCTTCTCGTCCGAGGTGCTCAAGGCCGCAAATCCCCACCAGCCGGCCTTGGGTGCCGCATAGGTAAAGACCCCGTTGCCGTCTGCCTTAATGGTCTGGGTGATCATATATTCGGTGGGGGCCTCTGCCTTGTTTCCCTGGTTGTAATATTCCACCTCTACCTCGGCATAGGGAACAGGCTTTCCGTTCAGCTTGACGATCCCCTGAAAGACATTTCCGGCATAAAGGCCGAAGGGTTTTGACAGGGGAACGATCTCGGTCTTGAGGCCGATCTCCTGATCCCAGCCTTCGTCGTCCCCGAAGGCGGCCACGACGGTCCTGGTATAATGCACAATGAAGCAGTCTTCAGCCGGCTCCCAGTAGGGCTTGGGAACCATGTAGAACATATAAACACCGGGCCGTTTGATGGCATAGGCCGCCATCCAGGCAGAATGACCCATTACCTTTGTCTCCTTGAGATCGCCTAGGAGATTCTGCTTGCTGCCATTCCCCATAACGCCAAACACCTGTGGCTTTGCCAGCTCCATCCCGACGCCTTCAAAGGGATGTGAGAAAGACAAGACCACTGAAACGGTCTTTGGGTCCCCCTGCATGATCATGGTGTCCGATGGAATGAGCATTCCGAAGTGGGCCATGGCCATATGGTCGGTGCACAGAAAAGATAATCCCAATATCAAACCAAATAGCGCTTTTTTCATTGTGATGCCTCCGTTTATATATCCGCTTCAATTATGATGAGTTAACGCCGATCTCACGCGACCTCCGTGTTTTGAAACGATCCGACCGGTTCGACTCTCAGTACGCATGAGCATGCCTTCCTGAAAACAGCAAAAAAAAGCCAAGAAAACAATCCCGGGATACACCCAGGCCCGCCTTCTTGGCTTTTTGTCACTATTCGGTTTATCTTGAAAGCGCAATTTCTTATTGCGCCACGTTATGGAGACGCTTAATATGTGATCACGCCCTGATTGTATTGTCAAGACATTTTTTTGGTAGCGGCGTTAAAAGGGACAATCAAGGGATGTCCGATAAGGCAAATTCTGCTCCCCCTCCTGGATTTGTATTGTCTGAATATTGATGCATTCGTAAAAAGTCAAAAAAGCGAAATTCGCACCTGATGATTTTACCAGGTTATCCATGCTAAAAGAGCCGAACTCGCACTTTTTACGAGACCATCAAAACTTGGAGCCGCATAATATTAGGTAACTCAAGTTTCGCACCCCTTCGCGTTCCAGACCGGGAGGTATCAGGTCCGGGGCTGGCTATTTCCAAATTGAGTTTTAGTCGTCCCGTATAGACGTATCATGCCAAATTTATTGAAATGATAGCCTAATGAAGGGTGCGAAACTTGAGTTAGGTAAGTTCCCATGGGCCTGTCGCCGGGCTGGGAATCGGAAACGACAGGATTGAAAAATGATGGAAAGGCGTACGACCGGAGGGCTTACAGTATGAAAAAATAGTTGACGGGAAATGTTCATCGGCATTCTAGCTCAATATGCAGATTTCCATTTTTTATCGTGATCCTGGCGTGTTGCCCGTACAGAGATTGAGTATGGATTTTTGGCATTCAAGTTGCAACTTTTCAACCAAGAATCCGATTTTCTGTTTTCCGGGTCTTGGGAAGCGCGCTCATAATGTGAATTGTCTCCAGTGATTGCGCTGCCGGCCGCAGGGGCGCGATATCAGGGGACAGGGTTTAAGGAAAGGAGGGTTTATCTTATGAGAATTCAATTGAAGAACATTTTGTGTACCACAGACTTCTCGGATTTCTCCAACTACGCTATCCCATATGCCATTCGAATGGCCAAGGAATTCAATGCAAAGCTCTATGTCTGCCATGTGGTCGATATCACCCCGATCGCGGCATACGATGAGGCGGTGGTACACTGGGTGGACGAGCAGAAGGCGGTCACAGAATATGCCCAGGAACAACTCAATCAACTGATGGGGGAACAATCGCTGGATGTGGAGCAGCTTGTCGTCGTGGGCCATCCGGTGGACGAGATCACGCGATTTGCCGGGGAGAAGCAGATCGATCTTGCCATCGCTGCAACCCATGGCCGATCGGGGTTGAAACGGGTGATTCTGGGGTCTGTGACCGAGCGACTCATCCAGACCCTTCCCTGCCCGTTGATGTCGATTCGAAGTCCGGAAAAAGAGATCGGGGCCCCTTCCGACCAGGAGATCCGGATCAAGAAGATCCTTGTGGGATGCGACTTTTCGGCAGACTCCCTCCTGGCCTTTGAATATGCGCTCAGCCTTGCCCAGGAATTTGAATCCGAGCTTCACCTGGCCCACGTGATTGAACCGCCCCTCTACAAAAATCTATTCAAGCAGGACGTGAAGCCGTCGGAAGATCTTCGGGAGCGTATGCGAGAACCACTGGATGCCATGCTCAACAAAATGATCTCTGAAGAGGCCGGTCATTGGTGCCGGCATACGACGGCCCTGTTGGCCGGCCAGCCACACGAGGAGCTGACTCAGTACGCTTTGGTCAATGATATTGATTTGATCGTCCTGGGGATAAGGGGCCACGGGCTGGTTGAGACATTGTTGGTGGGTTCGACCACGGACCGCGTGATCCGTCAGGCCCAATGCCCTGTCCTTTCGGTGCGCCCCCTGGCCAGGCCTGTATAAAAAGGCTGGGCCCAAGTTACGAGGCGCTGGCGGCGTGTGGGGAATCAGGACCTCCGGGTGTCTCCTTTGATGCCTGGATCGACGAATTTTTGGGGAACGAGGGTGACCCTCTGAAAATCCCCTAGCGGGCTTTTGTCCACCAGCAGGGGACATCCATAGGCCTCTTCGAGGGTCTGAAAGGTCAGGACCTCGGACGGGGGACCGAGGCTCAGGATTTGACCTTCTTTGAGGAGCATCAACCGGTTGCCGTAGAGGGCGGCAAGATTGATGTCGTGGGACACCATCAGGATGGTCACCTTCTTTTCGTCCCTCAGCCTTTCCATCAGGTCCATGACCCTGACCTGGTGTGCGAGATCAAGGGATGCGGTGGGTTCGTCGAGGAGAATAATCTCCGGGTCCTGACAGATGGCCCTGGCAATCATGACCCTCTGACGTTCGCCCCCGCTTAACTGATCCAGTTTTCGGCGGGCCAGAGATGCAACGCCGGTAAACTCCATGGCCCGGTGTGCAATGGATAGGTCCTTTTCGTGTTCCACCCCCAGTATCCCCAGATGGGGGGACCGGCCCATGAGGACCACCTCGGTCACCGTGAAGGGAAAATCGACCGGGGCTGTCTGCTGTACCAGGGCAATGGACCGTGCCAGGGATTTCCGGGAGTAGGCATGGACCGGGGCGCCCAAGATCTCCAGATTGCCTGTCTGGGGCCGTAAAATCCCTGAAATACATTTCAAAAGGGTGGTCTTCCCAGAGCCGTTGGGTCCGATGATGATAAAAAAATCGCCCTGGTGAACGGAAAAGGAAAGATCCTTGAGCACGTGGAGGTCCCCGTAGGAATAGCCCAGTTGTCTGGTATGTATGGCGTCTTTCATCGTCCGGACTTTCTTAACAGGATGATAAACAGCGGCACACCGATCATGGCGGTGATCACGCCTGCAGGCATTTCCCCCTGGTCGGGCAGGGTCCTCGCCAGAAGATCGCACAGGACCATATACGTGCCCCCGCCGAATATGCACGCCGGCACGAGCACCCTGTGATCCGGGCCAAAGGCGAGCCTGAGCACGTGCGGCATCACAAGCCCTACAAATCCGATCGGACCGCAATACGAAACCGTCAGACTGACCATAAACGAGGTCGCCACGAGAAGGGTGACGGTCGCAGCCTTGATGTTGAGCCCCATGGTCTGAGCCAGTTCTTTCCCCATGAGTAAGAGATTCATGGCGTTTGACAGGAAGAAAAGGAGGATAAAGCCTGGGATCAGCAGGCCGGCGAGTATGCCGACCTGGTAGAGATCCGCGGTAGAGAGATCTCCCATAAGCCAGAAGATAATGTTGTGGAGCCTGGAATCCTGCGTAATGGACATCAGGAACATGATCAAGGCCGCACAGAAGGCGTTGACCATCACCCCGGAGAGAAGGAGGGTGTCCTTTTTCAGCATGGTCTGTCCCGAAGACATGACGAAGAGAAGGAGGAGGGTACCCATGCTTCCTGCGAAGGCGGTTGCGCTGACTCCGGGGAAGCGGGAAAGTCCTGCGAGAATGCCGATGATGGCGCCGATCCCCGATCCGCTTGAAATCCCCAGGATGTAGGGCTCGGCCAGGGGGTTCCGGAGGAGGGCCTGAAAGACCAGCCCCCCCAAGGAAAGGGTGGCGCCTACCAGGATCGCCAAGAGGACGCGGGGAAACCGTATCTGCCAGATGATGGCATGGCGCATGGAGTCTGCTGTATCCTTCCCGTCAAACAGGGTTGCCAGGCTTTCGCCGATGCCGCTCCCGGTCGATCCGATGGAGATCCCGAAGTATACGGCCGCGATCAGAAAACAGAGCAGCAACAGGGATACCATGGAAAGGCGTCTCAGTAGGAGAGGCCTTTTTAGGTCCATTCGCAGGGGTATAGATCCCTTGGGCTCAGATTCTTTACTCACTTCTCTCCTTCGAAAAGCCCAGGGTGGATGAGCCGGGCAAGGATTTCAAGGGCGTCAACCAGTCGGGGACTGGGCCGGTCAAAGATATTGGAGTCCACCATCAGGATGCGATGGTTTCGAACGGCAGGGATAGAGGACCACCTGCTCCACTCCCTCTTGACCTGCTCAAATCTGCCCCCCCGCGCCATGGAGGTAATGATGAGCACGTCCGGCGCGAGGGCCAGGACCTGTTCGCGGCTGAATCGCGGGTACGGGGTGGGGCCCTTCGCAAGGTTTATTCCGCCGGCAATCTCTATCAGTTCGTTGATAAGGGTCGATTCACCCAAAGAGACAATGGGGGAGATTCCGATCTGAAAGAAGACCCCCGGCCGGCGGGAGGCCTTTGCGACCACCGATTTGACATGGCTGATCCGGGAATGCATCTGTTGGATAATGGCGTCGGCCTTCGGTCCGGCGTTGAGGACATCCCCTATGCGGTGAATGGTTTTCAAGACCGCTTCCAGATTATTCGGGTCCACCACATAGACGGGTATGCCCAGGGCGCTCAGCCGAGTGACCACATCCTTCGGGTTGCCGTCCTTGGTGGCAAAACAGAGATCAGGCCTCAAGGCCACGATTTTTTCCAGGTCCAGGCGGATATAGGACCCGACAGAGGGCAGTCGGGTCGCCTCGGGGGGGAAGTCGCTGAACCGGCTTACCCCCTTCAAACGATCTTCCCTGCCCAATGCAAATATGATCTCGGTGATGCTCGGGGCAAACGAAACGATGCGCCTTGGATCATCCGGCACTGTCACTGGCCGGCCCGTTTCATCTGTCGCCATTCTTGCGGCCGATGGTCCTGAGGAGAAAAACAGGCTCCAAACAGTTATTAAAAACAGAATGTAACGGATCTGTTTCATTGCCATAATACCTGATGATGGATGGGCCTTCGGAGGGACTGCCGGATATAACCAGACAAGCCCTGAATCCCGATATGCAGCGGTAAACCGATGAAGCAGGAACCCATGAACGTATGAAACAAGCTTAGCCTTTTACAGGACGTTTTTCAAATAGTTTTCAATCGTTAGGGACCGAATTTCCGAAAATCCCATGGCCTCGGGAGGGCCGGGGGGCATGGAATCGGCCATGCCGTCACTTTTTGCTTGCATTTCATTACGTTATTGTTTATAAAGACAAAATTTGCCAATCCGGTCGCCTGACATCACTGGGCGGGGGCTTGCGAGAACACATATGGTTGAATCGCCACCCGGCAGAGACAGGCGCGGCGAGGGGGCTTTACAGGGAGATGGGCCCAGCCTGGTAGTGTCGGAGAAGAGATCCTGAATCATCAAGACGATAACCTCTGAATCTGTTCCTTATAACACAAGATACCCAAGTGCGTTGATTCGTTAAGTGAAGATTTTATGAGGCATCTTGAGAAGTGGTTGTGTACTTCGGATGCCTTGTTTTCTTTGATGGACATTCTATGATGAAAATGTTTTCGATCCATTTGAAGGAAGATCCGGCAGAGAAGGTAGAGGCGGAATCCCTGTCAGCGCGGGAGGCCCTTGAACATCTGAAGGTGGGCGGGCTCGACAGGGTGGTGGCCGCAAAGGTGAACGGGGTGTTGCAGGACCTGTCTTCGGCTTTAGAAGACGGGGCCGAACTGGCGCCTGTCTATCTGCAGTCCGAGGAGGGCGTCGAAATCCTCCGGCACAGCACCTCCCATGTCATGGCAATGGCCGTCAAGGAGCTCTTCCCGGGGGTAAAGGTCACGATCGGCCCGGCCATTGAAAACGGATTCTATTATGATTTTGATTATGAACGTCCGTTCAGGGAGGATGATCTCCCTGCCATTGAAGAGAAGATGAAAGAGATCATCCAGGCAGACCTTTCCTTCGCCAGAAAAGAGATGGGGAGTCAGGATGCGATCGGTTTTTTCAAGGATCAGGACGAGGATTACAAGATCGAACTGATCCAAGACCTGGGCGTGAATCATGTCTCCCTCTATACCCAGGGGAGCTTCACGGACCTGTGCCGGGGGCCGCATATCCCGTCCACAGGGATGATCCAGGCCTTTCATCTGACCCGGGTTGCCGGGGCCTACTGGCGGGGCGATGAAAACCGGCCCATGCTGAGTCGGATCTATGGGGTGGCATTCCCCGACCAGAAGGGCCTGAAAAAGCATCTTCACTGGCTCGAAGAGGCCAAAAAGAGAAACCACGTCAAACTGGGTCCTCAGCTCGAACTCTTCAGCACCTATGAAGAGATCGGGGCCGGAATGATCGTCTGGCATCCCAAGGGCGCCATGTTGCGGCACATCCTTGAGGAATTTGAGATACGCGAACATCTGAGGAGGGGGTACGAGTTGGCGAGAGGTCCGGAGATCCTGAAGACGGAGCTGTGGAAAAAGTCGGGTCACTTCGAGAATTACCGGGAGAACATGTATTTTACCGAGATCGATAAGCAGTCCTACGGCATCAAGCCGATGAACTGCCTGTCGCACATGCTCATTTACGGTTCCAAGTTAAGGAGTTACCGGGATCTTCCCAAACGATACTTTGAATTGGGCACGGTCCATCGGCACGAGCGTTCCGGTGTTTTGAACGGCCTTTTCCGGGTCCGGGAGTTTACCCAGGATGACGCCCACATCATCTGCACGCCGGATCAGCTCAACGGCGAGATAAAGGGCGTGCTCAATTTTGTCAAAGAGGTCATGGGCATCTTTGGGTTTGAGTATGATCTGGAGATAAGTACGCGGCCTGAAAAATCGATCGGGTCGGATGCGGACTGGGAACTCGCTACGCAGGCCCTTATCAAGGCCATGGAAGATGAGCGTCTGGAGTATGAGATAAATGAAGGAGACGGGGCGTTCTATGGTCCCAAGATCGACGTCAAGCTGAAAGACGCACTGGGGAGGAAATGGCAGTGCGCTACCATCCAGTGTGATTTTACGCTTCCCGAAAAGTTTGATCTCACGTATATTGGCAAAGATAATGAAAAGCACCGGCCTGTGATGCTTCACCGGGTGATTTTGGGTGCCATTGAGAGATTCATCGGGGTCTTGATCGAACATTATGCGGGTGCATTTCCCACATGGCTGGCGCCGGTGCAGTCTGTCATCCTTACGGTAACGGACAGGAATATCCCCCATGCCGAGAAGGTGTATCAGGCACTGAGAGATGCGGATATCCGGGTGGAGGCCGATTTCAGAAACGAGAAACTGGGTCACAAGGTGAGAGAGGCGCAACTGAACAAGGTCCCCTATATGCTGATCATCGGGGACAATGAATGCGATAATGACGGGGTAACCCCAAGGCAGAGGAACGGTCAGAATCTTTCGCTGATGAATGCGAAGGCATTTATTGACCTAATTAGAGGAGAATCCGAACAAAGGAGGTAATGACCATAGTAAAAAAATCTGATGACGTCAGGATAAATGAACATATCCGTTCAAGGGAGGTTCGATTGATCTCTGCTGAAGGTGATCAATTAGGCATCGTATCCTTGCGTGATGCCTTGGAAGCAGCCAGGAATGAAGGGTTTGATCTTGTGGAGGTTGCACCCAATTCAGACCCCCCGGTCTGTCGGGTCATGGACTACGGTAAGTTCAGATACCAGACAAGCAAGAAGGTCCAGGAGGCTCGAAAGAAGAGCCGAGGCGGCCAGATGAAGGAGATCAAACTCCGCCCCCACACAGAGGATCACGACCTCGCATTCAAGATCAAGAACCTCAAGAAGTTTCTTGAGAAGAAGAATCGGGTGAAGGTCACTGTTTTTTTCAGGGGGAGAGAGATGGCCTACATGAATGCCGGCGAAGAGATACTGAAGCGGGTCGCTGAAGAGGTCTCGGAAGACGGCGCCATAGAACAGCCGCCTACCAGAGAGGCGAGAAACAGAATGACAATGGTCATTATCCCGAAATAAAAGACAGCGGGGTGAGACCTTGTGGATGGATGCGGTTCCTGCCGACGTGCAGATGCTTGCCGGCAAGGGGGAACGTCCATCGGACCGGGTCTCACTTACGCAGATGGAGGTAAAAAATGCCCAAGATGAAGACGAACCGTGGGGCCGCCAAGCGGTTTAAGGCCACTGGTTCGGGTAAGATCTCAAGAAATAAGGCGTTTTCTAGCCATATCCTCACGAAAAAGAGTTCAAAACGGAAACGGAATCTCAGGAAGTCGAGTCTCGTGGATGCCACCAACCTGAGACACGTGGCCAGATTGATGCCATATCTATGATCCTTTTATTGAGGCCCGCGCAAAAAGGCCTTTCTATACGGAATCGGGAATTCAGCGATTGAGGAACTGAGGAATTCAGGAATCAGATTTTGGTTTCTGTGCGTTTTGTGCCTTTTTGAGGCTATTTATTGATAAACTTGAAATCTGACAGTTGGCGCTGTGGGCCAAGATCGTGAATGTTGAGCCGATGTATTGCATCGGCAGTAAACGGGTAGGGGATGTCCTGTACTGGATATTGGAATTTGCAACAGAGCCTATTCATCATTGTATCCGGCACCGGGCAACCATAAACTGCATCGTGAAGTAATGGCTCAGGTGTGACATGAGACAGAGTTTCGCTAATACCATAAAAGAGGTTTAACCATGCCAAGGGTAAAAAGAGGCTTTAAGGCCAGGAGAAGAAGAAATAAGATATTGAAGGCTGCGAAAGGCTACCGGGGAGGGCACAGTAAACAGCTCAGGACAGCCGCGACGACGGTCATGAGGGCCGGCGTGTACGCCTACCGGGATCGGAAGACGCGGAAACGGGATTTCCGCAGTCTCTGGATTGTCAGGATCAACGCCGCTGCCAGAGAGCATGGGCTCTCCTACAGCCGGTTCATCGGAGGCCTTCAGAGGGCGGGGATCCTTTTGGATCGTAAGGCGATCGCCGATATGGCGGTCCATGATCCCGCGGCCTTTTCCCGGTTAGTGAGCATGGCCCAGTAGCCCACCTCACATCTCCAACAGACAATCTGATGAAAGAGCAACTCCTTGAACTGGAAGCACGCGCCCTGAAGGAAATTGACGCGATTACGGATCTCCCGGCGCTCGAGCAATTCCGGATCAAATATTTAGGCAAAAAGGGTCAGCTTACGTCGTTCATGAAGGGTGTCGGCAGCCTGACGGCCGAAGAACGTCCTGAGATCGGGAAGTTAGCAAACCTTATCAAAAAAAGTCTCTCAGAACGCTTTCAGCAGGCAAAGGAGCTTCTGGGTTCCAGAAAGGGAAGCGGGGCCGGTTTTATGGACCTGACCCTGCCGGGAAGAGAGCCTCTTCGTGGACACCATCACCCCATCACGTCAGTCATACAAGATGTCTGCAGGATCTTTTCGAGAATGGGATTCAGGGTGGTGAAAGGACCCAATGTAGAGCTGGACTATTACAATTTCGAGGCGCTCAACATACCCAAAGACCATCCTGCCCGGGATATGCAGGATACCTTTTACATTTCTGACAATGTCGTCCTGCGAACCCACACCTCGCCCATGCAGGTCCGCGTGATGGAATCCCACAAGCCGCCTGTCAGCATTATTGCCCCCGGCAAGGTCTATCGACGCGATTCAGACGTGACACATACCCCCATGTTCCATCAGGTGGAAGGCCTCCTGGTGGACAAAGGGGTTACCTTTGGCGATCTGAAGGGGACCCTTACGAGTTTTGTCCACCAGATGTTCGGCAGCGATACCAGCCTTCGTTTCAGACCCAGCTTTTTCCCCTTTACAGAGCCGAGCGCTGAGGTGGATATCCGCTGCGTTATGTGCAAAGGAGCCGGGTGCAGGACCTGTTCCCACACAGGCTGGCTGGAGATATTGGGATCCGGGATGGTTGATCCTGAGGTGTACCGATTCGTGGATTACGACCCGGATCTCTACTCCGGTTTTGCATTCGGGATGGGGATCGAGAGGATTGCCATGCTCAAATTCGGGATCGATGACATTCAGCTCTTTTTCAAAAACGATATGCGGTTTTTGAGACAATTTTAGATGAATTTAGGAATTTAGGGATTAAGGGATTGAGGAATGAATGGATGAGAACTGGTTTTAATTCCTGAATCCCTGAATTCGCAATTCCTCAATTACACAAGAATATATGAAAGTAAGTCTGAACTGGATAAGCGAATACGTCGATATCGAGATGTCGCCCGATGATCTGGCCCACCTCCTGACCATGACGGGCCTGGAAGTGGAAGGGATGGAGCCGATCGGTCAATCCCTCGATGATATTATTGTGGGACGGATCGTGCGTGTGAAGCCCCATCCCCGTTCGGAGCGTCTCTCCGTCTGCACCGTAGATGCCGGCCGGGAAAGGGTCGATGTCGTCTGCGGCGCACCCAATGTTGTCGAAAGCGCGTTAGCGCCGCTGGTTCTCCCCGGTGGCAGACTCCCGGACGGCAAGCTGATAGAGGAAACCCGAATCAGGGAGGAGCTGTCAACAGGGATGCTCCTGGCCGAAGATGAAATGGGTCTTACGGATGACCATGCCGGCATCATGATTCTTGGTCCGGACCTGATTCCTGGCACTAAATTTTCCTCGGCCCTCCGGTTTCCTGACTGGGTCTTTGATATAGCCATCACGCCGAACCGGCCTGATTGCGCCAATGTATTGGGTATAGCGAGGGAGATTGCGGCGGCTACCGGAAAGGCCGTCAAGATGCCTGATATTCGGATGAATGAGGGTGGGCCCTCGATTGAAGGACTCACGAGCGTCACAATTCTGGACCCTGACGGGTGTCCCCGTTACGCCGCAGGCATGATTCGGGGCGTAAAACCGGGTCCATCCCCCTTCTGGATGAGATACCGGTTGCATCAGTCCGAGGTCCGGAGCATCAGCAACCTGGTGGATGTGACCAATTATGTGATGTTGGAGATGGGACAGCCGCTCCATGCCTTTGACTATGATCGTCTAAGAGAGAACAGGATTGTGGTCAGGAGAGCGGAAGAGGGGGAGGCCTTTACGACGTTGGACGGGCAGACCCGCACCATGAGTCGTGAAAACCTTATGATCTGTGATGGAGAGCGGGCCGTGGCACTGGCCGGGATTATGGGAGGGCTCAATTCCGAGATCTTTGCCAATACGGAGAATATCCTGATAGAAAGCGCCTTTTTTGATCCCGTAACCATTCGAAGGGGCTCCAAGCGCATGGGGCTTTCCACAGAGGCCTCCTATCGTTTTGAAAGAGGGGCCGATATCGGGGGCGTTGGATCTGCTCTGAGGCGGGCGCTCTCTCTCATGTGCCGATTGTCAGGGGGAACCATTGCGAAAGGCCTCGTGGACAATTACCCCAAACCCTGGGATCCTCCCCTCATTCAACTCCGGACAGACCATGTCAACCGCATTCTGGGCACCTCCCTGTCACGGGCGGCTATGAAAGGCTATTTCGAAGCACTCGAGATGGAGGTCCGTGATGTGAATGAAAATGAACTGGTCGTCCAACCGCCGTCATTCCGGGTGGATGTCACCAGGGAAGTGGATCTGATAGAAGAGGTGGCGAGATGCTACGGCTTCGACCAGATACCTCTCACCTACCCCAGCATCAGGCCGTCGGAGGAGGGGGACTCGCCGGAACTCTTTCTTCGGGATCAGATAAGATCGATCATGACAGGCCTCGGTTTTGCCGAAATCATTACCTACAGCTTTATCGCCCCTGAATCTGCGGATATACTTGGCGCAGAAAGGGGCAGCCCGCTAAGGTCCTTTGTCCCCCTCTTGAACCCGCTGACGGTCGATCAGTCGGTGTTGCGAACATCGCTCATCCCAGGGCTCATGGGTGCGGTGAAGACCAACATGGTGCATGACCAGAAAGGCTTGAGACTCTTCGAATGGGGCAAGACATTTGTTCAAAACGGCGAGGATCAACTCCCTTCAGAGATGATCTTTATAGCGGGGGTAATGATCGGACCGTACCAGGAGAAATTGTGGTATCATGATGAGAGAGATTGCGATTACTATGACCTGAAGGGAGCGGTGGAGGCCATTTTGAAGGGGATCGGTCTCCATGAGATTCGTTTCAAAAGGGAGCAAGACGCGCCAGGATACGATAATGAGGTTTTAGCAGGGATTTATTGCTCAGACAGACGCATCGGGCAGTTGGGAAAGGTCGCTTTGAGTGTGATGGGGGCATACGGTCTAAAAGATGAAGATGCCTATCTTTTCGAACTGGATGTCAAGCCGATCCTGACGCTGCGGTCCGGAACAAACAAATTTCGGCCCTTTCCCAGATTTCCCGCTGTCTTCAGAGATCTCTCGCTTTTGGTAGAGCGGCGGATAGAGAGCGCCAGACTCATAGAGATTATTCGAAGAGAGGGGGGCGATCTGCTGGAGTCGGTTCGTATATTCGATCTTTACGAAGGAGAGAAGATCGATCCTTCGGAGAAGGCCATAGCATTTAGGATATCTTACAGATCTGCGCACGAGACCCTTGAGGGCGAACGGATCAACCGTTTGCACTGGGCGATTGTTGAAAAGATCAGAGAAGAGACCGGAGGCAGATTGAGGGAGGGCTGAAAAATGGTCCAGATTCCTGATGACAGGCGATACTTTCGTATCGGGGAGGCCAGCCGCATCGTGGGCGTGGAACCTTATGTATTGAGATATTGGGAAAACGAATTCCCCCAATTGAGACCCCGGAGGGCCGATTCCAGGCAGAGGACCTACCAAAGAAAAGATCTAGAGACCCTTCTTGAGATCAAGAGACTCCTCTATGAGGAACGAATGACCCTTGAGGGCGCCAAGTTACGCCTCAAAAAGGAAAAGAACGAGCCGCCAAACCTTGGGCACCCTTTTTTCGAAGAGATAAAGGGAGAACTGCACAAGATACTGGAGGTGCTCAGGTAGGTGCTTTGTGCCGGTTGCCCCCGAAGCGGGTTCTCCGCACCTGTCATTTGTTTATCTTGTCGCGAAGAACGCCGGAGGTCTTGAATACGACGACCCGCCTTGCCCGTAGCTGGAGATCTTCAGTGGTTTGAGGATTTCTCCCCCGCCGTGCGGATTTTTCTTTAACAACAAGTTTGCCGAAACCGCTGATCAGGAGGTTTTCCCCCTTCTCCAAGGTCCCTTTAATGAGCTCAAGGAGTCCTTCCGCTACAGTCCGGGATTGGCTCTTACTGAGTCCGACCTGATGATAAATAGTGTCAATGATCTTTTCTTTGGTCAGGGCCACCTTATGATCCTCCTCATTTGTACCACAGGGTGAAAACCACCTAAGTCTCAAATTTTTAGAGAGAAATATACTCCTGCTGACAGATGTGTCAAGCATTTTTTCTCTTCAAAAATTTTTCTTTCAGTTTGTTGTTGACGAATTTCGGAACGAGACCGCTCACGTCTCCGCCAAAGCTTGCCGCTTCTTTGATAATGGTGGAACTGATGTAGAACCATTTATAGTCGGTCATCAGAAATACAGACTGGACATCACGGTTCAATTTCCGGTTCATGAGTGCCATCTGGAATTCATATTCAAAGTCTGAGAGGGCCCGGAGTCCTCTCAGGATGATATTTGATTTCTTATGGATCACATAATCAACCAATAATCCGTCAAAGGTCTCTACCTCAATATTCGGGTTGCCTTTCAAGGCCTCCTGGATCATCCCTATCCTTTCGTGTATGGAAAAAAGGGGTTCCTTTTTGGGGTTGTTCAAGATGGCAATGATCAAGCGGTCAAATATTTCGAGACCCCGTGACACAATGCTCAGATGCCCGTTGGTGATAGGGTCAAAAAAGCCGGGGTAAATGGCGGTTTTTCTACAAATTTCCATTCCTCGTTCGACTCCTGGTAAGTGGTTAGATGGAAGTGCCTAAAATGCCTAAAGTCGGCGGCTGAATTTCTGAATTCCTCAATCCCATCCACAGATTACCCCGATGAAATAGAACACAAAAGGCATTTCATGGGGCAGGCGCAGAATTCACGGATACCAATTCCCCAATTCCAGCATTCCAGTATTTCTCAACGCGTCAATTCATAAATACTGATCTTTGTATCTCCATAGATTCGAGCATGAACCCTTGAAAGTCCTGAAAAAGAGACTGGCAGGTCGTTGATTTTGCCTGTCTCAACAACGACCCTTGCCATGGCTGAAAGGCTTTCTTCTGTAGCGATCTCCGCGACCAATGTCGGCGCGATGTCTCTGGAGTAAGGCGGATCCAGGAAGACAAGATCAAATTTTTTTTTCAGGAAGGCATGTCGCCAGGGAATTCCTCTCGTGAGGTCTCTCATGAGGATCCTGCTCGAACGCCGCTGCCCACATCGCTCAACATTTTTTTTTATCAGGTCGATGGATTCATCCAGGTTATCAATAAAAACTGCATATATGGCGCCCCTGCTCAGGGCCTCCAGGCCTAGACTCCCCGTGCCTGAAAAGAGATCCAGAACGTGATACCCCGATAGATCCTGGCCCAGTATATTGAAAACCGCTTCGCGAACGCGATCAGCGGTCGGCCGGATGAGGCGACCCTTCGGACCTAAGAGGGTCCTTCCCCTTGACCGGCCGCCGGTGATTCTCATACTACTCCTTTTCAATCACAACCGTCTCTGACAGAAGAGGGCCGGCCAAGCCCCGATATCTCCGGATGGGATCCGATCTGGCAAGGAGTCATATTTCGTACCAATTTTCCCGCTCCACTTGGATCGATTCTTTCGCGTCGACGTCATGGCAGATACCCGATAGCGGTTATGCCTGCTTTGACCTTCTGCCGGACCTGAACAGCGATTCTGCTCTCGCCGGGAAGATATACTTCCAAGCGGGAACCAAATCTGATAAGTCCGAATCGCTGTCCCCTGGTTACATGATCTCCCTTTTCGATCCAGCATGCGATTCGCCTTGCAATAAGACCCGCAATCTGCACAAAGGCAATTCTTTCAGCATGCCCGGTCTTCAAGGTGATCACGTTGCTTTCGTTTTCGTTTGAGGCCTTGTCCAGGTTTGCGGAAAAGAATTTTCCGGGGTGATAGACGATCGCCTCAATGATTCCGCCGATGGGGACCCGGTTGACATGGACATTAAAGATCGACATGAAGATGCTCACCTTGACCGCTGACCGGCCGATGGGGTTGTCCTTCCCGTTGAGATGGATCACCTCCAGGATCGTGCCGTCAGCAGGCGTGAGGACGGCCCCCTCCTCACCAGGGTCGTGTCTGCGTTCAGGGTCCCTGAAAAAGAAGATGATGAAAAGAGCAACGACCCCAAGGAGCATAGAGACAAAAAAGTGGCCGAGACAGGCAAGGAGGATAGTCAGTCCGCTACTGACAACAATAAAGGGGACCCCTTCCTTAGCCACCGGCCATGTGTTGTTAATGCGTGAATTATCCAATTTACAACTTAAGGACCTTTACCTTTCTTGCCCGGGATTCGGCGTTTCAGGCGGATGGTGCATGAGCTTTCTCGGCAAAGCGAATCAACCGGCTGACGGTTCGAGACTTTACATCATTTTGAGCCTCTTTGTCAATCCCCTTCGGCAGGGCAACAAAGTGTGGAGTTAAAAAGTTTAAGTCGGAATTTTTTTCTTAACTTCGGCACTTCAAACTCGTAACTTCAAACTTGGATTGGGTCGGATATCGGGGGGACGGAGATAGACCGGGTTGAGGGCACAGGGATCATCCAGGTCACCCTGAAGGAATCTCTCAAGCGCCAGTGATCCGACGGCAGAGGCCCTCAGAGACCAGCAGTGAAGCGGCGCCAGCAGGGCGCGCTCTCCCAGGAGATCCTTCAGCCGTGTCCCCTGGGTCGGGTAATCGTTCCCTACAAACAGGGACGGCTCCTGGAACAGGAGAGGGGCATCATCAAATCGGACCCAGGTATCTTCGCCTGTCCTTTTGAGGCCTCTTTCATTTTCCCAGATAAATCGGGCAGTAAAGACCTCGCCTTTCCTCGAATGGAGAATGGGGACTACGGGCAGACCCGCACATGGGGCTTGAACCGCCATGGCCTCAAGGGTCGATATGCCGACAATGGGGACCCGAAGGGCCTGGCACAATCCTTTTGAAAGAGAGAGTCCTATCCTTAGACCGGTAAAGCTTCCCGGGCCGGTTGCAACTGAAATGCATTTTACCTCACGGATCTCCCGTTCTGAGGAATTAAGCAGAAAGTGAAGGGTCGGCATCAGGCTCCCGAAATGTCCCTTTCCCTCAGACATCAGGTGCTCTGCTACGAGGCCGCCGCTTTCAGAGAGAAGGGCAAGGGAGAATTGGACGGTAGACGTGTTGATGGCCAAGATCATATGAGAGTGACACGTTACGAGTTGGGAGTTACGAGTTAAAAGTTGCGAGTTGCAGGTTGGGCGCCAAAAATTACGGGGTCATGGGTCGTCATTTGTTTAATCTTTCCAATCAGCAATCAACAATCATCAATGACACATGGTTTATCCTATGAGCCGTTTGATGTCGTTATAGACGACGAACACCATCAGCAGCACCAGGAGAAAGATCCCCATTTTCTGGAGAAGCTCACGCTTCTTGATATGGATCGGCTTTCCCATGATCAGCTCTATCAGGAGCAGAACAATGAACCCGCCATCCAGGACCGGCACCGGAAGGAGATTCAAGATGCCCAGGTTGATGCTGATAACGGCCGTGAAAGGGATCAGATGGATCCAGCTTTCCTGGGCCAGTTGGCCGGTCATCTGGCCGATAAGGATCGGTCCCCCAACGGTCTCCATCGGAATGACTCTCTGGATAAGCTTTATAACGGTCAAACAGGTCAGCTCAATGATTTCCCAGGTCTTTCGGAACCCTTCCGCGATGGCGCCCACAGGCCCAAGGTTCACCTTTTCGAATGTACCGGCCGCGACGATCCCGATCAGGGGCGATCGGATCTCCTCGCCAAAGATGTTTTGGGTCACCGAGATTTCCGGCACCACCGTGAGCGTAACATATCCATCCCCTCTTTTTACCTTCACATCAACGGGTTGCCCTGTATTTCCCTGTATGATTTCTTTGATCTGAGGCCAGTTTTCTGTGGTCTGGCCGTCCACGGTCACGATGATGTCCCCTTTCAGCAAACCCCCCTTGCTGGCTGGCGAATCTTCTCTTACCTGCCCGATTTCCGGGGTCATGACATGGACTCCTGCCACCATATAGAAACCGCAGAAGATGACCAGGGCCAGAAGCAGGTTGAATATGGGACCTGCGGCTACGATACCGATCCGTTTGGCCACGTGTTTGTTGCTGAAGGATTTTTCTTCGTCTTCAGGTGAGAGGGGTTCGTCCTCTTCATCGGGGCTTTCTCCCAACATCTTCACATAGCCGCCCAAGGGAAGAGCGGAGATAAGATACTCTGTTTCTCCTACCTGTTTGCCTACCAGTTTCGGGCCGAAACCCAAGGAGAATTTCAGGACCTTTACACCGAAATATTTGGCAGCCAGAAAATGACCCAACTCGTGGAAAAATATCAAGACGCCAAGGACCACGAGAAAAGGGAGTATGTAGTATAGAAAAAAGTGTATGGATTGATCTAAGTGCATGGGAGTTCTCCAGACTTAACCTACTCAATCCCGCCTTAGGCGGGATTTGACAAATCAACTGCTCAGCTGCCCCCTGGCCGTGTCCCTTGCCCACTTGTCGGCAGACATAACCGCTTCAATGGTTTCGACAGAAGAATGGGTGTGGGCGTCCATGGTCTTTTCTATCAAATCCGGGATTTCCAGGAAACCGATCGTTCCCTCCAGGAAGGCGTCAACGGCAATTTCATTGGCGCCGTTTAAGACGGCAGGCATGCTTCCCCCTGTTGTCGCGGCCCTCAAGGCCAGTTCCAGGCATCTGAATCGTTTCATGTCCGGTTTCCTGAAACTGAGGTCCCCGATCATTTCCAGATCCAGTGGCGGAAGACCATTGCCGAGATGTCGTGGATAGGACAACGCATAGGAAATCGGAATGGTCATATCGGGAATCCCCATTTGGCCGATAAAAGAGCCGTCCCTGTATTCCACCATGGAGTGCACGATGCTCTGGGGATGTATCAGGATATCTATCTGATCTATTTCCAGATCGAACAACCATTTGGCCTCGATGACCTCGAGACCCTTATTCATCATGGTCGCTGAATCAATGGTGATCTTGGGGCCCATGTGCCAGTTGGGGTGCTTGAGGGCCTGGGCGGCCGTAACATGGCGCATTTCCTCAACGGAAAGGTCCCTGAACGGTCCTCCTGAGGCGGTCAGGATCACCCGTTTCAGATCTTCTCTCAGGTGCCCTTGAAGGGATTGAAGGATTGCGCTGTGTTCACTGTCGATTGGCAGGATGGTTACGCCCCTCTTTCGCGCTTCCGCCATTACCAGGGGCCCGGCCATGACCATGGTTTCCTTGTTGGCAAGGCCGATATTCTTCCCGGCCTTGATGGCCTCATAGGTAGGTACCAGGCCCGCTGCACCGGTCATGGCGGAGACGACGGTATCCACGCCTTCAAGGGTTGCCAGGCGCACGAACCCCTCGACGCCGAAGAAGACCTCGGGAGCGTTCCCCGCAGGCAGGCGGGAGCGTACCTCGGCCGCGACGGATTCGTTTAATACAGCCACGGCTGCGGGACGGAAGGCTTCTATCTGGGCCAAGAGGAGATCCCCGTTCCTGCCGGCTGAAAGGGCCACGATTTTGTATTCCTCGGGGTGGGTCCTGGCTACCTCAAGGACGCAGACGCCGATGGACCCGGTGGCGCCTAAGAGGGAGATATTCTTCATACCTATGCTCCAGTCAAAATGAATCGTGAGTAACGGTGATGTTTATTCATCTTCAACTATGGCAACCCAAGGTCAAGACAAAGATAGACATAAAGAACGGGGATGGCAAAGAGAAGGCCGTCTATTCTGTCGAGTATGCCCCCGTGTCCGGGGAGAAGACGACCTGAGTCCTTTACGCCATGGTTTCGCTTCAACATCGATTCGCACAGATCGCCGACCTGGCCTGCTATGGACAGGATCACCACAAGGATCAGCACCTTCAGATCAAGGGTGCAGGGACCGATCAGACGAAAGAAGAGGGATGCGGCCATGATGCTGGCGACCAGCCCGCCAATGGCCCCCTCCCAGGTCTTGTTCGGGCTGACGGCTTCATACAGTTTATGCCTTCCCAGGAGTCTGCCGAAATAGAAGGCGCCCGTATCGCCGGCAAAGACAACGATCAGCAGGAAAAATATCCAGATCGGTCCCTTCGGCCGCATGTCGATGAGTATGAGCAGCGCAAGCGGGAGCGCCGCATAAACGGGGCCGAACAGGGCCTTGCCAAGATCATCAGCCGCGAGTCTTTGGGGACCCGCTACCATGAACGATGTCATCGGTACGAGTGCCCATAACAGAATAATGGCCGGCACAAACATGATCTGGCGAAGGTATATGGCAGCGAACAGGAGAAACGTCAAAAGACCGGTGAGCCATAGGACAGGTTTTGGGAGGCGTGCAGAGGTCACAGCATAATATTCCATAAGACCTGCCAGGGAGGCGGCACAGATGACCGAATAGAACAACCATCTGGGTCCGGGGCCTATCAGAAAGATCAGGATGGGTACGGCGATTATGGCTGTCAGCCATCTTTTCAGATGCATAGTCCTTCACCGGTGTTGCTCTTAACCCGGAGCCTCCTTTGGCTTCTTAACTTCTGCCCCCCGTACCTATGCCCCCGAACCGCCTGTCCCGCTTCTGATAGTCCCGGATCGCAGCCAGGTACTCGTTCTTGCCGAAATCGGGCCACAGGGTAGGGGTGATAAAAATCTCGCTGTATGAAATCTGCCACAGAAGAAAGTTGCTGATTCGGTATTCACCGCTGGTCCGGATCAGCAGATCAGGGTCCGGCATCCCTGATGTATAGAGGGCATCCGAGACCACCTGCTCGGTTACCTCATCCGCAGCCATTTCACCCTGTTGCACCCGCGCTACAATCTTCAGGATGGCATCCAGGATCTCCTGCCTCCCCCCGTAGCTGAGGGCCAAGGTCAAGGTCATCCGGCTGTTGGAGGAGGTCTTTTCCATGGTGTCTAGAAGGATATCTCTGGTGCGTTTCGGAAGCCTTGAGGTCCTGCCGATGGTTTTGAGCCTGATTCCGTTTTTCTGCATCTCTCCCAGTTCGTTCTTTAGGAATCGGTTGAGGAGTCTCATGAGCGCCTGGACTTCGTGTGCAGGTCTCTTCCAGTTTTCTTCGGAAAAGGCATAGAGGGTGAGCCAGCGGATCCCTATTTCACGGCTCAGCGTCACGATTTCTCTGACAGCGTCGGCGCCCTGCTGGTGTCCCAGGATGCGGCTGAGACCTTTCTTTTTGGCCCACCGGCCATTGCCGTCCATAATAATGGCTACATGATCAGGCAATCGTCTGGAATCAATGGATGTCATGGTGTTTCGTCTAAAAGCGCCGGTCAGGACATTGTGTAAAGAAGAGAGAGGCGGAAGATCAGAATTCTATGATCTCCTTTTCCTTGCGGGAGGTTATCTCATCGATTTTTTTAATGAACTCGTCTGTTATCTTCTGTACGTCGTCCTGAGACTTGAAGAACTCATCTTCCGAAATTTCTTTTTCGGTTTTCAGTTCCTTAAACATTTCGTTGGCTTCCCGTCTGAGATTACGTATCGAGATACGGTTCTCCTCGGCCATCTTCTTTGCCAGTCTTGCCAACTCCTTTCTTCTTTCCTCAGTCAGCGGCGGGATCGAGATCCGGATGATCTTGCCGTCATTTGCAGGGGTGAGCCCCAGCTCGGATTTCAGGATGGCCTTTTCGATATCTCCGATAATGGACAGGTCCCAGGGTTGAATGCTGATAAGCCGGCTCTCCGGGACAGCGATGGATGCCACCTGTTCCAAGGGCATCTGAGTGTCATAGCAGTCGACCTTGATCCCTTCTAAAAGGGCGGTAGAGGCCCGCCCTGTCCGGATTCTTCTGAAATCCCTTTCAAGGGCCTCCGCAGTCTTGTTCATTTTCTGACGCATTTCGGAAAGGATTTCGTCCTTCATGGCACTGCTCCTTATCCGGACAAGCCGGAACGAAAAAGGTCTCACACGGAGACACAGAGACATGGAGATTTTCTTGAAAAAACTTTTGCTGGACTTTTAATGCGTGGCTCTTCCTTCCCCGTGAAACCCTTTTCTATTGTTTCGTTGGGGTGGCTTTGCATGGATACCTGTGCAACCCGGGTAGACCGGCGGTGCGAATTCAGAAATTGAGCCCCGGTAACATCAAAAAAGGCGACGCTAACGGGCGGGCATGGCTCGACACGGAAACGATCAACCCTCGGATTCACCTAACTGAAATCGGACAAACCGTCTGATGACGATGTTTTCTCCTGTCTTGGCGATCAATCCGTTTAACAGGTCCTGAACCGTGATGTCAGGGTTCTTTACAAAAGGCTGTTCCAGGAGGCATGCCTCGGAATAAAACTTGGTAAGTTTCCCTTCCACGATTTTGTCTAAGACTTTTTCAGGTTTTCCCGATGCCTTGGCCTGGGATGCATAAATTTCTTTCTCCCTTTCCAGAAGATCGGCAGGTACGCTTTCGCGATCGATAGCGACCGGGCTGGTCGCGGCAACCTGAATTGCGATGTCCTTTACGAAGTCTGTGAAATCTTCCGTCTTGCCCGTGAAGTCTGTTTCACAATTCGCCTCCACCAGGACCCCGATTTTTCCCCCTGCATGGATATAGGACTGCACCTGACCCTGGGAGGTGACCCGTCCCCCTCGCTTTTTGGCCGTTGCGATACCCTTTTTTCTCAGATAATCGATGGCCTTGTCAATATCCCCATTACATTCCGAAAGTGCTGTCTTGCAATCCATTATTCCAACGCCGGTTTTTTCTCTCAGCTCTTTGATCGTTGAAGTCGATATCGTCAATTTATACCCCCACTTGATGGATGTTTTGTATTCTTTGATGCGCGATGGTCAATAGGCCCGCTCATCCTTACACAGACAGGACGTGTTGGTCGTCCGTCGCTTCGCGCGTTTCAGAAACGTCGGCTTTTGGAAGGATAATAATTTCAGGTCCCCCTTCTTCCCCCTCAGCAACTCGAGGGGTTTCAGCGGCGTCAGCTTCAGCGGTCTCCTGTTCTTTTCTTAACGCATCTTCTTCTCTTAACCGCTGCTCCGCAAGATTGTGTCCTTCGATGCAGGCGTCTGCAATCTTGGAGCAGATGAGCCTGATGGCCCGTATGGCATCGTCATTCCCCGGTATAAGGAAATCGATTTCATCCGGATCACAATTGGAGTCGGCGATCGCAACAACAGGGATGCCAAGTTTTTTGGCCTCTTTGACGGCAATTTTTTCTCTTTTGGGATCGACAATGAACAATGCCCCCGGCAGTTCATCCATATTTTTGATCCCCCCGAGATTCTTTTCCAGTTTTTCCAACTCCTTGTTCATCTTGAGGATTTCTTTTTTCGTATAGCGGTTGATGGAGCCATCTTCTTTCATCCGTTCGAGTTCTTTAAGGCGAGAGATGCTTTTCTTGATCGTCTGGAAATTGGTGAGGGTGCCCCCCAGCCATCGGTTGACCACATAGAACATGCCGCAACGTTCACTCTCCTCCACAACAGATTCATGTGCCTGTTTTTTGGTTCCGACAAAAAGGACGGGGTATCCTTCAGAGACTGTCCTGACAATGAAATCATAAGCGATTTTAATAAGTCTGACCGTTTTCTGAAGGTCAATGATGTGGATCCCGTTTCGCGCCCCGAAAATGTATGGCTTCATTTTGGGATTCCAGCGCCTTGTCTGGTGACCAAAATGGACACCTGATTCCAGAAGTTGCTTCATGTTGATAATTGCTGCCATTCAATCCTCCTTAGATAGTGAGATCGATTCAGATCTCGATGCCGGTTTTTCCTCGGTTCGGAGACTCTCATACCCATAAGGCGGCAGAGCACCTGGCAAAAGTCCAAACCTGTGTTTTTTGGTTCATTGACCCTTGAAATCATCCACCCGATCTGGTATCCTCCGACAAGAGCCGCCAGCATGGGCCATGGGCCCGTTTAAAGGCTTTTAATAGCGTTGCCAGGTCCATCGTTCGGCAATAACAGGGGCTTGTTTCTGTTATTGATGGAGAACGCAAAACCTGAAAAACGCCACTTTCAGAGTGAATACGTGCAGGCGCCCGGTCAGGATCGGCCAATGAACACGCCCGGGCCTAAAGAGCCTCGGATTCGCTGATGAGGCTCAAAAATTCATAAGCCGTAACATATAACACCGGCAGTTTTGATTTGCAAGAAAAAAATGGGGAACCGTTCAAGGCGTTTCAAAGGTTCATGGGTTCATGACCTTGCCTGCCCTGTAGCAGGGGGAAACAGGGAACCTGCTGTGGGATTTGGAAACCGTAGATGGCTTGCAGGGTTTTCAATCGACAATCATCAATCGTCAATACATAATTGAGAGGCGTTGTCATGGATGAAAACACCAGAAAAAGTATCAGACGGCTGGCCGAAGATGCTGAGGCACGCATCGCTCGCTCCATACTGCGCTGGAAATACAAAAAGGAGGGCGTCTCACCCCCCGGGGATGATGATCTCGAAAGCCAGTCTCGAAGGGTCGCTGACACGGCCCGTGGCGTGATTTCAGAGAGGGGAAAAAACGTCTGGAACGAGTTCAAAAAGGTCTACGCCAAATCCGGGATCAAGGAGGAACCAGGCAAGTGATCTACAGCAGCCGACTCCTTGACGTCAGAAAAGATCTGGACGAGGCCGAGGGGGAGAGGTTCTCTCCATGGGCCTGTCTCAGCCGGGACGCCGTGAGGAAAAGGAACGATCCTGACATCGACCAGGGACACAGACAGAGTTTCTCAGTCGATTCTGATCGGATACTCCATTCGTTGGCCTATTCCCGTTATATCGACAAGACCCAGGTCTTTTATCTCATCAAGAACGATCACATTACCCACAGGGTCCTTCACGTACAGCTCGTGTCCAAAATCGCAAGGACAGCCGGGCGTCTTCTCCGTCTGAATGAAGACCTGATCGAGGCGATGGCCCTTGGACACGATATCGGGCACACGCCGTTTGGCCATGATGGGGAGAAATTTCTCTCCAGACTGTGTCAATCCCACCATATCGGCCGATTTCTTCATAATATCCAGGGCGTCCGCTTCCTGCAGAAGATCGAGAGGAAGGGGAAGGGGTGGAACCTGACATTGCAGGTCCTGGACGGGATTCTTTGTCACGATGGGGAGATTCACTCCCAGCTTCTCGAACCCAAAAGAGAAAAGTCATTTGATACCCTGACCGAGGAAATGAGGCAAAAGGCGCAAGACCCCTCCATCGATCTCCGGCCCATGACATTGGAGGGGTGCGTGGTCAGGATGGCCGATACCATCAGCTATATCGGACGGGACATCGAAGATGCCATTAGACTCGGCTTAATCAAACGTCGGGATATCCCGGACGATTGCCGGCAGGTTATGGGAGACACCAATGGAACGATCGTCTATACCCTTGTGGAGGATCTTATTGCAAACAGTCTGGATAAGCCGTATTTAAGCTTCAGTGGCGATGTGGGATCGGCGTTGAAGAAATTGAAGCGTTTCAATGAAGAATTTATCTATAAGGATCCCAGGGTCAAGGCACAGACAGACAAGATATATCTCATGTTTGAACTGCTGTTTCAAAAATATCTCGAGGACCTTGAAATGAGCAATTTTAACTCAGACATCTTCAAGGGTTTTCTATCGGGGATGTCTCAACAATATATAGAGCAAACAGCGTCCGCAGCGATCGTACGCGATTTTATTGCTGGCATGACGGATGAATATTTTCTGGGGCAGTGCCGGAAAAAACTTATTCCGGAGATGAGGCCGACCTTTTCCCCGTGAAGCCCGCAGGCATCGGCTCCGGAATGGAATAGGAGGACTATTTTTTGATAAATTTTGTTGACAAAAGGAGAACGACCGATTAATTGTGTAATCGCATTTCGGAGCCCATTGTCCGTTTTGTAAAGAAATATAAGACATTTGAGTTAAGGCATAAAAGATTCCTATCTCAGATACTGGCTTTGAATAAAGAGTCTCAAATCAAATACCATGAAAATAGGCAACCGGTCGTTTCTAAATCCGCTTACGTGAAACACGTCATCATCGCTGCCGTTTCCATTGAGGCATAAGATACACTGCATACGTGAAATATTATTTAAGATCCTATATCTGTTTAGACCGAACGAAGGCAGAACCGATTTTTTTCATGGCCCGATCCATAATCGATGAGACGCTGCCGACAAGCAGCGGTTCAAATATCTGATGAACTGCGCAAACCCATGAGCGGACGAAACCGTGGAGATTGCAGAAATCCGAATGATCAACAAGGCGCCATGTCCTTAATGGCGCATGTCGCATCTACTGCGGTGAACAGCCGAGCCCGATGAGCGTTGCTGACCAGTGACGATAGCGTGGCCAATTCTTTTTTGTAACAGCCGAGTGAAACAAAATCCTAACTGCAAAATGGAGGCCCGTAATATGGTTCAGGGGGGGGGACTCAAAGAAGGCGAGACCATTCTGAAGCTTGAAGATGTCCACATGTATTTTGGCAGGGTGGCCGCCCTGGCCGGGGTAAACCTGAATGTCAGAAAGGGAGAGATTCATTCGATCATCGGTCCCAACGGGGCTGGAAAGACCGTCATGATGAATTGCATCAACGGGCTGTATAAACCCCAGAAGGGAGAGATCTATTTCAAGGGCGAGCGAGTCACCCATCTGAGGCCCCATCATAGGGCCGAGCGGGGCATTTCACGTACGTTTCAGAAACTGGAGCTTTTCGGCGGGATGTCGGTCCTCGACAATATCCGCTTGGGACGGCATATCCACCTTAAGAGCGGCATTTTGAGCGGTTCCGTATATGTCGGCAAGACCAGGAAGGAAGAGATCGCCTCCAGGCAGTTTATTGAGGAGGAGATCATCGATCTCCTTGAGATAGAGAGCATTCGGGACAAGCCTGCCCACATGCTTCCCTACGGGCTCCAGAAGCGGGTGGAACTGGGGAGGGCATTGGCCCTTAATCCGGAACTGCTGCTGCTGGACGAGCCGCTGGCCGGGTTGAACCTGGAAGAGGTGGAGGATATGGCCCGCTTTATCCTCGACATCAATGAAGAGGAGCGCTGGAAGGTCACCTGCGTCCTGGTCGAGCACGACATGGGCGTGGTCATGGATATCTCCGATCGTGTCAATGTGCTCAATTTCGGCAACCAGATTATGGACGGTCCACCTGAGGAGGTCCAGGCGAATCCCGAGGTAGTAAAGGCCTATCTGGGTGAAGAGGATTTGTATTCCACAAGGAGGTAATGAAGACGATGGGTGGAAACGGGATTGAAATCACCAAAGACCTCACGATCCCCCGGCTTTTTGTCAGCCAGTGTAAAAAGTACGGCAACAGCAAGGTCGCCATGCGGGAGAAGGAGTTCGGCATCTGGATGCCCTTTACCTGGCAGGACTATTACGACAATGTGAAATATCTCTCCCTCGGCATGGTCAGCCTTGGTTTGAAACGGGGCGACAAGGTGGCAATGATCGGTGATAATCGCCCCGAGGGCCTCTGGTCAGAGATGGCCGCCATCTGCGCGGGCGGCGTTGCCGTGTGGTTGTTTCAGGACTGTATGATGGAGGAGGTCAAATATATTATTGACCATTCCGATTCCAAGTTCTTTGTGGGCGAGACCCAGGAAGAGGTGGACAAGGCCCTGTTGATCAAGGATGATTGCCCCAAGCTCCAAACCATCGTCTGGGATGATCCCAAGGGGATGAGAAACTACCACCAGGAATACCTCATCAGCATCAAAAGGGTCCAGGAACTGGGAAAGGCCATGGATCAGAAAGATCCGGACCTCTTTGAAAAAATGGTCAATGAAGGGACGGGCGACGATGTCTGTCTCCTCTTTTATACATCCGGGACCACGGCCCTGCCCAAAGGGGCACTCCTGACCCACTGGAACATGCTGACCATGGGAAGAAATCTCATGGCCGTTGATCCCTGTTACGACACCGACGATTTCGTCTCCTATCTCCCCTTTGCCTGGATCGGCGAGCAGATGATGTCCATATCGTGCGGTCTCCAGATAGGGTACACCCTCAATTTCCCGGAAGAACCTACGACCGCCCAGGAAAACATTCGAGAGATCGGCCCCCATGTGATGTTTGCGCCGCCCAGGCTGTACGAGGGGATGACGCGTCAGGTCCAGGTCAAGTATATCGATTCCACCTGGATCAAGAGAAAGGTGTACGAATTCGCCACCAACGCCGGATATAAGGCCGCCAACCTCAAATTTGACAAAAAGCCGGTACCCCTGGGCGTTAAATTTTTGAACTGGATCGCCTCCATCACCATGCAGAAGAAGTTGAAGGACCATCTGGGCCTGTCGCGACTGAGACACTGCTACACCGGGGGGGCGGCCATGGGACCGGACCATTTCCGGTTTTTTCACGCCCTCGGCGTCAACCTGAAACAGATCTACGGCCAGACCGAGATCGCGGGCATATCCATTGTGCACAGGGACGGGGATGTCAAGTTCGATACCGTAGGGACCCCGATCCCTGAAACGGAGGTCCGGATCACTGAAGAAGGGGAGATCATATCCAAGAGTCCCTCCGTATTTATCGGCTATTACAAAAACGAGGAGGCTACAAAGAAGACCCTTGTGGATGGGTGGCTCTATTCCGGGGACAGGGGGTTTATCGATGAAGACGGGCACCTGGTGGTATTTGACCGGTCCAAGGACGTGATGACCCTTTCCGACGGCAGGCCGTTCTCGCCCCAATACCTTGAAACGCGCCTGAAATTCAGCCCCTTTATTGGGGAGGCCTGGGCCATCGGCGACAAGAGGGAATATATAACGGCTGTCATGTGCATTGATTATGCCGTGGTGGGGAAATGGGCGGATGATAAGAAGCTCAACTATACCAGCTATCCGGAGCTCTCCCAGAAACCGGAGGTCTACGACCTCGTCCAGAAACAGATTGAAGAGGCCAACAGGGACCTGCCTGCACCTGCCAAGATCCGGAAATTCGTCAACCTTTACAAGGTATTCGATGCCGATGATGAAGAGTTGACACGGACGTCCAAATTGAAACGGGCCTTTGTGGAAAATCGGTATAAAAATATCGTAAACGGACTCTATTCGGATGATGACACCATTCATATGGACACGAAGATCACTTATGAGGATGGAAGAGAGCAGCGGATCAAGACCGATCTGCATATCCAGAAGGTAAAAGAGTAGGCCGCGAAGAGCAGGGAGTAGGGAAATTAAACAGGGAGGAAGTTGAGAATGGAGCTCTTTTTTATGACGTTGACGACAGGCATCATGGTGGGGGGCATCTATGCCTTGGTGGCATTAGGTTGGGTCCTTATCTACAAGTGCTCGGGCGTCCTCAACCTGGCCATGGGCGAGTTGACCATAATCGGGGCCTATGTGAGCTATACCTTTCACAGCATCGGCATTCCCTTTGTCCCTGCTGTGTTGTTGACCCTGATGGTGGGGATTGTCTTAGGTATCCTGACGGAACGTATCTTCTTGGACAAACTCATCGGCGAGCCGATTCTGGCTGTCATCATGGTGACGGTTGGGCTTTCTTTTTTCTTAAAAGGCCTTGTAGGATATATATGGCAAAACGATACCCGGGTTTTTGATCCTCCTGTTTTCAGCATTCATCCGATCGCGGTCGGATTCCTCCAGATATCCCCGGTCTATCTCTGGTCTTTTATCCTGTCGATTGTCCTCTTGATCGTCTTTGTCTGCTTTTTCAAGTACACCCGATGGGGCCTTTCCATGCAGGCCACGGCCGATGATGAAACGGCCGCACTTTCCCTGGGGGTAAGCGCCCGGTTTGTGTATGCCGCGGCATGGGCCATTGCATTCATGAGCGCGGGCGTGGGCGGGGCCCTGCTCGGAAACATCAACGGCATCAATGTCTCTGTCGGTTATCTGGGGTTGCTGGTGTTGCCCGCCGTGGTCCTGGGCGGGCTCAACTCCGTGCCGGGCGCTATTGTCGGAGGCATCCTCATCGGCCTGCTCCAGAATTTTGCAGGGACCTATCTCGACCAATATTTCCCTGGCGGCGTCAAGGAGATCGTCCCCTTTGCCTTTATGGCGGTGTTCCTCCTGTTCAAGCCGTACGGCCTCTGGGGCTGGGAGCGGATCGAGCGCGTGTAGGCAGTCGGCGTAGTCCAAACAATGGCACTGCGCTTAAACTTTAGGCACTTTAACTCTCTTGAAATGGCAGTTTGAAGTGTGAAGTTTGAAGTGACTAAAGTTGTGGAAATAAAAAATCCAAATTTAAACTTTAGCTCACTTTAGGCATTTTAGATCACTTAAGCGAGGTTTGGCCTATGTCCAGTGTATGGTTGCCATGTGGGGATTACCACCAGGATTATGCTGAGGATCAGGGGTGGTGGCAGACTCGATTTGTCAAGGGAAAAATGTTGTTGCTCCTGCTTGTGGTCTTTGTCGGCATTCCGCTGTTTGCCGGTGAATACTGGATGAGTGTGGGGACCATGGTCGGATATACCGCCATGGGCGCCCTGGGGGTCCAACTCCTCATCGGGTATTCCGGTCTTCTCACCCTGGGCCATGCCGCATTTATTGCGGTGGGGGCCTACACCAGCACCATGATGATCCTGCAGTTCCCCTGGCCCCAGTCCCTTCTTGACTCGGGACTTGCCTATCCGGTCAGCATCGTTGTTGCCGGGGTTGTCGCGGGGCTGTGGAGCGTCCTCTTCGGCCTCCCTTCTGTAAAGGTCAAAGGCTTCTACCTTATTCTGACCACCATGGCGGCCCAGTTCATTACCGTGGACTTCATCCTGACCCAGTATGTCAGCCAGATCGGCGGCAGGGGCCAGGCCTTTTCCCTCCCCCCCGGCACCATCAAGATAGGACCTTGGGTCGTTGATAATGAACGGAGCGTCTATTATCTCATGGCGGTTTTGCTGACGTTGATGGTGATCGTCCTGGCCAACCTGCTCCGCTCCAAGGCGGGTCGCGCCTGGGTGGCCATCCGGGACAATGATATCGCGGCCGAGACCCTGGGCATCAATATCGTCTGGTACAAGCTCCTATCCTTCTTTGTGGCCGGGTTCATGGCAGGCATTGCCGGGGCCTTCTGGGTTTGCAACACCGCGGCCCTGAGCCCTGAACATTTCCAGTGGTTTTTGTCCCTCTGGCTGGTGGGCGTGATCCTGATCGGCGGGGTCGGTTCGATCCAGGGGGCCATCTTCGGGTCCATCTTTATGGTGGTGGTTATGGAATTGCTCCAGATGTCGGTTATTCCATTGTCCGATTTTTACCCCCAGATTCTTATGGATTTTGCCTATATCAAGGATATGGCATTCGGGCTGGCCATCTGCGCCTTTCTCATCTACGAGCCCAACGGGCTGGCCTACCGCTGGTGGCAGGCAAAGAACTACTTTAACCTATGGCCGTTTTCATATTAGTACGGAGGGATTTGGGTTCTGTTTGAAACGGAGCTCGAAAACATCCGATATCCACCATGGCATGGCTGATCGACGTTTTGACAACTCAACCAAGACTCGAAAGGAGGTGAAAACACTTAATCGTTTCATTCGGCGACAGAGGTTAACAGGATGTTTTCACATTAGCGAAGGGGGTAAGACCTATGAAGAAAAGCATTTGTCTGAAGGTGTTGGTAGTGTTGCTGGGTGTGGTTTTCCTGGCAGGATTCTCGACGATCGCTGCGGCCAAACAGATCAAGATCGGCGGGATTATGGATACGACCGGGGCTACCTCGGACGTGGGAAAGGATTATGCCATCGGCATGTCGGACGCCTATAAATACATTAATTCTCAGGGGGGCGTCAACGGCAAGGAGATCAAGTATACGTGGTTTGATTACGGGTATCGGATTCCAGAGGCCATCACTAAGTATAAGATGTTGAAACGGATTGGAAACGTTGCCATTATGGGATGGGGGACCGGGGATACCGAGGCCCTCTCTCCCACGGTCAACAAAGACCAGATTCCTTATGTGTCTGCATCCTATTCGGCGCATTTAACTAACCCTGCAAAGACACCCTATAACCTCTTCTTTTCATCCGACTATTCCACCAATGCCAGGGCCGCCATTACAGCCTGGTTTGACAAAAAATGGAGTAACCATCCGGATTTCGGCAAGAGAAAGCCGAGATTTGCCTGCTGTTACATGTTCGCCTCTCCCTACTGCTCGGCGCCGATCAAGGCCATAAAGGACCAGGCGACGCTCCTGGGTTTTGAAATTGGCCCGGACCAGGACATTTCGCTCTTTGCCCTGGATACCAAGAGCCAGGTCATGGGCCTGAAGGATTTCAAGCCGGATCTCCTCTGGCACGGAAATACCACCATGTCGGTGGCGGCTACGGTACGGGATGCTTATGCCCTCGGGCTCGGCGCGGCCTGGATCATCAATAACTGGGGGTTTGACGAAAACCTGCCCCGCCTGGCCGGAGAGGCGGCAGAAGGGGTCATGGGCGCCACGCCGTGTGCCTTTTTTGGAGAAAACGTGAAAAATATGGATCTGGTGGTTTCTTCAGCCGAGACATACAGCCCGGGCGTACCCCTGGGAAAACGTCTCAACCGGACCATCCAGGCCTGGGGAGACGCCCTGATTACCTGGGAGGCCCTGAAACGGGCTGATAAGAAGGGGGTCGATATTACGGCGATAGGGTCCGGCCCTGCCATTATGAAGGAGGGGTTTGAAACCCTCAGAAATTTTGACATCGGGCTCGGCGCTGCCCCGATCAGCTTTACGGCAACCGACCACAGGCCGGCCACCGGGTGTATTGTACAGGAATGGAAGGGAGGAAAATTCCAGGTGGTGGAAAATGTGGATCTCAAGAAACGGTGGCCTGAATTGTGGGAAACCAAGTGGTTAGGATGGTAGGCAACCGGAAACATCACCCATGGAGGTAGGGTCTTGGAGAACGCAGAGGCAATACTGAAGATTAATAATATCGAGGTCAAGTACCATGAGGTCATCCTGGTGCTCAAAGGGGTCTCCATCGAGGTGCCCCGAGGGGGCATCGTTGCGCTGCTTGGGGCCAATGGCGCTGGCAAAAGCACGACCCTCAAGGCCATTTCCGGCCTCTTGAAGACCGAAGATGGCGAGGTGAGCGATGGCGGCATCCTGTATGAAGGAAAGTATATCCATCACGAAAGGGCCGCAAAGATCGCCAAGGCCGGGATCGTCCAGGTCATCGAAGGGCGAAAGGTCTTCGAACACCTGACCGTTGAGGAGAACCTCAAGGTGGGGGCCCACCTGAGAAAGACCGGGTCCGTAAAAGACAAGCTTCAGATGGTGTACCACTATTTTCCGAGGCTTGTGGAAAAACGGAGCGAAATTGCCGGATTTGTGAGCGGCGGCGAGCAGCAGATGACCGTGGTGGGAAGGGCCTTGATGACCGAGCCCAAACTGGTGTTGCTGGATGAGCCTTCCATGGGCCTGGCCCCGATGCTCATCCATGAAATCTTCAATATCGTCACAAAGCTTAATCAAGATCAGAAGATTTCCATCCTCCTTGTGGAGCAGAATGTCAAGCTTGCCCTGAGGGTGGCGCCCTATGCCTATGTCATGGAGACCGGCAGGATTGTGATGGATGATGCCTCTGAGAAATTGAGCCAGAACGAAGATATTAAGGATTTCTACCTCGGTATGGGCGCCGGAGGAAAAAAGAGTTTTCGCGATGTAAAGCATTATAAGCGAAGAAAGAGATGGCTGAGCTGAACCATAAATATGGAGGTCTATTATGAAGAAAAGACTGATTTTATTGACCGTGCTCATTTTTGGTTTGAGTGTCGCTTTGATGTCCTGTGTCACCACGCAGGTCAAACCCAATGAGAGCAATTTTATTGCCCCGAAGATCGAACTGGAGGCCTTTGAGGTCCCCTTCTATGATGGATATTGGTATATAGCGAAAGGCGTCAAGCCCACCAAGGGGGATGCGGGCGACCGTGGCGCATTTCTGCCGATGACGTTTACATTCAAGATTACAAACCCGAACCAGTATGCGATAAATCTTAAGGAAATTAAATATTCAGTTGTCTTTGATAAGGGATTTGTCATGATCACCGCGGCGGATCAGGTGTCCAACTGGATCCCGCCGGGAAAATCCGACGAGGTGAAGGTCACGACCATGATCACTGCCCGTTCTGCCCTTGTTGGTTTGCTCCTTGCCAATGCGATGGAGCTGAAGGCGAAGGGTTGGGACGCGTGGGCGACCCTTGAAAAATGGTGGAAAGGCGTGCCCGAGGGAACAACGCCTGTGACCCTGACCGAGTGTGCATTCACGTTTGCTGCAGACGGCGTGACACGGGTGTATCCGTATGAGGTCCAGGCCCAGTAAGAAAATTAATAATCATGAGCCGTCAAAATGACGGATCTATTTTCTTGCCCCCACCCACCCCTTCAAGCGGGAACACAGGGTGGGGGCATTTTTTTGCGAGGAAGACCATGGGATTATATGACTTTACGTTTTATGACCTGATCAGCCGCAATGCCACTGCCTTTGGCGGCAAGAAGGCATGGTTCGAGGTGGATGACGGCCGGACCCTGACCTTTTCTCAGTACAAAGAGAGGGTGGACCGCCTTGCCTGCGGCCTTCAGAAATCCGGGATCCAGAAAGGGGAGCGGATCGGGGCCGTTGGAAAGAACAGCCTTGAATATTTTCTTCTGTATGGTGCAGCCGCGGCCCTGGGGGCCATCATGCTTCCCATCAACTGGCGGCTCTCCGCCGATGAGGTGAGATATAACCTGAATGACTGTCAGCCGAGGGTGGTGTTTGCAGACAAGGAATTTCAAACATCTATCAAGGGATTAACTGACAAGCTTCCCTCGGTGGAGAAATATTTCAATTTAGGCCCTGAATCAGGGGATTTTTCAGATTTCCAGTCATTGCTGGATCAGGGAGATGAATTTGAAGCCGTGGAGGTCCATACGGATGACGGATTTGTGATTATCCACACTGCGGCCGTTGCGGGACGGCCCAGGGGGGCCTTGCTGAGCCACGGCAATGTGCTCTGTGCGGATATGCACATAGACTATCTGTGTGGACTGGCCCCGCAGGATGTCCATCTCAATATCCTTCCCCTGTTTCATGTGGGCGGACTCTTTATGGCGACGGCGACCTTTCATGCAGGGGCACTGAATCTCAATGTGAGCAAGTTTGATGCGGAGCAGGCGGTAAGGCTCATCGCAGAGAAAAAGGCCTCCGTGCTGATTGAGTTTCCCCCCATCCTCGCATCTATCCTGGAGCAGCATGAGAAGACCGGCGCCGACATCCGTTCCCTGAGAGCGGTGGCCGGGCTTGAATCCCCTGAGACCATTGAAAAATACCAGAAAATTACCGGCGGCAAATTCTATGTCCTGTACGGCCAGACCGAGACCTCGTGCCTGGCCACCTTCGGGCCCTACAGCGATCGACCGGGATCGGCCGGCAGGGTGCTGCCCATGGCAGAGGTGAGGCTTGTGGACGATTATGATCAGCCGGTCCCGGGGGGAGCCGTCGGAGAGATCACGGTGAAAGGCCCCATGGTCTTCAAGGGCTACTGGAACCTTCCGGAAGATAACGCCTATACCTTCAGGGAGGGCTGGCATCATACCGGCGATCAGGGGCGATTCGATGAGGAGGGCTTCCTCTGGTATGCGGGCCGCAAGGCGGAAAAAGAACTCATCAAGCCGGGCGGGGAGAATGTCTATCCGGCAGAGGTGGAAAAGGCGATTCTGGAGCATCCCGCGGTCTTGAAGACCGTGGTGTTCGGGGTCCCGGACCCCAAATGGAAAGAGGGCATCAAGGCGGTCTGCCAACTCAAAGAGGGGGAGTCCCTTGGCGAACAGGAACTCAAGGATTTTGTGGGGGAACGGATCGCCAGATACAAGAAGCCCCAGTATGTGGAATTTGTAGCTGAGTTGCCGAGTCTTGAGGATGGGTCTATTGATCGGACCAAGGCTAAGGAGTTGTACGGCGACAAGGCGTAAAAGAAGACATTTTGCTCAAGATTGAAAGCCCTGCTATCGGCGGGGCTTTTTTTATTGTGCATTAATTCCGCTTGAGTCACACCTTCCTTTGATATATGATTTGTTGACTATGCCTTTATCGGACCTTGAACCCTGAACCTTGGCAACCTCATTCTTCAGAGTAATCAACTTGAAGCGTCAAAAGCCCTGTTGAAAAAGGCGTGTCCAGCGCTACATAAAATGAGATCCGACTGCGGGCCTGGTTTCGCACTGAGCTTATGGTGGACAATGCGCAATTCATGTCGGTGGAGGGTTTCACCAAGAAAGAGGTCGAGAAACGGGTGGGGAAGGTCGATCCAGGAAGGAAAGTGACTGACGGAGGCAGCAGTGAGTCTGAGTCCCAACATCAAAAAGCTCCTTAAAATACCGGTCATTGTCCTTTTGCTGGCGGCGCTCAGCGGCGCCTGGCTTTGGTTTGGTGAGGGTGGGTTTGTGCGTCTGTATCGAAGCGAGGCGGAGCGCCAGGCCTGCATCGAGAGGATCCACAATCTTGCAGCAGAGAACCAGGAGCTCTTGAATGAGGTCCATCTCCTGCGCACGGATATGCAATATCTGGAATCAGTGGCCAGGAGAAACTTGAATCTCATAAAGGAGAATGAGGTCGTCTACAGATTCGATAACGAGTCGAGTGGAGCCGTTGATGAAAACGAACGTCCGGAAAGGAGTGTCGATCCAGATGGCAGAAAATGATAATTTTGTTGAAAAGATCTTGAGCCATGGGCCCTCTGCAGGGTCCCTTGTCCTTATCCTTACAAGGATGAAGGGTGAGGGACGTCTCAATGAGGTGGTCCAGGCGTGCCTCCGGTTCCTGACGCTCTATCCGGATGACGTTCGTCTCAGAACCCTGCTGGCGGAATCGTATGCCGAGATGGGGTTTATCACCCTGGCCGGGACCGAGTTCGAAAAAGTTGCCGCTATGATCGACGACTTGGCCCCCGCCTACCGTTTGTTGGCCGACATTTACGCAAGGCAGCAGAGACATTCAGAGGCGGCTGATATGCTCAGGCGCTATCTGGCCCATTATCCGGGCCAGATCGAAGCACTGGAATTCTTGAGGCGAATGGAAACGGCCCTGCTTCCGGAGGAGGTTTTATTTGAGATGGAAGGCCCTGCCGAGGATCTTGCCTCATCAGAGGACGAATCCGAGGATGCACTGGTGGATTTCGCGACCCCCACCATTGCCGAGCTCTACTATTCCCAGGGCCGGATAGACGCTGCCATCCATACGTACGAAAAGATCCTGAGCAGCAACTCTGAGGACGGCGAGTCCGTCAGACGTTTGAACCAATTGAAAGGGATGTTGAGTGAATCGCCGGGCATCGAGGAGAAGGGACCAGAGCCTGTCCGCGGCCAAAAGGAAAGGATGATCACGATGTTGGAGCGTTGGCTCCCCAAGATCAGGGAGATAAGATATGCCTGATAGTTGGCCCGATTTGAGATTTATGGCCACCGGCATCGGGAGTGTCCCATTTCAAGATATTGAGGGGACCTGCCGGGAGATATGTCGATGGGCGCCTTTCATGCCGTTCTGGCCCCAGTTTGTGCAACGCAGTCACTTAGAGGATATGATCATTCAGTACAGCGAGGGTCTGCCCCTCCTAACGGTGAACGCAGAACAAAGGTCCTTATCCATATCGTGTTCGGACACCAGGGAAACCGAACTGGTGGCATTCTATGAACGGTTTTTTGCCGAGGACGTGGAGTCCTTTGCCGTCAGCCGGGAGGTTGCCCCCGGTCTCTATGCACTCCTGGAGATGATGAAGGAAGATAAGGGGAAGTGTGGTCCCTATATCAAAGGGCAGACGGTCGGCCCTGTCACCTTCACGGCGGGCGTGAAAGACCCGAACGGCAAGCCGATCCTGTATGACCCGGAGCTTTCAGAGGCCATGACAAAAGGGCTGGCCATCAAGGCCCTCTGGCAGGTCAGAACACTGGCTGGTTCAGGAAAAAGGCCGGTCCTTTTTCTGGATGAGCCCTATCTGTCGGGATTTGGCTCGGCCTTCTCTCCGGTTCAACGCCACGAGGTCATTGATATGCTTCGGATGATGATCGATTACCTCAGGGAACACTGTGACGTCCTGATAGGAATTCACTGCTGCGGGAATACAGACTGGTCTATGGTTCTTGAAACAGGCCTGGACATCATCAATTTTGATGCGGTGGAGTATATGGACCATTTCCTTCTGTACAAGGATCCGGTGGTACGGTTCATTGAAGGGGGCGGGGTCATTGCGTGGGGTATTATCCCCACTGCCGACTTTACCGGGGAAGAATCGGTGGACACCCTGTCTTCAAGGCTCAAAGAGGGTCTCATGCACGTCCATCAGTGGGGCCTGGATCTGGATCAGGTCGCCCGCCGATCTATTCTCACGCCTTCATGCGGCATGGGTACAATGGCCCGGGATGCAGCAACCTCGGCCATGAACCTCCTGTCGCGCCTGTCAGAGAAATGCAGGGATTGGGAGATGTGACGCAATCGGGGGATGTGCAGCATTCACGAAGACGCACGGATACGATCGAGGTTTTTCAGGTATCCGGCAATGATCTTCGGGGGGTCTGCCTCGAAGAGTTCTGCATAGGCCTTTAAAAAGTTACGAAGATAGACGGTCGGGGGGAGGTCCTCGATGTGGTCATTTTCAATGGCCTCCAGTGTCGCCACACTGATCCGGGTTACCTCGAACACATCTTCGATCTGTATACCCACGGCAGTCCTCAACCTCTTGAGATGATTTCCAGAAACAGCCTCCGATGAAAGGACTTCATCTACGATTTCTCGCAGATTTTTTTCCTTGATCGCCCTCTTTATCTTCTTGGAAACGGTGTCCCCTCCGGGGCTCTTGGACGAGAACAGGGGTGTCGGGGCCTTTTTCCGTTTTTTTATAAGAGAGGATGAATCGATAATTTTCTTGGCTACGAGGGTCTTATCATATTGCTCTCTCTTGGCGTCTTTAATCAGCGTGGAAAAGGCCTCTTCGATCCGCCGCAATATCTTAGTCCTTTCTTCACTGGTAAAAAAGGAGCAGGCGATGGTTGAATCATCGTCGTAGATGGAGAGGGCGTTACGGTAAGCCTGCCTGATTTCAAAGTCAGAGGCGTTGGCCGGGATTTCGAAGATTTCGTAGTAATTCAGATCATCAAATTTCCGCATATTTCTCCTTGATCGCGGGTTGTGTCGCGCTGGTCGCCGCTATACGGTTCGCGAGGTTTTTTAAATCGGTTGACGTGGGGGTGTAGGGATATTTCACAACAAATATCTTCTGGGCTATGATGGATTCGCATACCCGTTCATCATAAGCGATATTCCCCATGAATTTGAACTGGGAATAGAAGTGCCGGTTGCATACCTTTTCAATCTTTTTTCCAAGATTCTTATCGATGTGGCTGCGATGCTGGTTCAGGATGATCCTGAAGGTAAACTTGTTTAGCTCCCCCTCCAGGTATCTGGCCCTTTCGGGATTGCTTTTCATCACCTTGTCCACTATGTCGAGCGGCGATGGTACCACCTTGTCGGTGGATGTTTCTGCGACCTCTTTCGCGATGGTCGTGAAGGCAGCCTGTTTGAGAATGTGTTTCAACTTCCGCAGGTAGATCGCCTTGATGAATTGAACGGTATTCTGGATGGAGGTAGGCTCGGGCGTAATGACGAACAGGCCTTGATGGGCGACCAGGAAGAAATCCAGGGCGTTATAGGTTGTTCCCGCGCCGAGGTCAAGCAACACAAAGTCGGCCGGGAGTTGGTGGATCGCCTTGAGGATCTTCTGTTTCTGCGCATAAAACAGGTTGGCTGCCTCGATGGAACATTGCAGTGAGCCGATAAAGAAAAGACCCGGAATGGCGGTCGGTTCAGCGGTGAGCGACAGGTCCTTCACGGACTTGTTTAGAAAACTGTGCAGGCCTGTCTTTGGATGGTTCTGCCCCACCAGGGTATGGAGATTGGAAGCGCCAAGGTCCAGATCAATCAGTATCACCTTTTTACCGTGCATGGCAAGTATAACACCAAGGTTCGCACAGATAAAGGTCTTCCCGCTCCCTCCCTTTCCACCGCCGATTGCGCATATATGTGCCATTGCCTGCCTGCCTCCCCTATGTCCCCCAATTGATAGAGGCATAAGTGGCTGTGGCTTATTCGTGCGACCTGTCCTTATCGTTTCATGCGCTGATTCTTGCGCAGGTCGGGCCCGGCTCCTGCCACGCCTAATGGAGTCACCAACCGCACATAGAAAAAGGCTGCGCACAAACATCATTCTGCAATTAATGTTTGCCTAAGTCAAGGAAAATAAATTGAAGTCCGTTTTGATATCGTTTCAATATATTCGTTATATTCCGATATCCTTGATTCGACTTATTCCCTATTCGCTCTATCAACAATATGACAGGCATCTGCCGGTTGGCGATGTCGGGGGTCAGGCGTTTCTATGGGTCTAACTGAGTGGTTCCTGATTCTTGTTTTATCTCCATATGTTGGGCCTGGGCTACGGTGATGGCGATCACATTGAGGACGTTTTCCATGTCTGCGCCCCGTTGAAGGACATTGAATGGCTTGCTGATCCCCATCAGGAGGGGGCCTACCGCCTTGGCGCCGCCCAGCCTTTCCAGGAGCTTGTAGGCGACATTGGCGGCGGCCAGTTCAGGAAAAACCAGGACATTGGCCGTACCTCCCAAACGGTTGAAGGGATACTCCTTCTGCAGGATTTCAGCGACCAGAGCGGTATCCGCCTGCATCTCGCCGTCGATGATCAGGTCGGGGTTCTTCTCTCGGGCTATGCGGACGGCCTCTTTGACCCTTTCGGCATCGGGGTGGCGCGTATTTCCGAAGTTGGAAAAAGAGATCATGGCCACCCGTGGGCTTATGTCAAAGAACCTGGCCATTTCAGCCGCCAGCACGGCGATTTCCGCCAGGTCGCCGGCAGAGGGGGTTATGTTCACTGTCGGGTCTGCAAAAAGGAGGGTGCGACCCTTCGAGATCATGAGATAGACCCCGGAAACCTTTGAAACGTCTCCCCTCCGCGGGATCACCTGAAGCACGGGGCGAATGGCGTCAGGGTATGAGCGGGCAACGCCGTGCACCTGTCCGTCCACCAGGCCTTCGTGAACCATCATGGCGCCAAAAACATACCGTGTGCGTAACTGACGCCGGGTCTCGGTCATGGACCATCCCTTGCGGCAACGGAGGCGAAACAGGCTTTCTGCAAAACGCTCCAGGTGTGGACTTTTCAGGTTGTCCTCGATCTCGATGCCGTCAAGGGATACGTGCAGTGATTCCGCGAGACGTCGGATGTCCTCCTCGTTTCCAAGCAGCACGGGCGTGCATATCCCATGGCGCACGGCCTGATGGGCCGCGCGCAGGATAACGGGGTGGTTCCCTTCGGGCAGCACGACGCGTTTGGGATTGAGCTGGGCCCGGATGATGACCTTGCGCATGATTTCCCGTTCCGGACCCAGCCGTGCCTCCAGTTCCTGGATGTACCTGATCTCGTCCTTCAATGGGGTCCTTGCCACACCGCTTTCCATGGCGGCCTTTGCCACTGCTGGGGCTACGGTAAGCAGGACCCGGGTATCCAGTGGCTTTGGAATGATGTATTCCGGTCCGAATTGAATCGGTTTTCCCCCGTAGGCCCGGATGACCGAATCGGGGACATCCTCCCTTGTCAAATGGGCCAGGGCGGTGACCGCCGCAGTCTTCATCTCCTGGTTGATGGCCCTGGCCCGAACATCCAGGGCCCCCCGGAAGATAAAAGGGAACCCGAGGACGTTGTTGACCTGGTTTGGATAGTCAGAGCGGCCTGTCGCCACGATCGCATCCGGGCGTGCGGCCTTGGCCTCCTCGTAGCCGATCTCCGGCTCCGGATTGGCCAACGGAAAGATGATCGGTTTTTCGGCCATCAATGAAAGAAGCTCGGGTGTAAATGCCCCCTTCACCGAAAGACCGATGAGGACGTTCGCCCCCCTGACCGCATCTTCAAGGGTGCGCCTCTCCGTTTCCATGGCAAATTTTTCTTTGTAAGGGTTCATGCCCTGGGTGCGGCCTTTGTAGATGACCCCCTTGGAATCCACGAGAAAGAGATTTTCTCTTTTGACGCCCAGCGTAATATACATCCGGGCAGAGGCCATGGCCGCAGCGCCGGCGCCATTGACCACGACCCGCAGATCTTCCATGCGCCGTCCGGTCAGCTCACAGGCATTGAGGAGGGCCGCGGCGGAGATGATAGCGGTGCCGTGCTGATCATCGTGGAGTACGGGGATGGCCATCTGTTTCTTGAGTTCCTCCTCGATATAGAAGCAGTCCGGGGCCTTGATGTCCTCAAGATTGATGCCGCCGAATGTGGGTTCCAGGAGCGCAACCGTGCGGATAAACTCATCCGGATCGGTGGTATCTATTTCGATGTCAAAGACATCGATGTCTGCAAACCGTTTGAAGAGAACGGCCTTCCCCTCCATCACGGGCTTTCCTGCCAGGGCCCCGATATTGCCCAGGCCGAGGACGGCCGTGCCGTTTGAGATGACGCCGACCAGGTTGCCCCGGGAGGTGTAATCAAATGAAAGCTCCCCGTTTTTCTGGATTTCGAGACAGGGGACGGCAACGCCCGGCGTGTAGGCCAGACTCAGATCCGATTGAGAGAGGCAGGGCTTTGTGGGCGTCACCTCTATCTTGCCGGGTCGAGGTTCCTTGTGATACCGAAGTGCTTCATCATGGAGCATCATGGTTACTCCTCCGATCTGTGTATGTTGTGTGCTGTGGGTTCCACCATCCCGTGCAGGCCTTGGGGGTGCACCCCTGGGAAATGATCGATGATCGATCTGCAATTGCCGTAACGTGCTATAGGATTTGTGATTGTCGATTTGTGATTGTCGATTGAATAACGGCTTCAAAACAACATGATGTACATCCGAAACCCCAAAAACTTCTACTTGAATACTCTGAAGGCCAGTCTGGTAAAGAAGAAACAGACTACCCCAAATCAGACTGATGAGAGTTTTATCAGCGCAAGGCAAAGCGCTCTGTATGGATACGCCTTCTCGGGACCCCCAGGCCGGAAAGGGCCTTCCCGACGTCTTCCATCATTGGCCTGGGGCCACAGATAAAATACTCTCCTCTTGTGAGGTCCCCCACATGCTTTTTCAGTATCTCCCTGTCGATGCGGCCCTTTTCACCCGGCCCGCCTTTCTGCCTGGACAGGACGTAACGGACCTTCAAATGAGGCATTTCAGAGGCCATTCTGTTCAGTTCGGCCCTGAAGGTGATGTCCTTTTCCGTTTTGTTCCCCCACAGCAGGATGACCTCTTTACTGAGATCCCGGTCCTTCATGTACCTCAGCATGCTCAGAAAAGGGGTGATGCCGATCCCTCCGGCAATGAATATCATGCGATCCGCGTTATGGTAGACGAAACTAAACACCCCGTAGGGCATGTCCACATAGGCCGGATCAGAGGACTTTGTCTCCCGTAGGCCGGATGTAAAGTCTCCCACTGCCTTGGCGCAAATGGAAAGCCCTTTCTGTGTGGGGCTTGACGCGATGGTAAAGGGGTGAGACGCCGATATACTCCCCTCTCTCTCGAGCCGAACAAACATGAACTGCCCCGGGGCATAGTCCGGGTGATCCCCTTCAAAATCAAGGCGCCAGATATCGTCTGCCTCCTGCGTTACATTGCTCACCCACAGGGGATGGCTTCTCAATACAGTGTGCTGCCGGATCTTGTTGACCACAACCGCCACGTAGATCAGGGCCAGGATCACCCAGAATCCCTTCATAGGCGCTCGATACAAGGTGCTTCCCATAAGGAAACTGTGAATAAAGGCCAGGGGCAGGATGAAGTAGCCGACCCGATGTATTCCTTTCCAGCGTTCGTAGGCCATGGGAATCCTGCCGTAAAGCAGGGCTGCGCCTGCGGTCGCCCAGACCAACACAAGCGCGATCAGGCCAAGGACCTTCAAAAATCCGATGGGCGCGGCATATCCCTGAAGTCTCTCTGAGAGGAGGATCAGCAGGGGATGTGCCGTTATCAGTGCCAAGATGAGTCCTCCACATACCCTGTGGATGCCAAACAGACGATCAAGCCCGATCCCCTTTTCAATCCATTTGATCCTGAAACTGAGCACGTATTGAAAGACAAGGAGGACGAATCCCGTGAGTGCAAAGAGCCGCGCCGCATCGTAAAGATAGACTGGCCAGGGTAAACCGCCGGTCAGCGTGCGGGACCACATAAAGATCGGCATACCGATGAACAAAGCCATGAATATGAGAAGCAGGGCCTTTTTCATGGGCTCACCTCCGCCAATTTTCCATAACGGTTGATAACCGGTTGAGCAGCCAAATCAGATGGGTTATTCCTTCAATACGGCCCTGGCGACTTGCGGATCATAGGCCTGTCTGGGATTGAAATCATTTTTCTGTTTATACATGGCCTGGGCCTGTATAATGGCGTCGTAGGGGACCCACCCGTGCTGTGCCCAGAGTTCCGGGTCGTCGGCGTTCCAGAGCCTGAAGTAGATCATGTCGTCTTTGTCCTGGACGTACATCCGCACCTTCTTGTTCTGTGGAAAGGGGTAGTAATATGTCCCCCGCTCATCTTTCATCTTTTCTCACCTCTTTCGTTGTTGCGGTGGTTTTGCGAATATTTGCTATGATCCCGTGAAAATGTCAAGGCGTATGTGGGGCGGACAGGCAGACGTCGTGCATCCCGATGCCAGGGGGGTCGCTGAATTGAGCCTCTCGATGGGCCCAAGACTCACGGGGTATGCGGATCAGGGCGATAAGGAGGCAGCCCAGCTTGAGGGCCCCTCCCATCTCTTTCTGTATCTGAAGAGGGCCGCCATACATTCCACGGCCCGATAAAGCTCGCCATATACGGGAATTCGGTGCCAGCGGGCCGCCTCCTTGAACTCCCGGACCGCTTCCCTCCTCCCGAGGAGCCAGCAGAAGAGGGGTTTTCCAGCGGAACGGGCCGATTCGGAGGCCTCTGCCAGGTCCAGGTAGGAGATGACGCCCCCCACAAAGGTGTGCAGCAGGACCCCGTCCACGTTGGGATCGGCACAGGCCGCCTTCAATGCAACGCTCAAGGCCTTCAGGGGCCCCTGTCGTTCCATGGCCGGCCAGAGATCCAAAGGATTGCCCGGCGGCATCCAGGGCGGGTAGATGGCTTTCAGCGCCTCGATGGTGCCGGGGGACAGGTTTGCCAGGGTCAGCCCCATCCCTTCCATGAAATCCGCAGACAGGATCCCGCCGGCCCCTGTATAGGTGACCACGGCAATGCGGCCCCCGTGGCCCGCCTTCCATTGAGAGGCGCCGACAAGGCCCCTGCAGAGATCGATCATCTCCTTGAAGTCTGTGGCCTCTATCACCCCGGCCTGGGCCAGGGCCCCGCTTACCACCGATTGATTTCCTGCAAGGCTGGCCGTATGGCTCATGGCGGCCCGGGACCCGCCTGCGCTCTTTCCCCCTTTCAGCACTACCACCGGCTTGTCCGATGCGGCGCAGATTTCCATAAAGCGACGTCCGTCCACAAAGGATTCCAGATAGAGGCCCACGGTCTCCGTGTCCGGGTCGTCGAGAAGAAAGGGGAGTATGTCGCATTCGTTCACATCGACCTTGTTGCCCAGAGAGCACACCTTGCTGAAACCCGCATCCCCATGGGTCATGGCATCCATGAGAAACCCGCCCGAGAGCATGCCGCTCTGAACCACCAGAGAGACGCCGCCCGGGACCAGCCGGTCATCCCATATTGAGGGGGAGACAAAGGAAAAGACCGTTTGAGTGGCTGTATCGATAATGCCCATGCAGTTGGGACCCCACACCCGGAGCCCGGTGTCCGCGGCGATGCGGCGCAATGCTTTCTGGAGGGATTCTCCCTCCGGTCCCACCTCTGAAAAACCGCCTGACTCCACAATAATGCCCCGGATGCCCCGGCGGGCGCACTGGGCCGCCAGGTCCGGGACCGCGGGGGCCGGGACAAAGAGGATGGCCATGTCCACTGGGTCCGGGACATCCATGATGGATGGGAAACAGGGAATCCCGTCGATCTCCCGGTAACGGGGGTTCACGGGATAGATCCGGCCCTTGAATCCCTTCCTGGCATTGTACACTATGTGATAGCCCCCCTTTTGAGGGTTGGCGGTGGCCCCGGCAATGGCCACGCCGCGCGGCCTGAAAAAAAACTCCATGGTTGTTCCTCCGTAAGAAGGGCGGCAGCGTTCCCCGGTTCATGGTTTTTCCGGTTTAAAAGCGGGATTCAGGGATCGTTTTTGTCATTCAGATTCGCGGGAAAGATATCGTAAAACGGTTCAGAGTTCAACGAGATAATAGGCCTTTCACCGAACAATGGCCATGGATCGACACTCCGGCAGGGATATATGCATCCGGATCTATATTAATAGAGGGTCAGGGGCACATGGAAAGTCGCTTTTGATGTTGCAGGCCTTTTGTTATGAGTGTACCCTGTTTTGGTCGTAGGCGTCTGCCTGAGCGCTTCCGCACGAAGACACTCAGCTTCGTCTGCCGGCCGCGAACCAAATCTTTCATGAAAATCGATCCGGTCAGAAACAGGGGGTGTAACCATGGCTAAGAAAAAGGGGAGGGATGTTGAGAAGAAGTATTTAAAAACGTGCAAGGCATCTCACAACGTTTTCTTGACACCGAATGTTTGTGATATCATCGAGAGCGCGATTTAGGTTCTGGTTGAGATAGGGAATATCTCATGGAAAGCATCGTGCCACAGCACTTTTGACGGGTCAGGGAGATAGGCACTTCAAAATATGACATCTACCGGTCACGCCCAATATGAACTGGACCCCAGGGTATTGCGGAACACGCTTCCCGATGCCCCGGGGGTCTATCTCTTCGTTGACCCGGGGGGGAGGGTGATCTATGCGGGCAAGGCCAAGAGCCTTCGGAAGCGGGTCCTCTCCTATTTCAGGACCAATGGCGAGTCCACCAGCAAGACCGGCCGGATGATGAAGCGGGCCGGGGGCCTGGACTTCATCCTGACCGATACGGAACAGGAGGCATTCATCCTTGAAGGCCATCTCATCAAGAAACACATGCCCCGCTACAACATCATCCTGCGCGACGACAAACAGTATCCCTGTCTCTGCCTGGATGTGAGAGAGCCGTTTCCGCGGCTTGCCATTGTCAGAAAGATCAAAAAAGACGGGGCCCTCTATTTCGGTCCCTTTTCCTCCGCCAACTCGGTGCGGACCACCAAGAAGCTGATTGACCGGGTTTTCAAGCTGCGCAAATGCAAGAGCCAGGACCTGCGGAAGCGGAACCGGCCCTGTCTCAACTTTCAGATGAATCACTGCCTCGGTCCCTGCGCGCACGAGATCCCCGTGGAGGGATACCGGGAGATCGTTCAACAGGTCCGTCTTTTTCTGGAAGGCCGCAGTCAGGAACTCATTTCGGGTTTGGAGAGAGAGATGGAGACGGCGGCCCGGAATCTGGATTTCGAGAAGGCGGCCGGCATACGGGACCAGATCAGGGCCATTCAAAAGACCATTGAACGGCAACACGTGGTGTCTCCCCGGATGGAGGACCAGGATGTGATCGGCCTGGCGCAAAGAGAAGGGGTCTATCAGGTGGTCATCCTCTTTATTCGCAGGGGATATCTGACAGGGACCCGCAACCTTTTCGTCAAAGAACCGAGTGCGCTTCCTTCTGAGGTCATGGAGGCCTTCCTGAAACAACATTACGGCCCCGAGGCCTTTATCCCAAAGAAGATCCTGATTTCCGAGCCGGTCGATGACCTCATGCCGATGATGCAATGGCTGTCCGGCCTGGCGGAAAAGCGGGTGGTGATCCAAAACCCCCGGCGGGGGGAAAAGCGAAAGCTTACCGGAATGGCCGTGGCAAATGCCGAAAATCTCCTGGTCGGCTATGCAGCGTCTCAAAAAGAGGACCTCTTGACCACCGCCAGATCTGTCTTGGGGCTTTCGCGGACCCCGAGGAGGATCGAAGGTCTCGACATCTCCAATTTCCAGGGGGGGTTGGCTGTTGGGACCATCGTCTCTTTTGTAGAGGGAGCGCCTCACCGGGCCGGATACCGGAATTTCAGGATCAGGCAGGAGGGGATCATCGACGATTACGGCATGATGGCCGAGATGGTGGAAAGGAGACTCGCCAAAGGGGCACTGCCCGATCTCTTTTTGGTGGACGGGGGCAAAGGGCATCTTGCCACGGTCCGGCGTGTCCTGGAGGCGCGGGGCCATCCCGGGAGCCAGGCGGCCGGTTCCAAGGGAATGCATGACGATTTCGCCATGCCCGAGGTTATATCCATTGCCAAGCCGGACAACCCTTCCCAGGACCCTCGCGATAAGATCTATCTCCCGGGGAGGAAAAATCCTCTCATACTGAAGGCCGGTCATCCGGTACTCCTTCTGATGATGCGGATCAGAGATGAGGCACACCGGCGGGCGGTTACCTACCACCGGAGTATGAGGGAGAAACATCTGACACGTTCTGAATTGGACAATATCCCCGGCATCGGCAGGAAGAAAAAGGCGCTGTTGCTCCGCCAATTCAAGGGGATCGACGATATCGCCCAGGCCACGGCAGAAGACCTGGAGCGGGCGCCCGGTATTGGCCGGGCACTGGCAGAGGCCGTATTTTCGTATTTTCGCAGCGCTTGAGTCGATGTATAAAAGACATGTAAAATGTTAATAATAATAGATATGTAAGCGATATTTAAATAGCAAAATAGCTTGCAGGCTTAGATGGGAGCGCGGAGGAAGAGCGTTACAAGGCTCAGATAGATCAGGAGACTGAGGACATCGTTATAGGTGGTTATAAAGGGTCCTGCAGCAAGGGCAGGGTCGATATTAAGTTTCTTAAGGGCTAAAGGGACGGCAGACCCGACCAAACCTGAAATCAGGATAATCAATATGAGGGCTATGGAAACAATGGAGGCCAGCCTGTAGTTGTCGAGCCAGAGGCCCACGATCAGGCCGAGGATTACCCCGCATATGAGTCCATTGATGAGTGCGACCCGCATTTCCATCCAGAGCCGCCTTCCCACATTCACGAGACTGATGTCACCTGTAGCGAGACCCCTTATCACCACCGTGGATGTCTGGATGCCTGTGTTCCCCCCCATGGCCATGATTACAGGGAAAAAAAATGACAGGGCAATAACTTTTTCCAGGGAAGACTCGAACTGGTTGATGACAGATGCGGCAAGAATGCCCCCAAACAGAGCCGTAATCAGCCAGGGAAGCCTTGCCCTTGAGATCTTTATGGCGGATTGTTCTGTAATTTCCTGATCGATGACCCCGGCCATGAGAGAGATATCCTCATCCACCTCGTCTTCGATCGCCTCGATAATGTCATCGTAGGTGATCCGGCCCAGCAGTCGGTAACGATCGTCCACCACCGGTATATTGACAAGGCCATACCGCCTGACCAGATGAATGACCTCTTCCTGATCCGCCTTCACATTGACGGATATGACCTCCGGATTCATGATTTCGCTGATCTGCGTGTCAGGGGGTTCCAACACCAGGTCTTTCAGGGAGATGACCCCTACCAGTTTGTGATAGTTGTCTGTGACCCAGATATAGTAGAGATTTTCCACCTTTTCTCGCTTTTCTCTGATGGATTCGATGGCGTCCCGTACGGTGGCGCCGGCCTTGACCGCCACGAACTCCAGGGCCATGATGCCGCCGGCCGTGTCTTCAGGGTAGGGGAGGAGCTTTTCAAGCTCCGCCGTGACCTGATCTCCGACCGCTTCAATAACCTCTTTTGCCCGGTCGGCTGGTAGATCGCCCACCACGTCGGCCGCATCATCAGAATCAAGTTCCTCGACAATCTGGGAGATGGCCTCGCTGTCAAGATCTTCCAGGATGCGTTCTCGCATGGGGGCCTCAATCTCCATGAGGACCTCGCCGGCCTCTTCGGGCTCCAGGATACGGAAGATGAAGAGACCTTCATCCTTGCCCGAATGCTCGATAAGATCGGCCACATCAGCGGGCTTCATTAGATCGATCAGCTTTTTCAGCGACGTGCTGTTCTGCTGATCAATGAGGTCTTTGACTTCTTCCAGCAGTTTGCCGTCGACAGTCCTCGCTTCAAAAACGGTCACGATTGGTCTCCTTCAGATGCGACGTGTCTCAGCCGCTTCAATTCCTTCATAACCAGTCGGTTTGGCAGGGACCGGTCTTCTGTTTCACCCATCATATTCTTCAATGGGATCTCAGCCCGTGCAGCGCTCTTATGGCCGCCGGCCGACCCCCCCCATGGTTTGAAGAGTCTCTGGGCCGTCTTTCCCGCGTCGCCCCTGAATCCCGCATTTCTCAGGATGACGATCAACCTGTCCTCATATATGCCGGCGGCGATGCTCCACTCGGTCTCAGCCAGTTTCATGAAAAAATCCGCAATGATGACCAGGACATCAGGGCGGGTTATTTCTTCCATGTTGACGTAGACGATATCTTTTATGAAAACAACCTGTTCCATGGCAAACCGGAAGTCTTTCAGCGTCTCCCTGCTCATCTCCGAAAATTCGATTTTTTTAATCGTATTCATATTTGCAAGGGGATAGAGATACCGGAATGCGTTCATGTCATTGGGCGAAGATTCTCTGACAAAGTTGTCGGTGTCTGTCTTGATGCCGTAGAAGAGGGCGGTGGCCAAGCGCGGGGAAGGGGTGATTCTGGACGCCCTCAGGTACTCGGTCAGGATCGTTGCATTGGCGCCGTAATCCTCCTTTATGTCGATGAAGGCCGCCTCCGATGGGGGTCCTAAGGGGTGATGATCGATGATGATGTCAAAGCGATGGTTCATGAACCGTGTATGATGGTGCGGCTGGGAGTCTACAATAGCCCACCGGTGGATCTTTCTCCCTCTCATGGAGCGTATAAGCTGCATGTTGATTTTGAGGAGACTGATCAAGGCCAGATTATCGGCGCGTTCAATAGGATTGATATGAAAAATCATTACCCTTCTCACCTTCCGCCAGAACAACCGCTTGAGGGCCAGGGCGCTGGCAATGGCATCGGGATCGGCGTTCATGATGATGCCCCACGTCTCTTCCGGAGACAGGATTTCCATCAGCCGCTTGCATTTTTCCGCCGAGGTAACCGATTTGGGGAATGGGTGATCCATGCTTTGTGATAATTTCCAATTTAGGAATTGAGAGATTCAGGAATTGAGGCATTCTCAGTTCCCGGAACCTGCATGAAACGGGTTATTGGTACTCAATTCTGGATACTGGTTTTCAAGTTTGAAGTTACGAGTTTGGAGTGCCTAAAGTTTAAAAATGAAAAATTCCGATTTCAATTTCTAACTCCACACGCTACACTCCACACTTCTTTGCCTCATGCCTTGTGCCTTGTGCCTGAAGATACTACCGCAAACATCCATAAAATTTCAATGAAAAACCGGGAAGACGCGGCGGTCACCAGGGCCATATTTTCTCAAGGTATCTCAGGCTGGGCCACAATTCCTCCTCTCTGTGCGGTTCAAGGGTGATGACCGGCCGGGCGGGCGAGACAGCCATAAGGAGTTTGAATAAATGCTGAAAGTCGATGCACCCCCGTCCCAGGGCCAGGTGCTCATCTTGTTTGCCGGAGTTGTCGTGCAGGTGCAGTTGTCTCAGGTACGGCCCCAGGGAGGCGATCCATGCGTCCATGGGGCCTTTGCCGAAAACAGCCTGGTGCCCGGAATCCAGACAGAAACCGACCCCGTAATCCCTTAGATTCTCCAAGAGGTCGATCATTTCATCCGGTGACTGTTCATAGACATTTTCCATCATTATCGCGGCGCCCCCGGACTGTATGTCTCCGGCGATCTCGGACCATATGTCAAGGCTGTTTTTGAGCCAGAGGTCCTGGATGTGCCAGTATCGCCTGTGATCATATCCGGTATGGCAGACAACGGTCCTGGGTCTGAAAAGGGGTATAAGCCCGATGAGTTGCCCCAGCCGCTGTCGGGTAAGGTCCCTGATCTTGGGGTCCGGTGAGCCGGGAGAGAGATCCATGAAGGGGGCGTGAAACGTGATGGCAAGCCCTGCCTCCCGGAGTCGCTCTGCCACCGCCTCCATATGGGAAAGGGGGCAGGTGTCGAGGGCCTCGGCGTCAAACCCTATTTCGGGGTTGAGCCGGTTCGCGATGAAATGATCCAGGTACGATTCAGAGAGCATGGTGAAAGGGATATTGACCTGAAGCAGGTCAGTCAGCGGGTGCATCATACAAAGTCCTCTATCCGCATTGACACTGCGGGCGTATTTGGATATAAGGATGGTGCGTCATAACCTTGTTAACCAATTTTTTGAGGGTCTTACCTGATGAAAAAGGCAATCATGTCACCACTATGTTCCGGCCTCATCATTCCGGGGTTGGGGCAGATTATGAATCAGGACCTGAAAAAAGGGGGCCTGCTTTTAAGCGGAGTTTTTCTCCTTTTTATTGCAGGGATCATCAAGCTGGTATACCTGATCCATTCCATCTTCAGATCAGGGAACATCGACATCGCAGATCCTGAGACGATAATGGCTAGGCTCAGGGCGGAAGACCTGACCCTCCTGTGGGCGATGGCCGTGCTGTTCGTCCTCCTCTGGGTCTATTCCGTGGTTGATGCTTACGTCGGAGGCAGGAGAATCGATGAGATGGAAGAGGAGAATCTCGCACCATGAGGGCGTACCTGATCGATGAAATCCCGGTCCAGGAGATGGAGGAAATCAGGGAGTTTCTTAAAAAGCACGCCATCCGCTCCAGTCTCGACCAGATCTTCTGGGTCCGGATACCCGATGATCTCCTCAACGAAACCCAGTATCTGCACTCCCAATGCCGACCCCATGTCTTTGCCGTGGAACTGGGCCTGGACTGGATCAAGCTGGAACTATTTGTGCGCACCTTGAACAGCATGCGGTGCGACTGCCCGGCCTATTGCACACCCAGCCAGCGAGACTATATATTCAGGTTTGCCGACGGAATCATCGAGCAACTGAAGATCCACACATAAGGGATTATTTCCCCCCTGCCTCTGAAAGGGCCTTTCCGATCTCATCTTTGACAATCACGGCGGCCTCCTTTTCACCCAAGGCGCCCACCCTGATCACAGCCTCCGTCTCGTTCACGGATTTGTATGTCAGCGAGAGGCTGATTACCTTGTCATCGCTGAATTTGCCCCAGATGGTCCCTGAGGTGATGTCGTTTTTGGAACTTTCGATCTTGCAGTCCATTCGCTTCAGGGCCGTCAGGGACGCATCCCAGGTTTTCTGGAAAGGGGCCTTGTAAAGGACGGTCAAGGACCCCTGGTAATACTTGTAGCCTGCAATGCCGGCTGCTGCGCCGGCGCCGGCCACGATCATGGCGCCGCATCCGGTCAAAAAAAACAGAAATACCGCTAAACATGGCCACATTATCCTGATCGAACGTTTCTTCATCCGTATGTTCTTCCTTTCTTTATAAACATATCTTCTGTTGGGTGAGGTCCTCATTGGCGTTTCATGAATTTTCTGTCAAAACCTTTAACACACCCGCACCCCCGTTTCAACCAGAAACCAGTATCCAATATCCAGCCCATGGAATTCTCTGGCATCAGTCCCCCACTCCTGATATATTGAAAATTCTGAAGGGGCTAACCATGGCCGCCATTCATTCTGAATCTGTTGGGGGTAAACATTGATGGTCTCGTAAAAAGTCCGAATTCGGCCTTTTTGGCATGGATAACCTATTGAAATCATTAAGTACGAATCTCGCTTTTTTGACTTTTTACAAATGCATCAACATTAATGATCTACTATGTCTATTTTGATAGTTAGGGGCATGCAACAGCGGTTGTCAGTGAGACGGAACTATGCGAGAAATACCAGGGCGACCTGGAGGCCTTTTCCAGTGAATGCGCCGATTCAGCGGCCTATCGCTCCGTAGGACATGCGACCGGCCATGTGGGTGTCATGAAATTTGACGACGAACATGAACTGAAGGATTTCCTTGAATCGCTCGGAGATGAAATAACAGGGTTTTATGGATGCCAGTCAGACGGCCGGCCGTATAATTTCTGAGAGACCCCTTTATTTCTTTTTTGACGCCCCATTGATGTCTACAATCTTTTTCCCATTGACGTAATCCATACTTTCATAGACGGTGATGCCCTCCATTTTCTGGGTAATTGACGTGAGTCGATCACATTGTTTTCTGATTTGCTTGAGGTTTTCGTTTTCCGGATAGTCCTTTAAGAGCTCATCGAGAAGCAGGCACATATACTGGAGGGGTTGGTTGACCTCGTGGCATGTGGCGCCTGCGATTTCCAAAATCCCCTGGAGTTTCTCCCGTTTGAGTTGCTCCTGCTGGGCCCGATGGCGGGCGGTAATATCGCGGGTGACCGCAATAAGGCATTTTTCTTCGCCATAGTCGATCACTTCCGCAGACCAGAGCACATTGCGGATCTCGCCGGATTTCATGCGGAATTCAACCTCCATGTTACGTACCGCGCCTTCCTTCCGGAGGGTTTTAACCATCTCTGACCGCTTTTCGGGGTCTGCCCATATACCCAGTTCCAGTGAGCGCTTGCCGATCACCTCATGCCGTTCATAACCGGTGGTGCGCAAAAAGGCCTCGTTCACATCAACATAAAAACCGTCTTCGAGAGTGCTGATGACAAACCAGTCCGGGCTGGAACGGAAGACCTTTTTGAACTTGTCCTCTGAGATTTGAAGAGCCTCTTTAGTATGGACACTCTGGGTGTTATCCATGAAATACCCGAGGGCGGCCCTGCGGCCTTCATAGGTAATGGAGGTAACTGTTTCAATGATCCACCGGATCTCGCCATCCTTTGTGATCACCCTGTGCTCATAGGGGCTCATGCGTTCTCTCTTCAACATCTGGATGGACTTTTTCCTGACCATCTCCCTGTCTTCGGGGTGCACGATATTCAATGAGCTGGCCCCCAGCAGTTCCTGCTCGTCATAGCCTGAGATCCTCAGAAATTCTGGGTTGAGAAACGTGAATTTTCCCTCCTGGGCAATATAGATGCCGATGGGTGAGTTAATGAATAGGCTGGCAAAAAAATCAGGACCTTTCTCGCAATCGTTTTCGGAGGTTGTGGATCGATTCCGTACACGTTTTGTAGGTTTTACTAGCTTCATCTTTTCTACATATCTCCTTCAGTTATGATTTTCCTGATCGTCCTGATCAGTTTGTCAGGTTCAATCGGTTTATCCTGGTAGCCATGATCTTCCAGGATCCGCCGGGCAAAGTTGACTGAATCGGGATCGTCCTCAACAATAAATGTTTTTTTTGAAATAGGCACTTCCATCTTAGGTCCTCGAAACCAGTTTCATTCTGTTTGCTCCCCGGGCGGTTCCGGTAGCGGGTGTAACCATACCATAAACCTGATCTGTTTGAAAGTGCAAATCTATCCCTGTTAAGAGAGCGTCGAACCCCTTCTTATAACCAAGGAGATAGGGAAGGGGGCCGTTCAGGGAAGAAAAACTGGACAAGATTCTTGTTGACCGACATCCTGTCCTTCCGTGACGTTTATGCCAACTTCAGATCCACCATGCTGCATATCATCAAAACAATGAATCGTACTATTTGTTTCAGCAATTCTCATTTTGCCTTCCGCAGTGATGTGATAGGCTTGTAGTGGGGCCGTAGGCCCTAAAAAATCGCCTTACGGCGACACTTCAAACGGCGCGATACGGACTATTCAATCGCAAAATGAGAATTGCTGTATTTGTCTGTTTCGTGTTTGAAAAAAATGTCGATTGTGGTATGGTTTCGATGGATTAAACAGTCAACGGGAAATCGGAACGTCATGAATTCTCGGGAACCGTTGGGCTTTGGGCATCGCCCGTGGTGTCATCAATGGTGATAACATAATGGAAATATTTCGATTATCGATCTTATCCCAGGTTCAGAAGGAACTCTGGCCCCTATTGGGGAAGGTGTCGGCGCGTTTCGTGCTATATGGGGGCACGGCAATTGCCTTGCGTATTGCTCATCGTGAGTCCGTTGACTTTGACTTTTTCACCAGCACTGATTTTACGACGGATCAGTTGGTGCGAGAAATGGATTTTCTGGGCCTGGGGAGGCGGTTGCAGGAAAGTTATAATACCCTTACCCTGTTGATGACGGTCGCCGGTTTTGATCGACCGGTCAAATTAAGTTTTTTCGGCGGACTGAGACTTGGACAGATTCATCGGCCTGACAAGGCGGCTAATGGATTATCCGTCGCTTCCCTTGTGGATTTGCTGGGGATGAAATGTGCTACGGTGAGCCAACGGGCGGAGGCCAAAGACTATATTGATATTCATTCGATCATAACAAAGACAGATCTGACCCTGGAGCACGGCATCGGCGCCGCGCGGGCGATTTATGGGCGGCAATACAATTCGATTTTGACATTGAAGGCGCTCTGCTTTTTTGAAAACGGCAACGTCATGACATTGGCTGATGACATCAAAAAGGATTTGATCTTAAAAGTGAAAACATGCGACCTCGCCAATATCCCCGAAATGGCCTGTACGGGCATTATTGGACAATAAATTCAGCAGGATCCCAACCATTTGTGACCATGAACGAACAACTCAGACAGATCGCCCTGCGTGTAAATTGGTTTGAGTCGCCCGAGAAACTGATTCGCGACAAAGACCGGTTTCTTGTGTATTTCATGCAATACTGTCTCGACACAGATATACCGACCATGCGCCGGCATTTTTCGGACCGGCAATTCCGGCAAGCTTTAAATGGACGACCTCCGGGTATTCTTGACGAAAGGTCGGCAACCTATTGGAATCTGGTTCTACCTGAGTGATTGACGTTATCAAGGAGAATCACCAGGCTCTGAATCTCGATGATCACCACCCGTCCGTCACCGAGGGAGGCTTGTACAACCCTGCCCTTTGTCTCCATTTTTGAGCAGTTCCAGAGGGGAAGGCCAACCTGATCCCTGATGTCCAGATCCGTGGAAGAAAAGAGTTCGGACTATCGTCCAAGGAGTTAAAGGAAAGATTTTACATGTGTGAGGAGGACCCCAGAGCGGCGATTGGCTAAGGAGTTGGCCTGATTTTTATGCATCAACTCGCCGCTCTGAGCAATTTCAGGATTGATCAACTCTTTATTGCGATCCTGCGGGGGGTTGCCGCTTCAACCTTTGGAAGCCGCAGACGAAGGACCCCGTCCTTCAATTCAGCGTCTATCTTTGGCTGATCAATGACCTGTGACAGCGTGAACTGTCTGTAGTATTTGCCTGTGCGGTACTCCCTGATAACATCGACCTCGTCGGCCCCTTCGGGCGATTTCACGTCGCCGTGCAGGGTAAGCATATTGTCGCGAAGATCAATATCCAGGTCTCCGGATTTCACCCCAGGCATATCGGCCAGGAGGGTGATCTCCTTTTCGGTTTCAAATATATCCACCGCCGGCGTGAAAACCAGCCCCGGCCGGGTCTGCTCGCCAGGCGTGGTCACCTCTGCTTTTTCTTTTGCCTGAAGGGCTTTTCTATCCATATCCGTCATGTCATATCCCTCCTTTCCATCTCAGGATGTTTTGACGGCAATCTGCCTGGGTTTTGCCTCTTCCGCCTTGGGCAGGGTCACCGCGAGGACGCCGTCCGTACAGCTCGCCTCCACCTTGCCTGTATTCAGTTGGGCAGGCAGGCTGACAATCCGGCTGAATCTTCCGGCATCCCTTTCCCTTCGATGATATTGGGCCTTCTCGTCTTCGGCAGGAATCTTCCTCTCACCGGAAATGGAGAGGGTCTCCCCTGTCACAGAGAGTTCCAGATCATCTGCCTTGAGACCGGGAAGCTCGGCACGGACGTAATAATTGTCTTTATCCTCGGTGACGTTTATGAGAGGAAAAACACCGGCTGCAGGTGTAGTCCACAACCGTTCTCCTGTGGGCCCGCCAGAAAGCAAGTTGATCTGCTTTCTCAACCGTTCCAGTTGCTCAAATGGACTTGTCCAATCCCATGCGGGCGAATTCGCTGTTCTTCTCAATAACATGAACCATCCCTCCTTTCATTATATAATTGGTTAGGTTGGTTGGTGGTGAAAAGCCCCAAAAGCAGCATCCTCTTCAGGACCTTTCAGAAGGTCCACCGATCCATGAATGTTGTAAAATAAGTAATTCGGAATTCGAAACTGTCAAGAGGGACTGCGAAAAATTTTTAAACTTCAGCCCTGACTGAGCAGGTCAAGAAACTCATATGAAACTCGCTCTGGTTGCTGGTTGAAAATCCCGTCAGCGGGATTGCTGATTCATTGTGGGGCTTACCCCCTGCCGGGGGGACGCCCGAACACCCAAACCCAGTGAGCAGAATCAGGGCCAGGAGGAGGGCGACTGTCTGCTTTCGTGGGAAAACTCCCGAAGCCTGATCTTTACGAGATTCCATCAATTCCTCGCTGTTCGATCGTTGTGCTTTGTATCAGGCACATTCATCAAGAGGTTTCATTTTAATCAGCAACCAGCTCATGGCATATCCGGCCGTCGGGCAACAGGTTGTCCGGATGAGGGATTCCCTCTTCCTCAAGTTGATAGCGCCTGCATGCCTTCCAATGGGCATCGGATTTACAGTACGCATCTGCCCGGCGTCGGTCGATCAGACCCAATCTCTCAAACCGTCTGAGAGGACAGATATGATACCATTTGCAGGCCATTCGGACCGCCCTTTCAGGACGATTTCTTAAGCCATCGATACAGCGCCTGTTCCAATTCCCATCCAGCGGCAAGCTCCTGTCCAATGGCAGCCAGCGTGATATCCATCAAACCGGGGCTCAGTCGCAGCTTGAGCGTGGGGCAGAAATAATTCAGGCAGAACGAATAGCGGGCCCGCAATCGACACCCCTCCTCTCCAAGGAAGAGGCACTGGCCCGGTATCTCTCGAGATCGGGGGAGATCGGCGCTCAACAATCGATTGATGAGAAGGAGCATCGGATCGTACCATGTCTCCACCTCCTCAAAACAGCAACTCCCGATCTGTTCCGCACAGAGGCCGCAGGCGGCAGCCATCCCGGCCTGTCGTACCGTCTCCTGCGTATGTCCTATGGAAGAATCATAGAGGCCCAGGAGCCGCTGCATCTCAGGCGTTGCGAGAATGCTCTCTCCATGTTCCTGATAGAGTCTCAAAGCCCTGTCCATGCGATTGTAAACGGTGTTTTCATCCTGCTTCTGCATTACGATTCACCCGAGTTATGAAAACAACTCATTTTTCGAGGGTCAGCATCAATGGCAGGGACCCTCGATGATATGGGGTTCAAGATCGTCAAAGTTTCCAATCTTGAATCCCGCTGCAGCGGGAAACCCAGAACCTGCGAACCCTTACGCTGTTTATATCTAACTCCTCTATGAGTCAATGAAAAACGGTTCCTGGCTTCTCGCAGCGGGATGCTGTTCGCTGTTTGCGGGTCCTCGATCCTGTCTTTGGCAGAAGTGCTCCAAGTGTTTTCAGCTTCTTGAGCCAAGCGAGATTGGTAGAACTGGTTTTTAAACAATTCTGTTTTTTCATATGGATTTCGAAATGTGGGATTTCGTTAGAAGCCTTTTGATGTTTCGCAATTGTTCGGGAGAATAGATTAAGGTCGGCTACTTTTTTGTTTTCGAGAAAATCAAACTGGGTTACTATCATATACCGGCAATCCGTCGGAGGCTGTTCCTTCATTAACCATACAATAAGGAGCCCTTGAAGATGGAAGACAGGAAGAGACTGCTGATGGTGACCGTGTCCGGGCCTGATCGGGCCGAAATCACCGCGACCCTGACAGGTGTCCTGGTAAGGCACGGGGCTGAAGTGGTGGATAATGAAAAATATTCTCCATTTCCTGGGCATCACTGAAGAGGACGTCACGGAGGCCTTAAGCTGTCAGGCGTAATATCGGCATCTTTCGAAATCTTTCTGAATTTCGTTGAAAACGACGGAGATTTTCGGTACAAAGACAAAACAGGGGGCCTTATGGCGTTACGGAGATCCTGTGACCACATGGACTCTTTTCCGGGCCTTGCCTCAGACCAGATGTTAGGGGTGGAGAACTGGCCCTGATTTTTTCACGGGGGGGAGATATGATCCAAGTTACGGTTGCCGGTGCTGCCGGTCGGATGGGGCAACGAATCATTCATATGATTCATCAGAATCCGGAAACAACATTGAGCGGTGCATTTGAACATCCCGAGCACCCGTGTGTCGGCCAGGACGCGGGCCTTTTGGCCGGCGTTGGTGAGCTCGGCGTCACGATTGCAGGCGCTATGCAGAAATCGGCCGAGCAGGCGGATGTGCTGATAGATTTCACCTCTCCCCAGGCTACCCTTGATAATATGAGGATTGCTGCCGATAAGGGCCTTGCCATGGTTATCGGGACTACCGGCATCACCGGAGACGTGCTGAAGGAGGTGGAGACCCTTGCCGGAAAAATCCGGTGTGTCTTGGCCCCCAACATGAGCGTTGGCGTCAACGTCATGTTCAAGATAGCCGGGGAGATGGCCCGGATCCTGGGGTCCGATTATGATATGGAGATCCTGGAGGTGCATCACCGGCTGAAAAAGGATGCCCCGAGCGGGACGGCCATGCGTCTGGCCCGGATCCTGGCCGACGCCTCCAACAGGGACCTCGAAAGGGTAGGGGTCTACGAACGGAAGGGGATGATCGGTGAAAGGACCCGTGAGGAGATCGGGATCCAGACCTGGCGGGCCGGGGACATTACCGGCGAGCACACGGTGATGTTCGGCGGGATCGGCGAGCGACTGGAACTGATCCACAGGGCCCATAACCGGGATAATTTTGCCCGGGGGGCCGTGAGAGCGGCCCTGTGGGTGGTGCATCAACCCCGGGGCCTCTATGACATGCAGGATGTGTTAGGATTGAAGTGACAAGTGTGAAGTGACTAAAGTGAGCTAATGTGTCTAATGCGGGCCATACCCGCAACCAAAAATATCTCACACAGAGGCACAGAGCCACAAAGAGGCAAAAAAATTTCTTGTTTTTTGTGATAGGATTCAAACGAAGGGCCTAAAGTTGTGAAAATTTGGAAAGGATTATATGAAATTGTTTGAGAAGGCCGAACGATTACGGCAAGTGCCACCCTATCTTTTCAAGGAGATTGACCGGAAAAAGGCCGAGATCAGGGCTAAAGGGGTCGACATTATCGATCTGGGCGTAGGAGACCCCGATCTGCCTACCCCTCAGCACATTATTGAGGAGATGAAGCGGGCGGTTGATGACCCGGCAAACCACAGGTACCCGTCCTATTCCGGCATGAACGATTTCAAGGACGCGGTCGCCGGCTGGTATCAGGAGCGGTTCGGGGTCGATCTGGATCCCGAAAGAGAGGTGGTCTCGCTCATCGGGAGCAAGGAGGGGCTGGCCCATCTTCCACTTGCCTTTATCGATCCCGGCGATATTGCCCTGGTCCCCACCCCCGCATACCCGGTCTACCATATTGCCACGCTCTTTGCCGGGGGTGACTCTTTTTTTATGCCGTTGGTAAGCAAAAACAATTATCTCCCTGATTTAAAAGAGATTCCCGAATCTGTGGCAAAGCGTGCTCGGATGCTGTTCATCAGCTACCCAAATAACCCGACTGCTGCGGTTGCGGACCTTTCATTCTTTGAGGAGGTGGTGGCCTTTGCGCGAAAATTCGACATCATGGTCTGCCACGACGCGGCCTACACGGAGATGGCCTTCAATGGTTACCGGGCGCCGAGTTTTTTACAGGCAGAGGGTGCCAAAGAGGTCGGCATGGAGTTCCATTCCCTCTCAAAGACCTACAACATGACTGGATGGCGGATCGGGTTCGCCGTAGGGAATCAAAAAGGGATGGAGGGCCTGGGCGCAATCAAGAGCAACATCGATTCCGGTGTCTTTCAGGCCGTTCAGAGGGCCGGGATCGAGGCCCTCAGGGGTGATAATTCCTGTGTGAGAGAGATGACGCAGGTTTACCAGGGGCGCCGGGACATGATGGTTCGGGGTCTCAGAGATGCAGGATTTGAGGTGACGTCTCCAAGGGCGACCTTCTACTTGTGGGTAACTGTGCCGCAAGGTTACACCTCAACGCAATTGGCCACCCGGTTTTTGGAAGAGGCAGGGGTTGTGGTGACCCCGGGCAATGGGTTTGGAGAACCCGGAGAGGGGTATTTCCGGATCGCGCTGACCCAGAAGAAGGGAAGACTGGCAGAGGCCCTGGGTAGGGTGAAAGGGATGAGGTTTTAGGTGCCTGAAGCGCCTTCATCCGCGGCAGAGACGGCCTATATCGGGGTCGGCTCGAATGTAGGAAAAACATTGAATAATTGCCGTAAAGCAATTGATTTAATTAATCATCTTGATGATTGCACAGTGGCGGAGATATCCCAGTTTTATCGGACCGAGCCGGTGGGTGCGACATTTCAGGACTGGTATGTAAATGGGGTTATCCGGATTGAAACGACCCTTGGCCCGCATGAGCTGCTGAGGTCTCTTCTATCTATCGAGTCAGACATGGGGAGGGTTCGACGGCAGAAATGGGAACCCCGTATCATTGATCTCGATATTCTCCTCTATGGAAATGACGTAATTGAAGAGAGCGACCTGAAGGTTCCGCACCCGTTGATGCATCAAAGAAGGTTCGTCCTCATGCCGATGGTGCAATTGAATCCGGGATTGCTTCATCCGGTCCAGAGGAGGAGCATGTCTGAGCTGATGGACGATCTGAGTGTAGAAGGGCAGGCCGTCATCCCCTTGAGTGACATCTGATGCGGCTTCTGATTCTTATATTCCTGGCCTATATTGCATATCGTCTGGTGCGGAAATATCTTGCCCCAGGTCAAAGGACCGAACCGCCTGCCGAGGGCGGATCTGTCGACGAGATGGTCCAGGACCCTTTCTGTAAGACTTATGTCCCGAGGAGGACCGCTTATCGAAGGGTTGTGGTCGGCGAGGAGTATTTTTTTTGCAGCGAGGCCTGCGCAGACCGGTTTGAGAGAGAGGCGAAGGGGTGATGGTGGGATTGATGGGTTCAGGGATTGGGGGATTGCGAAGTATTGTGTGCCGTGAGGATCATCAGATATTGGGTACTGCGTCGCGACATGTTCTGGGCGAGGTTCTGAATCGACAATCGACAATCGAAAATCAT
>CAYPDL010000005.1:0-65616 GCA_964409475.1 uncultured Desulfobacteraceae bacterium | reverse complement strand
GGAAACACTGTCGTGGGATTTGTCTCAAAGGCATTTTTGAACCAACCCGTCACAATCCCAGATTCGATCGTGTATGCACCGTCACCTATAAACGGTCGGCAGGCAGGAACCTGCGTCCCCGATAGTTCCCGTACCAGTTTCGCAAGCTCATTCATCTTACTGTAATCGAGCCCCACATCAATACCGTACATTGTAAGCAGCGCCAACACCGTCTCCTCCATCGGGGTATTCCCGGCCCGCTCACCAATACCCAGTACTGTCGAATGGATGACCTCGGCACCGGCCAACACCGCGTTGATGGTATTCGCCACTCCCATACCAAAGTCAGAATGAAAGTGAATCTCCACTGGCTTGTCCACCCGTTCTTTTACCTTCTTTGCAAAATAGGCTGCCGCATGGGGTGAGAGCACACCGAAGGTATCCACCAGCGTAAAGGCATCCATATGACCCTCAGTGGCCACTCGATCAACAAGATCCAGCAACCAAGTCAGATCTGACCTTGTCCCGTCAATCGTGAAAAAGACCGTGTACAGACCTTGCTCTTTGGCAAACGCGGTTGCCTTGATGGACAAATCCACAGCTTTTTCCAACGGCCATTTGTATCCCTGCTCCAGAAGGTGCGCGCTCGTGGGTATCTCTATAACTATGCCGTCCACCCCGCAGTCTGCTGCCAGTTGAACATCTTTTACCATGCAACGGCAGAAAGAAAAAATCTCTGGGCCCAAGTTGCGCTTTACGATCTCTCTTATAGCAGTTTCATCATTTGGAGATACCGCAGGCATGCCCGCTTCAATCCGGTGAACGCCAATCTCGGCCAGTTTTTCCGCAATCCTGATCTTATCGTCTTTGGTGAAGATAATCCCTGCCTGCTGCTCTCCGTCTCTCAGGGTAATATCATGAATCTTCACCTGCTTGGGAGGGGTAAAATCCTTGGTGACTTCATCAAGGTAATTCCATGGACTTACATGCCAGTTTTCCGTTTTCCATGGTTGGTTCTTCATCGATTTCATTTCTTCATTCATCTCCATACTCCTTTATGCTACAAATATTAAGGCGTTGGCACGATTTTCCGCCCTCGGCAGCGCACTTTCACTGCCTACAAATAGTCACCGCTAACGTTATAAAGCGGAAACGATCAATTCCGTAATGTCCATAACCTGTATAACATCTTCCTTTCCCAAGGATTTCACTGCATCATTAAGAGTGATGTTGCAGAAAGGACATGCCGTCAAAAGGATTTCTGCTCCTGTATCAAGTGCCTGACGCACGCGGTTATTGGCAATCGCCTGGGAGCTTACAAGGGTCTCAGGCGGCTCCATCCACATCCGTCCACCGCCCATGCCACAGCAGTCGCTATCCTCTCGGCACTTGTCCATCTCCACAAGTTCCACACCCGGTATGGTTTTAATCAACTTTCTTGGTTCATCATATACCTCACTGCGCCTTCCCAGATAACAGGGATCATGGTAGGTCACTTTCTTGCTCACATTGGAAACCAACTTTAGTTGACCTTTATCGATCATTTCGTTGAAAAATTGGGTGTAATGCTGAACCTTCGGGCCATTATTCCCGAAAGGGTATTCGTTACAAAAACTGTAAAAGCTGTGCGGATCTCCTGTCACAATATGGTTGATCCCGGCTTGCTCGAACAACGCCATATTGACCTCGGAAAGAAACTGGAACAGCCCCGTCTCCCCCATCCTTCGCGCCTCGTGTCCACTGCAGACCTCCTTCTCCAGTATACCGAAGTTCACCCCGGCCTGTTTCAGAATTTTGCTCAGGTTCTTGGCGATCTTCTGAGCCTGGGGGTCATAGGATGATGCACACCCGACAAAATAGAGCACATCCACGTGTGTGTCAGATACGGCAGAGGAGATATCCAGGCCCTTTGCCCAGTCAGTCCTCTCATGGGGAGCGTTTCCCCACGGGTTCCCCCGCACATGCATGTTTTTTAACACATTGCGCTGCTCCGGCATGGGCCCCAGCATCTTCTCCACCAAGAGTAATTCTCTTGCTTTTTCGATAATCTCCACAAGGGGAAGTGCCCGGCTCACCCCTTTACACTTGATCACACATTTTCCGCAGGTCGTGCATGAATAGACCAGATCCCGCAGTTTTTCAGTAAATTCATTCCACTTCAAACCATAGTAAATAGAACGATTAATCCCGTATGGCCCCTGAGACACACGAGGATCACATATAGGACACACCGTGTTACAGAGGTGGCATTTTTCACAAGAAATAAGTGCTTCGTTTAAAAATTGCACCATGCTCTCTTCAGTTTGTAACGCTTCCATCATACCTCTCCTTCAACATTCCCGCGGTTAAGGATATTGTTGGGATCAAAAAGCTGCTTCATCTTCTTGATAATGCCGTAACTGACCTCCCCGTATTTTTCTCGATAGAAGGGAACTCGATGCGGCAGCCATCCCCAATCTCCACCCACGCCCCGGTATTTAATCTGCAACTCCTTTTCCAGGTTCCAGATCTCGTCCACGACCTGTTTCATCTTCTCTGTGGACCAGCTGTAAGGGAATGTAAAGAGGCAATGGAGTGAATCCGAACCCACATGACCGTAGAGATAATTCGTCGTTTCTCCAATGAGGTCTTTCCTCCCCTCAGTAATATGAACCAGTTCCTTCATGGCTTCGGGCAGGAGGGGAAGGGCCGGATTAACTTCAATCGCAAGATAGCCTTTCAAACCCTTTTCCTGGCCCCAGCGCATGGCATTTTCTCGAACGCCCCATATCTGCTTCTTGACGGTCTCGTCCTCTAAAATAAAGGCATCTGTTGCCCCTGAGCTTTTAAAAAGATCCACGAGCTGATTAGCATTACGTAAGGCTTCCTCCTTGGTCCAGCCCATGGATCGGGTGACAGCAAGCGCCCCTTCCGGAAAATCGAGATCATAGGCCTCATAACCTACTTTACAGGCTTTTTCTCCCACAAACTCCCCGTCCATCGGAAGGGGCAGTTTCTTCTCATACATCAATCCGATGACGCGACCGATCTCTTCGGTGCTCTTGAAAAATCCCACCGCATCAACCGTTTCGGGCATTGGGCATAGTACCATCCTCACCCTTGTGATAATCCCCAGAACCCCTTCAGCACCGATAAAGATACGTGCCAAATCCCAGCCGGCCGAACGTCTCAGGCACTCAGAACCGGTCTGGATAATCTCACCGGTCGGAAGGACCACCTCTAAAGCCAGCACATTATTGACCGGCCTGCCGAAAATGTTGTCCGTGAGATGCCCGACCGTATTGACACTCACCGCGCCACCGATGCTTGAACCTGCCTGCGTTTGGATCTGGAGAAAATAGCCCAACTTTCCCAGTTCTCCAATTGCATAGCCTGTCTTGACTCCCGCTCCGCACTCAAACCATTGACAATCTTCCCTTATTTCAAAGTGTTTCAACCGCTCAGTGCTTAAGCTGATTCCCCGGTGCTTGGGCTTTGTGCCAAAAATTAGAGAGGTGCCGGAACCATAAGTCGTTACTGCAATACTGTTTGCGTTGGCATACTTCAGAATCTCCGAAATCTCCTGGGCATCGGCAGGATGAACCACCACATCCGGCAGGTCTGTTTCTTCCACATCGTACGGCAAGGACGTATCTGCATACGCGATGCGTTCAAATACGTCTGTAAATACGTATTCATCACCAACGATTTTTCTTAAGTCTTGCGCAATTTTTTCAGGGTTCAGATCCATTTCAAAGTCACCTCCAAATAAACATATCGATTCATTTTCTTTTCGCCTACTTTGGATAACAGCAATACCTCGAGTCATATCCCACCAGGGAAAGACCGCGTAAATTGCCTCGGAAAGCTGTCTGAAAGCCTATACGGGTTTATCCACAGCCTCTTTGGTATCTTGGTCAGGCGTTGGAGCCACATCGCCGCACATATACCCGATAAATTCCATTGACCCTGAAACTGCTAAAAGATCAAAGGGCGCCGCGTCTGTCGCTTCACCGTCCGAAACGAATTCTACCAGCACAAAATCCCCTTCACACCGCCGATCTTGCCATCCTGGAAATGGCCTTTTCAGCGGTGTGAAGGTTCAAGGGACCCCAGTTGCCTTTGCCCAAACCCCTCTTTTTGGAAAGAAGGGTCTGGGAGCAGATTGGTCTTCAGCTACTTTCGCCATTCTTTGGGATAGGTAGATCCTTTCCTGTCGAATTGCTCCAAGGTTCCCAGGGTAACCAAATAGTGATCAATCTGATTGTACATTGGGGGTTTGAGTTCTCCCTTGATCTCCTTTACAAGCATTCGAACCGCTTCCCGGGCCATTTCGATATGGTCACACATGACCGTGGCCTGCAGCCACCCCTTTTTCATGTACTCCTCCATTCCCGCGTCAAGCATCTGGCCCACGATGATGATATCGCCTTTCTTGACGCCAGAGGCCTGAACCGCCTTAACCGCTCCCACGCTCAACGGCGGCGAAAAGCATGCAATCGCCTTGAGATCGGGATGGGCCTGCAGAACGCCCTCCACCGTTTTCATGCCCGCATCAGGGCTCGAAGGGGTCCATTCGGTAATGACCTTGATTCCGGGAAAATGCTTGGCATATTCCACAAAGCCTCGGTGCTCGTCCTGGCACAGGGAAACTGCTGATGGCCCGGGCAAAACCAGGACTGTTCCCCTGCCTTTCAGCTGGTCAACAATATAAACTGCACGAAGCAGGCCCACAAGAATGCCGTTTTTCATGATCCTGAGCACTGGTTTCTCTGTACGAGAATCCAGGTTATCGATGACCAGGGGCATTCCCTTATCAATGACCTTATCCACCACGGGTATGGTGCCTTGTGCACTGGTAGCGCCGAGAATAATGCCGTCAACGCCCCTTTGAAGCATATCCTCGATCTGACCGATCTGCTTATTGACATTGGCATAACCACCGGCGTCAAGGAAGATCAGTTTCACGCCAAGTTTCTCACATTCTGTTTCATACCCATATCGTTTGGCAGTAAAGTAAGGGTCCACGCCATTGGGTACCATGACCGCAATTTCAAGCTGTTTTGCCCCTACAGGAACAGGTTCAACCAATACAACGCCGAATGCAAACACAAACGCCAAACAGGCTGCCAGAAAACCTTTTCTTCCCATTTCGATACCTCCTTCTTCTAAATAAGTTTTTGTTAAATGCGGCTTCTGATTACACTTGCCAGACATGCAAAGATGATAACCGCTCCAATAATGGCTTCCCTGGCAAAGGAGGACACACCGGAGATAATGAGTCCATTGTCCAAAAAGACGATGACCATTGACCCCAGGAGCGCTTTCAGGATGCCTCCTTTTCCTCCCAGGACAGATGTTCCCCCTAACACTGCACCCCCAATTGCAAGGACAAGCCACCCCTCTCCCAGATGGGGGAACCCCATACTCAATCGCGCTGTTAAGAAAAACGCCCCTAAAGAGGCCAGAAGGGCACTGAGCGTATACACGATGACAATGACCCTTTTGGTCTTGATGCCTGCCATGTAGGTGGCCTGTGCATTTGAGCCGATAAAATAGATTTCGCGTCCAAAGGCGGTGCATTTCAGCAAATACCAGAGCAAAAGACCAATAATCACGGCAAAAATAACAGGAACAGGCACAGGGCCAATCATTCCGCCTCCGAACCAAAAGAGCGTCATCTGGTCCACATCCGACAGGTTTGTCAAGGTCACACCGCCCGTATAAACCAGTTCTGCTCCCAGGGCGACAAACAGCATGCCGAGAGTGGTGAGGATGGGCGGTATCCCCAGATAAGCGATCAATATACCATTCGTAAGCCCACACAACCCGCCGAATAATATGCCAATACTGGCGCCTGCATAAGCGCCGAAGGCATATATGCTGCTAATGGTGGCCACGCTGACCAGGCTCATCACAGAACCCTGGGATAAATCAATGCCACGCGCGAGCAGGGCAAGCGTCTGCCCCGACACCACCAGGAAGAGGATAGCCCCCTGTCGCGTGGTTTGAATCATATTTCTTCCACTGAAAAATGCCGGATTGATTATCGTAAAGACAGTCAGCATGGCGATAAATGCCAGTGGAAGCCCGAACTTTGCCCAATCAAATCTCTCAATTATCTTCATGACGTATGGAGACCTGCCTTTATTGTATGGTTGTTTTCGACCCTTTGACTTGCCACTCTATCTACTTCTCGCGGCCCAGACCCAAGTAACAGAACAACAACACCACAACTCCCACAATCACCTGCTGGGTGAATGTGGATATACCCATCAGGTTGAGCGCATTGCCTAAGAAATGAAGGATCATCAGCCCGATAGCCGTGCGACCCACATTCCCCGTTCCGCCAAAGATGTCATTCCCACCCACTACCACGGCGCCGATGGATTCAAGAAGGAAGCTCCCTGCACCGACCTGCGGCTCCCCTGAGAGCATTCTTGCCGTCAAGAGAGAGCCTGCCATACCGCAGGAAAGCCCGCTCAGGGTAAAAATGATAATTTTCATCCTTGCATAGTTGATCCCGGCGATCTCCGCTGCTTCTTCATTTCCACCGAGAGCATATATGTGATTCCCGAATCGCGTATGACGCAGCAAAAAGTGTGTCAGGAGAAGAACCACCAAGGCCAAAATGATCACAAAAGGAATTTGGAAGATTCTTCCTTCGGCTAAGAAGTGAAAACCTTGGAGTTTCGTCGGATCACCGCCCACAATGCTTTTGCCGTCGGTAAAGTAGAGCGCCAGACCCCCGGCCATATAAAGCATCCCCAACGTGGTGATAATGGGATTCAGCCTGATAACCCCAATAATAGCGCCGTTGATTAAGCCGCAGAAGGCTCCCACGGCAAGTCCCGCCAATAACCCCAGCCACGGATGACCGATGGCGACAAGGGCTGCGCTCGCCATACAGGTCAGACTTACCAGTGAGCCATGGGATAAATCCATGCCACCCGATAGAACGACCAGTGTTTGCCCATATGTCACGAACAGCACAAACGACATGGTCGCAAGTACATTCAATATATTGCTCAAGCTTAGAAAATTGGGAGCCATCACGGATGCCAGGATCAAAACAACGATGAAGGCTGCAATAACGCCGTACCGTTCCCAATAGAGTCGCCAGTTCATTGAGTGGACCGATTTCTGTCCAAACTGTATCGTACTATTCTGTGAAATCATAAGGCCGCCTCTAAGAGTTTTTCCTGAGTTGCTTCTTCTCTGGTCATCTCAGCCGTGACCCTGCCTTCTTTCATCACAAGTATTCGATCACTCATTCCGAGAATTTCCGGTAGTTCCGAAGAAATCATGATAATCCCTTTGCCTTCGCCGGCGAGTTCGATCATGAGGTTATAGATTTCTTCCTTGGCGCCCACATCGATCCCCTTGGTCGGTTCATCAAAAATCAATATCTCTGAATTGGTAAATAAGGATTTGGCCAGCACTACCTTCTGCTGATTCCCTCCGCTGAGGGATTCGATCTGGGTCTTTATCGAAGGTGTCATAATGTTGAGTTTCCGTTTGTATTCCTCCACCACATCTTTTTCCTTTTTGAGATCCAGTCCCAATCCTTTTTTGAGGAGCTTGAGACCCGCACTGGTAACATTATTGGCAACACTCAGAATTTCAAACATGCCGTGCTTTGCCTTGTCTTCGGGCAACAGACCGATACCGGCACGAATGGCATCCTCCGGGCTTTTGAATTCCACGGTCTTGCCCTTAAAGCGCACCTGGCCGGAGTCAATGGGAAGCGCCCCGAAGATGGCATGTGCGACTTCGGTCCTTTTGGCGCCTACCAGACCGCTGATTCCAAGGATCTCCCCGCTTCTCAGACTAAAATTAACACCCGAAAAGGCGTTGGATGATGAGAGGTTACTCACGGAGAGGATCTCCTCGCCGGGTTGCCTGGGTCGCCATGGATAGATATTTTCAATGTCGCGCCCGAGCATCATCTTGATGATCTTTTCCACACTCATCTCTTCAATGTTCCCCGAACCCACCGCCTCACCGTCCCGAAAGACCGTGACATGGTCTCCGATACGCTCAATTTCCTCAAGCCTGTGAGAAATATAGAGGATAGCGACACCCTCTTCTTTTAATTGGGTAATCCTACTGAACAACTCATCCGTCTCCTGCTCGGAAAGGGAAGAGGTGGGCTCATCTAACACGAGAATCCGGGATTGAACCGCAAGGGCCTTTGCAATCTCAACCATTTGAAGGTCTGCTACCGGGAGATCTCCTATCTTGGCTTTTGGATCGATATTGACATTGAGCCTTTCAAGAACCGACCGGGTTTCAGCGTAAATCCGCTCCCAGTCCAACCGCTTTACCAGCCGTCCTTTCAGGGGCTCACGGTTGAGAAAGATATTCTGGCCAACATCCATCTTGCCGATAAGATTAAAATTTTGATAGACAATGGATATGCCCATTTCAGAGGCCTCTTCAGGGGTCTTCATGGTAACGGCCTTGCCATCGAAAAAAATCCGGCCGCCGTCTGGCTGGTACACCCCTGCCAAGATCTTAACCAAGGTGGATTTCCCGGCCCCGTTCGCCCCTACAAGGACATGGACTTCTCCTTCTCGAAGCTCGAAATTCACTCCTTTCAGCGCAACGACGCCCGGAAACTCCTTGACAATGCCTTCAAATCTCAAAATTGGTTCAGATTTCATCGCCTCTTTATCCCCACCTTAATTAGAGACTGTGTTAGAGCGCGTTCCCTTAAACTAAATAGTGTTCAAAATCGTTTGTGGGAACGAGATTTGTTCCAATCATGGAATGAGGTCAACCGATGACCTGCTCTCCCCATTGCAACCCCATAGCGATCCCATTACAAATCCCTTTTCACAAAGTCAGATCCCAAAATATTTTCATGGAACATAGCCAAGTGATTCTTAACTGCCTCTGTCAATAGCTTTTCATTGCCTTTCTTAAATGCATTTACAATAGCTCGATGCTCCTCCAAGGAGCGGGGGAAACGATCCTCCGTTAATGACAGCGATCTGAGCATGAAGGCCTGTTTCTGGAGCACCTGCCTAATTTTAATGATCCATTCATTGTTCGTGAGACCCGTAAAGAGCCCATGGAACTGATCATTCAAAGCACGATATGCGTCATAATTCTTTTTCCGCAGACAGCGATCCATATTTTCCACTATTTCATCAAGTTCTTTGCAGACAATCTCGCTTTTTCCCTTTAGGGATAGGACGGCGGCATGCGGTTCAAGAATGAACATAATATCAAAGAAGTCCTCAATACTTTTGCGATCAATATTCCTGACGAAGTAACCTTTTCGGGGGATCAGGATAATCGTTCCCTCCCCTTCCAATCTTCTCAGAGCCTCTCTGACCGGAGACTTACTCACCCCTAAATCAGTCGACAGCTTGGTTTCAATAAGCCTTTCGCCAGGCTTGATAGAGCCGCTCAATATCTCCTTTTCAATGGTATTGAAAATTCTATCCGATAAACTGAGGTGTTCGTTGAGTATTGGTTGAAAGGCGGATTCTCTCATCTCTCCCTCCGGGATATGAAACGCTTTTCATGAGGCGGCAGCTTGAAAAAGCTCAAACAACGAGTGGGCTTGAGCAGTAGGCTGAGGCCGCTATATCGTATACAGTCGACTTTCGATAATCGATTGCATTCTGTTTGTCAAGAAAAAATTTTTTAAATTTTTCTGGCCCAGCCTTTTCAGCCATTTTATATACATTCCAGTTGATCAACATAATCAGCATGTGCTCCCCCAATCATGAATACTGAATTCTAAAATTCTTAGGATTCTTTAATCGACGCAAAAACCGAGCCTTCTATATACCCATCTTTTTATATCAGGAAATCGGGCATCTCCTGCAAAATGTCTCAGCAAAAAAGCTCTTGGGAAATACCGCAAGGGGGGGTCCATGAGAGAGGAGTTTTTGCAGGGCGTTGACGAATTTATTTTGACAACAGAAGGATCTCTGTTATAAACATAGATCAGGTGAAACAGATTGACAACGAATGAAAGGGGGAAAAACTGCAATGAGTGAAAAGAGCGCCTTGAAAGACAAAGTTGTCCTGGTGGTGGATGATGAGCCCGATGTCCTGGAGACCGTGGAGGAAGAACTGGACATGTGCCTGGTCCACAAGGCAAAAGATTATGACACAGCCCTCCAATACCTCCTGAGCTACACCTATGACATCGTCATCCTTGACATTATGGGTGTAAATGGTTTTGAACTCCTGAAAACTGCGGTATCCAGGGAATTCCCTACCGTCATGCTCACCGCTCATGCCCTCTCCCCTGAATCTCTGAAAAAATCAATCAAGTTGGGGGCCGTCTCGTTTCTTCCCAAGGAGAAGATATCAGAACTGGCCTCGTACCTTGAAGACGTGGTCCTGGGCGAAGGGAAACCGGTATGGGAAAAGCTCTTTGATAAATTAGGCAATTATTTCAGCAAGCGATTCGGTCCCGACTGGAAAGAAAAAGATCGCTTTTTCAAGGAATTCGAGGAAAAGCTGAAACAGGATCTTCAAGGGTGAAACGGCCCCGTGCATCAGCCTGACAGGCGTTTCACTCGCCAGCAATGAAAATGGTATGGATATGGGATTTCTCTCGGGGCTCCAGGAATACCTGGACGACAATTATCACAAATCTGTCTTTGATCAGGCCTTTGAATCAAAAGAAACCTATGAGTTCCATCTTCACGGTCACCGCATTGTCAAGGCCACGGTCATCGAGAATCTGAAATATGACCTCAGTCTCCACACTGCCGAAATCACGCCTTTTGGCGTGACGCATCTCCCCAAGACCGACCTAAAGCTCGTTTATCCAACGGAGCTATCCGACGCGGTCAGACTGCTCCTTAAGGAGGACCGGAAGGTCCGAGACCTCCAGTTGGAACCAATCATCCCCTCGAGGAAGAGACATCACATCAAGAATAAATCCATTTTCCCCCTCATGAAAGAGAGGCAGGTCGTCTTTTTCACGCTCATGGAAGGAGAGGTTGTCAAGGGTCTCATAACCGGTTTTACGCGTTATGAAATAATCGTGAGCCTCAAAGGAGGAATCCCTGTCTTCATCTTAAGGCATGCGGTGTATGATCTTCGCGACAAGAACGGACGGTGTTTTTTGAAATCGTTCCAGGAAGCCCACAGAGACTGGGAAAAAAGCGATCTTTTTGTGTCAGAGGGTCGATAGGCCTGAATCCTGCGCGGGACGCCCGAAAATCCTTGATCTAAGTCCTTAAAACCCGGGCCTTGGCCGCTCAGAGATGTATCCCGGGTGTAGAGGTTCCCTTTTCAGGGATTCCCAACCGCCTTAATCTCCAGAACAAAACAGTCTTCCCCATCTCCAGGGACTTGCTTCGGTTCATACCGTTGGCCCGGCTCCAGATCCAGGACCATCCGGACCTTTAACCGAGGTCGTTGATGCAACCCGATGCGTATAGTCTGGATGATGCCGTTATTCACGGCAATCCGGTGGTCGATGTCAGGAGCAAGCTTTGCATCGAAAAAATCGCATACAACGCGAGACGTTTTCTCATCCAGCATCAGAATCTCGGGAATATAAGGGGAACTGAGTTCAAACAAAACCTTCGCCGTCTGATTGACCGGGGGCTCCACACGGATGGCCTTGATCTCCCTAACGGCCGGCAGGATATCCTTTCTGGGGACAAGGGAGTCCCCAAGAAGCGTATGGTACACCCATCCCAAACGGCCGTCATCCATTTTTACGCTGTACCACCCTTCCCTCTTATCGGTTACCGTTACTGAACACCCGTTCCGGATCTGGAATATTACCTCCGATTCCATTGACGCCTGATCCCTCACATTGGCCACATCCGCCTTCACGAAAAACCGCTTGCCGGCCCTTTCCCCTTCTTGTGGAGAAGAGGTCCCGGTCTCTCCTGAAGATGCCATCCCCGGCTTTTCAGACGAATCAGGGCCTGGAGCCGTCTTATCGGGCGGGGGCTGCTCCCTCCCGGCATCCCGGATTTCACCATCTAACTGCTCCCGCTCGGAGATGGGTTCCCCACCCGACACGGCCTCCACAGTTACAGAGACAGCCCGTGGACCTTCAACGGTCTCGTCATCCCCTGTCTGCGGTGGGGCCTCAGGTACGACAGTCTCAACAGCCGGCTTTGCCGCTCTCTCAATCTTGTAGCGACGAGGGGAATGGAAAACTTCCTTTCGGTCCGGTGCAACGACTGACGGGGACAGTTTGTCGGCAATTCCGCTGCCCCGATACCATATGACGGCCCCGGAAAAAATGATCAGCAGGACAAGGCCGGCAATCACCCAGTAGGCAGCTTTTCCGTCGGCATTTAAAAAAGTACGGCAAGAATCAGACAGGACCGGACGGCTTGAAACCCACCTTCGACACGGCATCCCGCACCCGTCAAAACGAGGACCTTTTCCGCTCAGATGCGACCCGGAGAAATGACTCGAAACCATAAGCAGAGACACCTTCTGAAACATTCACGGCGCAGACCTAAATGTTTCGAGACGTTTAACGACATGGTACCGGCTGAGACATTTTCGACTGCAGAAGAGTAACCTAACCAGACCCACACGTCAAGCCCGAACAAAAGCAAGTTGAATTATTTCAGCTATCAAGTTAAACTGATGTAACAGTAGATGATGTGGCCGATCCATTGCCCGCTGATCCATGCATTGAGAACTTTACCATGACAAAACCTGATATTTCAAAACTGCTTGCCAGGGATTCCGTTCGATCGGCCTCTTTCAGGATTATCATCCCAGTAGGACTGACCCTGGCCCTATTTATTCTGAGCGTCTTTTTCCTCTTTATCCCTTCAATAGAGAAACAGATGATGGCCCAGAAGCGGGAAATGATCCGCAACCTGACAGACAGTTGCTGGAGCCTCCTGACCGTCTACCATGACCGGGTGAAAAGCGGGGAGCTGTCCCTTGAAGATGCCCAGGCCAGGGTCATACGGCGGCTTCGCGGGCTCCGGTACGGTCCTGAAGGGAAAGACTATTTCTGGATAAACGACATGGTCCCCCGGTTGATGATGCATCCCTACCGCCCTGATCTCGAGGGAAAGGACCTCTCAGGCTACACAGATCCTGAAGGCAAGCGCCTCTTTCTGGAATTCGTCAAGACGGTCCAGGACGCCGGGGCCGGATATGTGGACTATATGTGGCAATGGAAGGACAAACCGGACCAAGTGGTCCCCAAAATCTCCTATGTAAGGGGATTCGAGCCCTGGGGATGGATCATCGGAACGGGGATATATGTGGAGGATGTGCGGGCGGACATCGCATCGATCACCCACAGGATGCTGGCCGTATGTTCCGGCATACTGCTTGCGGTCCTGGCCCTCTCCCTCTTTATCGTCTGGCAGACCGTCAAGACAGAGACTGCACGCAGGGATGCTGAAAGAGGTCTCAGAGAACGAGACGACGACTTCCGGACCCTGGCCGAGGACGCCCCGTTCGGCATCTCCGTAACAAACGCGGATCAACGGCATGAGTACCTGAACCCCAAGTTCACGAAGATGTTCGGATATACCATAGCGGATCTGCCCGACAAGAACACCTGGTTTGAAAAGGCCTATCCTGACGCCGCCTACAGAAAAAGGGCGACCGAGGCCTGGACCGAAGACTTCATCCAAAACACCGGGCCGCAGGATATCGGCCCGCGTGTGTTCACCGTCAGATGCAGGAATGGGGACGACAAGATCATCCAGTTCAGGGCAGTGGCCATGAAAAACGGGAAACAACTGCTGACATATCAGGATATCACCGAACAGGCCAGGACAGAGGCCGCCCTGAAGGAGAGCGAGCAGAACTACATCCAGCTCTACGAAAAATCAAGGAGAGGTGAAGAACTCTACCGTTCGCTTCTCCGTTCTTCTGCAGATGCCATCGTCATTTACGATATCGAGGGAAAGACCCGGTACGTGAGTCCTGCATTCACCCGTATATTCGGATGGACCTTGGAGGAGATGGAAGGAAAACGGATACCGTTTCTGCCTGAATCTGAAAAGGAACCGACCATGGCGATCATTCGGGAACTGGTGGACCACGGGACCCCCTGCCATGGATTTGAAACCAAACGCTTGACAAAAGATGGACGGCTGTTGGATGTGAGCATCAGCGCGTCCCGTTATGATGATCACGAGGCGAACCCTGCGGGGATGCTGGTGATCCTTCGCGATATATCCGAAAAAAAGGCCCTTGAATCCCAATTCTACGAAGCGCAGAAGATGGAGTCCATCGGCACCCTTGCAGGAGGGGTTGCACATGACTTCAACAACCTCCTCATGGCCATACAGGGGAATGTCTCTCTCCTTCTTCTCGACAAGGACCCCGGGCATCCGGATCAGAAAAGGCTCCACAACATCGAGGAACACGTTCAGAGGGGGGCGTATCTCACGCGACAACTCCTGGGATTTGCGAGGGGGGGCAAGTATGAGATCAGGCCAACAGACATGAACGAGATCAGTCGAAGGAGCGCCGACCTGTTTGCACGCATGAAGAAAGAAATCAAGGTCCATCTCACATCCCAGAAAGACATCTGGACGATCGAAGCGGACCAGGGGCAGATGGAACAGGTCCTCATGAATCTCTATGTCAATGCGGGCCATGCCATGCCGGATGGGGGAAATCTCTTTATCGCTGCTCAGAATGTCGCCATGGCCGACGATCAGGCGACATCCCTTAGCCTCCGACCGGGACAATATGTCAAGATATCGGTAACCGATACCGGCATGGGCATGGACGAAGAGATCCTCCATAGGATCTTCGATCCCTTTTTCACCACACGGGAAGTAGGTCAGGGAACTGGCCTCGGCCTTGCCTCTGTCTATGGCATCATCAAGAATCATGGCGGGAGCATAACGGTCAGGAGCGCCAAAGGCAAGGGGACCACCTTTGATATCTACCTGCCGGTTGTGGACAAAAAGGCGGCGCCAAAACATCCCAGGACCGATGCGGCCTCTGAAATCGCCCATGGCGGAGAAACGGTTCTCCTTGTGGATGACGAAGAAATCGTCATTGAAGTGGGCCAAGAGATGTTGCAGCGATTGGGCTATACGGTCCTTGTTGCTGCAAGCGGGAAGGAGGCGCTGGAACAGTGCCGGTCGCACAGGGGCGCTATCGACCTGGTCATCCTGGATATGATCATGCCCGACATGGCCGGTATGGGGACCTATGACAGACTCAAGGAGGAGGACCCAGACATCGTCGTTCTGCTGTCGAGCGGCTACAGCATCGACGGCCAGGCGACCGAGATACTGAAGCACGGATGCAACGGCTTCATCCAGAAACCATTCAGCATGGCCGCCTTGTCACAGAAGATACAGGAGGTCCTGGCAAGTGCCTAACTCAGAGGTCGGAAGTCAGAGGTCAGAGGCCTGAGGACGGGGGTCTGCTATCAGCCATCACGGAGCACCCAATACCCAGTACCGAGTAAGCAGCAAGAAAAGTGACTAAAGTGAGCTAAAGTTGATAACCGAAAACCAACAACATCCAGCAGCGACCGATCAGAACCTCTGAACCCTGAACCTCTGAACCTATAACCCCCTGAGAGAAACGGCGCCATGCCCATCGAAGAGCTAACAGGCCAGATTGAACGGATCACCTACACCAACGAGGAGAACGGCTACACCATCGCCAGATTGAGCGTGTACGGCCGGCCTGACCTGGTGACCGTGGTGGGGAACCTCATGGCGCCAACCCCGGGCGAGGTGGTCAAACTGAAAGGCGAATGGTCCACCCACGCCAGATACGGCGAGCAGTTTAAGATCACCCACTATCAGACCGCCGTGCCTGCCTCGGTCCACGGCATTCAGAAGTACCTGGGTTCGGGTCTGATCAAGGGCATCGGACCGGTCATGGCCGAACGGATCGTCAAAAAATTCGGCACGCAGACACTGGATATCATCGAAAAGGATATTGAAAAGCTGGCCCAGGTAGAAGGGATCGGGAAAAAACGGATCGAGATGATCTGGAAGGCTTGGGAAGATCAGAAGGAAATCCGCGATGTCATGCTCTTCCTCCAGGGCCACGGGGTCAGTTCAGGCTATGCCGCCAAGATATTCAAACAATACGGGAGCCGGTCCATCCAGGTCGTCAAGGAGAACCCCTATCGCCTGGCCACCGACATCTTCGGCATCGGCTTTATCACGGCCGACCAGATTGCAGAAAAGCTGGGATTTGACAAGGATTCCCGATTGCGGGCCGAGGCCGGGATACTCTATGTGCTCAACCGGCTTTCCGATGAAGGACATGTCTACTTCCCCTATGAATCTCTCCTGAAGAAATGCGTGGAGGTCCTTGAGGTGCAACCGGAACGGATCGCAGAGGCACTGGACTCCGTTGCCAAGGAAAAGAGGGTCATCATCGAGGACGTGAGCGATCCGGCAGGCGGCGACTCCACGAACAGCAGGGGGGTCTACCTGGCCAGGTTCCACGTATCCGAGACCGGCGTCGCCCGACAACTGAAGGTCCTCCTGAAGGCCCGGAAATCCATCCGGGAGATTGATGCGGACAAGGCGGTCTCCTGGGTCCAGCAGCGGCTCTCCATCTCCCTGGCAACAGAGCAGATCCGGGCCATCAAGGGCGCTGCGGAGAACAAGGCCCTGGTTATCACAGGAGGCCCCGGCACCGGAAAGACGACCATCATCAACGCTATCCTGACCATTTTTTCGGGACTCAAGATCCGGATGCTCCTGGCCGCACCCACCGGCAGGGCCGCCAAACGGATGAGCGAGATCACCGGCCGCGAATCCAGGACGATTCATCGCATGCTGGAGTACAGCCTTCAAAAGGGAGGTTTTCAGAAAAACGATGAATCGCCGCTGCACTGCGACCTGCTGGTGGTAGATGAAGCCTCCATGATCGATACGGTCCTGATGTACCACCTTTTGAGGGCTGTCCCGCCTGAGGCGACATTCATCCTGGTGGGGGATGTCAACCAGCTCCCGTCGGTCGGGGCCGGGAACGTCTTAGCCGATATCATCGGTTCCGGGTCGGTGCCGGTGGTGGAGCTTCGCGAAATCTTCAGGCAGGCCAAGGAAAGCCGGATTGTCGTCAATGCCCACAGGATCAACAGCGGTTTCCTCCCTGCGCTCAACCCCTCAAAGGACCGGCTTGATGACTTCTATTTTATCGAACGGGATGATCCGGATGAGGTCCTCAGTGAAATCATCCACCTCGTCACGGAGAGGGTCCCCGAAAGGTTCCGGTTGGATCCCTTTGATGATATCCAGGTGCTGACGCCCATGCACAAAGGGGTTGTAGGTGCGGGAAATCTGAATATGGAGCTTCAAAAGGCCCTCAATCCCACAGGAGACGGGGTTGCGAGGGGCGACAGGATCTTAAGGATCCATGACAAGGTCATGCAGATCCGGAACAACTACGACAAGGAGGTCTTCAACGGCGACATGGGACGCGTCGTCAGGGTCGACCCTGAGCTGCGGGAGGTCGTCATATGCTTTGACGGGAGAGAGATTCCCTATGACTTCAACGACCTGGACGAAATCGTTCTGTCATATGCTGTCTCGGTGCACAAGTCCCAGGGATCCGAATACCCGGCGGTCATTGTCCCTCTGGTCATGCAGCACTATATGCTCCTGCAGCGCAATCTGATCTACACGGCCGTGACAAGGGGCCGGAAACTTGTCATCCTCATCGGCGCCAAGAAGGCACTGGCCATCGCGGTGAACAACAATAAGATCCGCAAACGGTACACACGGTTAAGAGAGAGGCTGATGGGCATGGGATCGGGAGAAGCGAACATCGAACGTCCAACATCGAACATTTGTAACACTTTAGGCATGTGAAAAAGGCCATGTTGCGGCGCCTTCTATCAAGAGGCTAAAGAGTTACGAACATTTAATGCTGAAAGATGTGAACCTTTAACCCTGAAACAAGAAGATTGCACCCTTTGACAGGTTTCGCTTCATGGGTGTGATTCGTGGGTTGAGCGTGATTTAATGTAGCCTTTTCTTGTACCACCCCTGCAATATCCAAGCACCAGCGGGGTGTCAAAATGCCAGATTGCCGGGTGTTCTCGGGAACGGGATCACGTCCCGGATGTTGGAGAGCCCGGTCACGAACTGGATCAGCCGCTCGAATCCGAGACCAAACCCGGCATGGGGGACCGAACCGAATTTTCTGAGATCCAGGTACCACCAGTAATCATCCGGACGGAGCCCGGCCCCCTGGATCCTCTCCAAGAGGATATCATGGTCATCCTCGCGCTGGCTCCCGCCGATGATCTCGCCGATCTTGGGCACCAGGACATCCATGGCCCGGACCGTCTTTCCATCCGGGTTCACCTTCATATAAAAGGCCTTGATCTCTTTGGGGTAATCGATGAGCACCACCGGCCCTTTGATTACCTTTTCGCAGAGATACCGCTCGTGTTCCGACTGGAGATCGACGCCCCATTCCACGGGGAACTCGAATTTCTCCGTCGCCTTTTTCAGGATCTCGATCCCTTCCGTATAGGTCATCACCTGGAAATCCTGCGACACCAGGTCTTCCAGGGTCCCGATCACCGACGGGTCAACAAAGCGGTTGAAGAACGCCATATCTTCCTTACAGTTATTCAGGAGCGAGGCAAAGATCTGCTTGAGGAACGCCACGGCCAGATCGATGTTCCCCTCCAGGTCACAGAAGGCCATCTCCGGTTCCACCATCCAGAATTCGGACAGGTGACGCGATGTATTGGAGTTCTCTGCCCTGAACGTGGGGCCGAAGGTATACACCTCCCCCATGGCAAGGGCATAGGTCTCCGCCTCCAGCTGACCGCTGACCGTTAGGTTGGCCGCGGCCCCGAAGAAGTCCCTGGAAAAATCTATCTCCCCGTCTTTTTCAGGCGCACGGTTCAGATCAAAGGTGGTGACCTTGAACATTTCGCCGGCGCCCTCGCAGTCGCTCCCCGTAATAATCGGGGTGTGGAGATAGATAAAGCCCCTTTCCTGGAAAAAGGTGTGAATCGCATGGGCCATGGCGTTCCTCACCCTGGCCACTGCGCCGAAGGTATTGGTCCTGGGCCTCAGGTGGGCGATGGTTCGAAGGAACTCAAAGGAGTGCCGCTTTTTCTGAAGCGGATAGACATCCGGATCGGCCCATCCCATAACCTGGATCGATTCGGCCTTCAGCTCCACCTTCTGACCCTTGCCGGGCGACTCGGACAGGGTCCCCACCGCCTGGATCGAGCAGCCGGTCTGAAGCTTGAGGACCTCGCCCTCATAGTTGGCCAGTCCCTGGTCCGCGATGATCTGCAGGCCGGAGAGGCAGGATCCGTCATTGACCTCGACAAAGGAGAATCCGCCCTTGGAGTCCCTTCGGGTCCTGACCCAGCCCATCACGGTATACCGCGCGCCGATCTGTTCAGAATTAAGGACCTCGACAATCCTCGTTCTTCTCAAAATGAGTCACCTCACAGTACGCAAAAGAAGTTACAAGTGACTAAAGTGACTAAAGTCTGAAGTGCCCAACCAGGACAAGCCAGAATAAAAAGGTCTCAATCTTATTACTTCCAACTCCACACTTCAAACTCTTTTCTCTATCCTTCTTTTCTCTCGAATTCGGCCATGAAACCCACCAGGGCCTTCACCGCATCGACGGCCGTGGCATTGTAGATGGATGCGCGGCATCCTCCCACCGAACGGTGTCCCTTGAGCCCTCCCAGACCCTCTTTTAGGGCATCAGCCACAAACTTTTTTTCCAGATCCTCGCTCGGAAGCCGGAAGGTGACATTCATCAGAGAGCGGCTGTTTTTATCCGCGGTGCCCCTATAAAAAGAAGACCCATCGATGAAATCATAGATGACCGCCCCCTTCTCCCGGTTGATCTCCGCCATCTTTTCGAGGCCCCCGATGGTCTCTTCGAGCCATTTCAGGACCAGGGCGACGATATAGATCACGACACAGGAGGGCGTATTGTACATGGAGTTCTTCTCGACGAAGGTCGTATATTTGAGCATGGTGGGGATGGTATCGGGGGTCCGATCCAGCATATCCTTTCGAATAATCACCATGGCCGATCCCGCAGGTCCGATGTTCTTCTGGGCCCCTGCATAGATCAGCCCGAAGGGCCGGGCGTCAAAGGGCCGGCTCATGAAATCCGAAGACATGTCGCAGACCAGCGGCACGTCGCCCGCATCCGGGAATCGGGACCACTGGGTCCCCTTGATGGTGTTGTTGGAGGTAAAGTGGAGATATGCCGCGTCCCGGTTCACCGCGAACCCCTTGGGGATATATGAAAAGCCCTTGTCCTCGGAAGAGGCAATGACACGGAGGTCCTTTCCCAGGATTTTGGCTTCCTTGATCGCCTTGGTCGACCACGTGCCCGTATTGATATAATCCAGCGGCCTGTCCGCTACGGAGAGGTTCATCGGTATCATGCAGAACTGGAGGCTGGCCCCCCCCTGGATAAAGAGGACCTCAAACGCATCGCCCAGGCCGAGGAGTCTTCGGGTCCTCAGGACGGCCTCGTTGATGACATCGTCGAACCACTTGGAACGGTGGCTCACCTCCAGGATAGACATCCCGGATCCCTTGTAGTCGAGAAGCTCCGCCTGGAATTCCTCCAGTACCGGCACTGGCAGGGCCGCAGGACCTGCATTGAAATTATGAATTCTCTTCCCCATATTCCATTCTCCTCCTGTTACGGTTTCAACCGGTTGACGTGATGATTCTGTCAATCCCTGATCTTGTCAAGCATCGCCTTGACGAGCTCCAGACTTTCCCTGTCTTTCTCATAAGGAGGCCGGCCATTCAGGTCAGCCTCGATGATCTCATCGCGATACGGCATGAAGCCCAGAAACTCGAAATCGGGCATTTCCTTGAGAAGGAATTCCCTATCCTGTTCCGATCGGATCTTGTTCCCGACAAAGTTCAGCTTCCGGATGCCGATATCGCCGGCCAGTTTGCGAACCTGATGGGCCGTCTCGATACTCCGCCGACCAGGCTCCACGACCACCACGAGTCTGTCCACGTTCATGGCCGTCCCCCTTCCCAAATGCTCGAGACCCGCCTCCATGTCCAGGACCACTGCTTCGTCCCGGGCCAGCACGATATGGCCTACAAGTCTCTTGAGAAGCGCACTTTCCGGGCAAATGCATCCGGCGCCCCCCGTTTTTACGCCGCCCATGACCATGACCTTGACCCCGTCCACCTCGATGGAGAGCTTTTCGGGCAGATCGCTGACCTTGGGATTCAGCTTGAAAAATGACCCCATGGTCCCCACCTTGGCCTCGGTCCTCTCTTCGATCAGCTCCTTCATCTGAGAGATGGGGACGATCTCATCGCTGTTTTTGACGCCAAGGGCCTGGGCCAGATTGGCATCTGGGTCGGCATCGATCGCCAGGACCTTTCTCCCCTCATCAGCCAGTGCCCTGATCAAAAAAGAGGCAAAGGTCGTCTTCCCGACGCCCCCCTTGCCGCTCACCGCAATCTTCATAACGTCTCCCCCTGCAAAAAAAAACGCCCTCACCGGAAAAACTTTTTCCCAATGAGGGCCATATTTTTTTCCAGTCTTAGTAAGCCCTGCTACACCGCATCTTTCAGGGCCTTCCCAGGTACAAACTTGGCAACCCTCTTTGCCTTGATCTTGATGGTCTCTCTCGTCTGGGGGTTGATCCCCTTTCGTGCCTTTCGCTTGTCCACCTTGAAGGTCCCGAACCCGATCACCGTCACCTTCTGTTTCTTTTTCAAGGCAGTGGTTATACTTGAAAAAACACAATCCACTGCTGCCTGGGCTTCCTTCTTGGTGTTGACAACCTTGGCCACCTCATTGACTAAATCCCCCTTGTTCATTATTACTCCCTCCTTCTCTTGAAATGTTTAAATAAAAGAACGCACCTTCCGGTCAATGCCGCCTCTCAACATCTTCAAACATCTGCGAAACGATACGCTTCTGGGTGTGCTCCAACACCCTTGCTCCTCTATTATCTTGTCATATTTTCAAAAGAGATTCATTAGGATATCGGGGGTGCTATCTTTAGTCGATCCACGCTATCCACAGGCAGTGTGAACCATGAAGACCTGTTGGCAATCGGATCCTCTCTTTTCAAGATTCCGTGAAGGATATTCCATATGCCAAATCCTGTCAAGTATTTATATAACCCGAACGGCATAAATTTAAACCACCTCTTTTGTAATTTTCCAGCAATGGTGCATCCTGGGCCTTTTTTCGAAATCCGGCGGCAGTGTGACCCTTGAAAGGTCTTCCGCGCGGAACCCTTTCAGCCCCTCCACATCCATCTTGAATTTCCGGTAATTGCTGGAAAAAAGAATGGATCCATCCCGTTTCAGCACCCTTGCAGCAGACCGGATCAGGCTCACATGATCCCTCTGCACATCCAGTATCAATTGTAATCGCTTTGAATTTGAAAAGGTCGGCGGATCCAAAAAAATAAGATCGTAGAACCGGTTTTCATTCCTGAGCCAGGTCAGGACGTCCGCCTGATAAAAAAAATGCCGCCCAGGGTCGAAGCCATTCAGCGCCAGATTCCGCCGCGCCCAGTCCTGATAGACCCTGGAGGCATCCACTGAGGTCGTGGATTGCGCGCCTCCCTTGGCTGCATAAACCGTTGCCGTTCCCGTATAGCAGAACAGATTTAGAAATCGCTTTCCCCTCGCCAGGTCCCTGATGAGGCTGCGGGTGATCCTCTGGTCCAGAAAAAGTCCGGTATCGATATAGTCCGTAAAATTAACCAGAAACCTGCAATTGTCTTCATCCACCTCGTGGAAAACCCCGTGATTTTCATGTCTCGAATACTGGGCCTTGCCTCTCTGACGACGTCGCACCTTGAGGAAAATATTTCCTTCAGGCACCCCGATGACTTCCGGGATCACAGTCAGCACATGACTCAGCCGGGCCTCGGCCTTTTCAGTGTCCACTGTGTCGGGGGCCTTGTATTCCTGAACATGGACCCATTTATTGTAGATGTCGACGGCAACCGCATACTCGGGGAGATCCTGATCGTACACCCTGAAACAAGTGATCGCTTCCTTTTTGAACCGCTTCCCCAGCCGCTTCAGGTTTTTTCGCAGCCGATTGGCAAACATCTCCGCGGCCGGGTCCAGCGGCATCCGCGGCCTGACGGTCGCCGGCCTGAGAATGCGATGTTCCGTATCCACAAACCACTCCGGTTCGATACGGAAGTTCAAGAGCTTGCATTCAAGCGGCCCGTTGTACAGGGAATATTTCTTTTCCGCCCTCAGGCCCATCCCCTTGCCCAGTTCCACATTCCCGGTAAACAGGCTGGCCCTCCAGCCGCGGAAATGGGCCTTGAGACGCAGCCCCAGGGCTCTATAGAGCGATCTCAGTTCGCTGATCTCCCCAAGGCGCTCTCCATAGGGGGGATTGAGGACCACCAGTCCCGGCCGCCCTTTCATCGCGGGGTGCGGAACCAAAACGGCAAGCTCCTTTTTTTCAACATGGACGGCGCCCCGTAAACCGGCCCTTTCCACGTTGGCCGCAGCATTCCGGACGGCCTTTGGGTCGGCATCGTACCCCACGATGGGGGGCAATCTCATGAGGCCTGCGGCCCTTCTTTCCCGGGCCTCGTCAAGGAGCCTTTCCCAGATCTCGGGCCGGTGCCCCTTCCACTTCAAGAAACCGAAGTAATCTCTCAAGAGACCGGGGGCAGCGTCGGCAGCCATCAGGGCCGCCTCGATCGGGAGGGTCCCTGAGCCTGTCATCGGGTCCATCAGGCCCCCTCCCCTCCCCGAGATCTCCGGCCAACCGGCGCGCAGCAGGATCGCGGCCGCCAGATTCTCCTTGAGGGGTGCGGGGCCTGCCTCTCCCCGGTATCCCCGCTTGTGCAGGCTCTCTCCTGAGAGATCGATACTTATGGTGGCCTCATCCCTCAAAAGATAGACATTCAGCCGGACATCGGGTCTGGAGAGATCCACCGAGGGTCTCGTCCCGAATCGCTCCCGAAACTGGTCCACCACGGCGTCCTTTACCTTCAACGCCCCATAACGGGTATGATGGATCTGGGAACGGGATGAACTGAAATCGACGGCAAGGGAGCCGTCCGGTTCCATATGCTCGCTCCAGGGTATATTGCGCACCCCGTCGTACAGTGCCTCAGGGGTCTCGGCCTGAAACCGCGCGATCGGCGAGAGTACCCGGTTGGCAGTGCGAAGCCACAGGCACGCCCGATAGCCTGTCTCCAGGTGTCCCTGGAAAAAGGCGCCCGACCGCGAGGCCTTTACTTCACCGGCCCCGAGGGCCTTGAGTTCGTCCACGAGCAGGGACTCTACGCCCTTGGGTGCAACGGCAAAAAATGTATGAGATGTGTTCATAGGAACCGGAAGTCGCCTGAAGCTGTTTTGCCTGAGGAGGCGTTGATGGTCTCGTCAAGGTCCGAAGCTGGCCTTTTCAGCACGGATAACGTCTTGACATCATCAGGCAGGGTTTTCGAGCCTTTGACTTTTTAAAAAACCATCAATTACAGTGTCTGTGAAACATTTTGAAACAGCCTTTCCATTGTACCAAGGCGTCTGCTGATATGCGATGGGACGGATGTCTCCTCAGCCCAACCCACTTCTGGTCGTCGCTTATGGCAACGGATGGGGGACCCCAAAACATTATCTTGAAAGCTGTTGACATTGCGTTTATCCTCAATATCGTCAACAACCGTCATTTGAACACTTTCCGCAGGGAAAGGCAAGGGAATCAGGAGGTGACATTGAAAATCGGATTCATACAGTTTGCCCCGGTCCTCGGTGACGTGGGTACCACCATGGAAAACCTGGACCGTCTCCTCGACAGTTCAGAGAGGGCGGATTTGATTGTTCTCCCCGAACTCTGCAACTCGGGGTATCATTTCGCAGACCGGGATCAGGCCTGGGACACTTCCGAAGAGGTGGGACAAAGCCGCTTCATCACATATCTGACATCCAAATGCAGAGAGGCCAACCTTTTCATTGTGTCAGGATTTAATGAAAGAGCAGGGAAACATCTCTACAACTCAGCCGTGCTCGTGGGCCCCGAGGGCTATGTTGGGAGATATCGCAAGGGCCATCTCTTCATGAATGAAAAAGACTATTTCCTGCCCGGAGACGAAGGGATTCCGGTTTTTGATACGGGGAAGTGCCGGGTCGGGATGCTCGTCTGTTTTGACTGGATCTTCCCGGAGGTATGGCGGGTTCTGGCCCTGAAAGGCGCTGACATCATCTGCCATCCCTCAAACCTGGTGCTGCCGGGGTTGGCACAGAGGGCGATCCCACTCCATGCCATGACCAACCGGGTCTACATTGTCACTGCCAACCGGATCGGCACAGAAAGGGATCTCACGTTCACGGGACGTTCCGTTATTGCCGATCCCAAGGGAGAGATTCTGATAGAGGGATCAGAGGCAGGAGAAGAGATATGCATTATCGAGATCGACCCTGCCCTGGCCAGAGAAAAGATGATCACCCCCAGGAACCACCTCTTTGAGGACAGGCGGCCGGAACTGTATCAGGAACTGGTTCGATAGCCGTCAGGAAAAAAACCGTTCACACTCATTCCTGACCTGGAGATGCGTTGATGGAAGAACGAAATACGACGGATGCGACCCAAACGATCCTCAATGACTACCAGCAGTATATCTTCCCTGCAATCACCCCGTTTTACGGGGACCACCCCCTGATCGTGGACCGGGCCAAGGACAGCTACCTCTGGGACATCGAGGGAAACCGGTATCTGGATTTCTTCGGCGGCGTACTCACAGTCTCGGTGGGACACTGCAATGAGGAGGTCACTGAGCGTACCATCCAGCAGATGAGGAAGGTCCAGCATACCTCAACCCTCTATATCAATGAGGCGATGGTCCGGGTCGCCCGCAAGATCGCCGATCTGACGCCGGGCAGGCTTCAGAAGTGCCTCTTCACCAACAGCGGCAGCGAGGCCAATGAGACCGCCATCATGGCCGCCAGGATGTATACCGGCAACAACGATGTGATTACCCTCAGACATGCCTATGCCGGCCGCACCATGACCACCATGAGTCTCACCGGTCATGGCGCATGGCGGTTGGGGGGGGTCTTCGACGGCCACATCCGGCATGTGCGCAATCCTTACACCTACCGGGCCCCGGTGGGACTGGATGAGAGGGGGCTTATTGATCTCTGCGTGCAGGACCTGGAAGAGACCCTGGCCACCACCACCAACGGCAGGATCGCCGCATTCATGGCCGAACCGATACAGGGCGTGGGCGGGTTCATCGTGATGCCCAGGGACTACTTCAAACGGGTCCTCCCCGTGGTACGCGAGGCCGGAGGCGTCTTCATCTGCGACGAGGTCCAGACCGGCTGGGGCCGGACCGGAAAATACTTCTGCGGCATCGAACACTGGGGTGTGTCGCCCGATATCATGACCTTTGCCAAGGGAACGGCCAATGGGTCGCCCATCGGCTGCACCATTGCCACGCCTGAAATCGCTGATGCAGTGAAGGGGCTTACCTTTGCTACCTTCGGCGGCAATCCGGTGACCATGATGGCCGCGCTCGCCACCATCGAGTATATCGAAAGGCATCATCTCCCTGAAAATGCGGCTGTCCAGGGCCGACTTCTTCGAGACCGTCTGGACACCCTCCGGAAAAAACACAGCTTTGTCGGGGATACCCGTGGGATGGGTCTGATGCAGGCCATGGAGATCGTTGAGCCGGGACCGGGCAAACGGCCGGACCCGACCCGAACCATAGACCTCATCAAGGCTGCCCGCAGGCACGGTCTCCTTGTAGGCAAAGGGGGGCTCTGCGGCAACGTCATCCGGATCGCGCCGCACCTGACGGTCACACAGGAAGAGATGGAAGAGGGGTGCGATCGCCTGTCGAGCACCCTGGCAGATATTGATTCCTAAAGGTCCTGCTCCTCGGGGTGCGGCATATCCTGACGGATCTTTTTGGTCTGGGCTCGACGACGTTTGGAGTCGAGTCGGCGCTCCCTGGACCCGGGGGTCGGGGCGGTCTTGCGCCGGAGTTTGGGCGGCAGGGCCGCCTCACGGACCAGACGGACCAATCGGTCCAGGGCATCCTGACGGTTATGCTCCTGGGTCCGAAATCGCCGGGCCTGGATGATCAGGATCCCTGCACCCGTCATCCGTTTTCCGGCTACGGCAGCGAGACGCCTGCGGACATCGGGGGATAGCGAAGGAGAATTTTCGGCATCGAAGCGGAGTTGGACAGCCGTAGCAACTTTATTGACATTCTGCCCCCCCGGACCCGAGGCCCGAATAAACGCCTCCTGGATCTCCCTTTCGTCAATGGCGATATCTTCTGTTATCTGAATCATTGCCATAGGAATAGGGTCCAGCATTCAGGGGCTGCCAGGAGAAAGCCCTCACTTCCGCTCTTTCCTGAATCCCGAGAATACCCAGTAGATCCCCCAGATCAAGGCCACGGGGCCCACGGCCATATATAAGAAGACAACCCAGTGGCTGTTCCAGGGCTTGAGAAAAAACGCTGCAAGGACCGGCCACAATAGCGATGCCAGGATGGCAAACCGTATTCGTCCCGAAAGCGGCGGGCCCCCACCACGGCATTGTTGAACCTGCTCCGGCTTCCTGGTTATCAGCCTGGGAAGCATAAAGATGCCCAGGATGATCGCAATAATCAAGAGGATTTCCGTTATGCCGGACATCGCGGTATTTTCCGATGCACGTGTTTAATCGTTTCCCGCCCTACAGCAGGGCTCAGGGGTTCAAAAAGGGTCCTGATTTCACGCCTTGGCTTGATTGGCCGGTGGACGTTCGATGTTCAATGATACAGGTCCAAGGCTCCAGGGATTACCTATCACAAAAAATACCCATGACGCAAGGAGTTCCGCCGCAAAGCCCCACGCATGGAACTTGCAGTATGCTTGACGAATACCTCTGCCAGGCGTATAGTGCGCAAAAATCAGCGAGGTCATACAGATGATAAAAGGCTTTAACGGCAAGACACCCAGAATAGCGGCATCTGCCTTTATCAGCGAGGCAGCCTATATCGTGGGCGATGTAGACATCGGGGAGGACTCAAACGTCTTTCCTGGAGCGGTCATACGAGGCGACTTCGGCAGGATTGCGATCGGCCGGAATACCTCGGTTGAAGATAACTGCGTGATTCATTCGGGCACCCCTTCCTCTGCCGTGGGCAACGTCGATATCGGCGACAGGGTCCTTATCGGTCACGGCGCCGTCCTGAACTGCCGGAAAATCGGGAACAACGTCCTCATCGGCATGAACGCAACGATTCTCCACGATGCTGAAATCGGCGACTTTTGCATTATCGGCGCGGGCTGCCTGGTCGGCCAGGGGATGAAGGTCCCGGAAAATTCCTTTGTGGTAGGCGTGCCAGGCAGGATCAAGGGCAACCCTACAGAGCAGCAGCTCTGGTGGGTGCAGGAAGGTTACAAAGAATATGCCGAACTGGCCCGGCAGTACCGGCAACAGGGGCTATAGAGAGATTTTGGAATTGAGGGATTGAATGATGCTGGAATGCTGGCTTTGCTGATCACTGGCCGCCGACTCCTGACCTCTGATCTTTGGGGCTTTGTGGCTTTGTATGAGATATTTTTGCTTTGCGGCTATGCCGCTTTAGAATAGGTTCGAACCATGACGACAGGCGATAGTAAAGAGATGAAAAACCATTGTGTAATTCTGTTCCCCCATTCCTACCTGCCCGGGGCTGCCGGAGAGAGGATATTGTCTTCCTTTGCAACCCTGACCGTTTGCAAACCATGGTATATGGAAAACGCCGGCGACGCGGAAGGCCGTGACGGCCGTATCGAGATCGTACATCCCCCTGAAGACCTGAAGCCCCCGAAGGATTTCATGAAACTCCTTGCCGAGTACCGGGTCTGGATGAGCCAGAACAGAGGATATACCCCTCCTCTGCCTCTTGGGGCGGGAGAGGATGCTACATGGGAAATCAGACACGCCCTTCGTCATACGGGAAAGGGTGTCCGCGAACCGGTTGAAGAACAGGCGCTCAAATGGCATCTCATCCTCCATCTGGAACGGGAACTGGAAGAAAACCGGACATCTGCCGATGAGATGCTGCTTCGAGTCAAGGCGAAAAGATCCCCGCTGGCAGAGGCCCTCGGGGAGGCGACCCCCAGAAATGATTTTTTCGACGATCTCGCGCTTTCCGATTCACATCCCTCCATAGAGGAGCGCCACCTCAGACAGGTGCTGAGCGCCTGGTTCGGCCTGTTCGGTCGCGTTCTCCCGGGGGACGTCATCCTCCTGACGATGGCCCCCGACGTTCTGAACTATGCAGCAGAACTTTTTGGAACCGGGCGCCTCGAACCATCCATGCAGGAAAGCGCGTCGTCTTTCCGAATAATAAAGCTGCCCGCGTCTTCAATCGACTCCCGCATGGAGAAAAATCCCGTACGGGCGGGGCTTTCAGGAAAGACGCTGATTCTGATGGATTGGGGATAAGGGAAGATTGGGCCCAACTATGCCCGCACACCGTTCATGAACAGAACCAGGAGGGGATATGAACTTTAGCGAACTGGCAGGGAATCTGGGGCTGGAAGAAGATGAATACCTGGAGTTGATAAAGCTCCTCATCGAAACCAGCAGGGCGGACCTGGAAGGGATTGAGGCCTCCATCAGAGAACAAAATTCAGATGAGGTCGCCAACAGGCTTCATTCAATAAAGGGGGCTGCGGGCAATCTCGGCCTGATGGAGATCTACGATCTGGCCAAACAAGGTGAACAGATTGCGCGAAACAATGCCATGGATCAACTCTCCGATATCGTTCAGGGGCTAAAAACAAGGCTAAATTCCCTGGCAGAAGCCGCAGGCATCTAAGAGGTCCATTATCCAGTCGCCATCATTTTTCATTTTGAGATCTATTCATGACAACGATTGAAACCATATTTTTGGGCATCATACAGGGTCTGACCGAATTTCTGCCCGTCAGCAGTTCCGGGCACTTGGTGGTAGGTAAAAGTCTGCTCGGATTCAGGGAGCCCGAACTCCTGTTGGACACCGCTCTCCATTTCGGGACCCTTTTGGCCGTGTGCGTCTATTTTCGTTCGGACCTGCGACAGATGATCGAAGAGCTGTGGCGGCTGATCCCGAGAGGGGAAAACCGCCGCTCCAGATCCGGTCTCCACGCCAACCTCGCCCTCATGGTAGTCGTGGGATCGATTCCAACCGCCCTGATAGGCATTATTTTCAAGGACCCCCTGGAAAGCCTCTTCGGATCGGTGACAACGGTCGGGATGATGCTGGTGATAACAGGGATCATTGTGGCCATAACCCGATTTATTCCCGAGGCCTACGGGAAACGCGACCGGGTGAGCGTCATCATCGCCCTAGCCATAGGCACGGCCCAGGGAGTGGCCATTGTGCCGGGCATCTCCCGTTCGGGAGCGACCATCGTGTGCGGCCTGCTCCTGGGACTGAACAGAGACCTGGCAGGTCGCTTCTCCTTCATCCTTTGCATACCGGCAATTATCGGGGCGCTTCTACTTCAGTTGGATATGGCGGCCATAGCCAGGGTGGGGGCCGTCCCGCTCATCGCGGGATTTCTGGTCTCGGCCTTCGTGGGGTTTCTCGCTTTGAAACTCCTGATGGGGATGGTCAGGAGAGGCCATTTCTACTATTTTGCCCCCTACTGCTGGGTTATGGGGATACTAACGCTTGTCTTGGCGTGAGAAGGGATCGATGATCCTGCCCAATACGAAACGACCTTTTTTTGATTATGTGATCCTGGCGGCCAAGGGCTTTTGCATGGGGGCCGCTGACGTAGTGCCCGGCGTCTCCGGGGGGACCATGGCCTTTATCCTCGGGATCTACGAGGAACTCCTCGATGCCATCAAGTCGTTTGATCTCAGAAGCCTGAGGCTCCTGCTGACCTTCAAGGCAAAGGCCTTTTTCGAGAGCATTTCATGGAAGTTTCTCCTGGCCTTGGGTCTCGGGATTCTCACGGCCATCTTTACCCTCGCCAGGCTCCTCGCCTGGCTTCTCCAGAACACCCCGGTGCTCATCTGGTCCTTCTTCTTAGGGCTGATCCTGGCCTCGGTGGTGACCGTCAGCCGCCGCATCTGCACCTGGCAGCCCCTCACGTGGTTTTCGCTCATAACCGGCCTGATCGGCATCTATCTTCTGGTCGGCCTGGTACCCGGAACCACCCCCAATGACCTCTGGTTCCTGTTCCTCTCAGGCGCTGTCGCCATCTGCGCCATGATCCTTCCCGGCATCTCCGGGTCGTTTATCCTGGTCCTTATGGGCAAATATCAATATATCCTCGAGGCGGTCAACCAGAGGGATTTTCTCGTTCTCTTTATTGTGGCCGCAGGCGCCTGCGCGGGGATTGCGGCCTTTTCCCGCCTGCTGGGATGGCTTCTCCTCAGGTACCATGATCTGATGGTAGCCTTTCTGACCGGGCTCATGCTGGGGTCGCTGCGCAAGGTCTGGCCGTGGAAGGAGACACTCGAAAGCATCATGGACAGTCACGGAAACATGGTCCCGATCGTTCAAGCCAACATATTGCCGACTCAACTCAATGGAGAGGTTTCTGCGGCCTTTGGTCTTATGGCGGCAGGATTTGTGTTGGTCCTCATTCTGGACCGGATGGTCAGGCCCACCAGCACCCCGCCGACCGGAAATTCGCGGAAAAAAAGAAATCTTAAAATCAGGAAGGGTTGAAAGATCGTCTATTGTCAATGAATTAGCCAGGTTAATAAAATACAGGGACCCGCTTCCAGCCTACGCCAGTATCCAATGGGGCTAAACCCATCGGAATCGAAAGGAGAAGCCAATGGGAGATTTTCATCAGGAAGGAATCATCACCACTTTACATAGCCTCTACGAGGCCTTTGATCCAAACATCTACTTGGAAAATCTTGAAAAAAAACTGGAGCGATACGCCCAACATTCCAAGATCAGCCTCCTTCTACCATCCCTCTACGCTGAAATAGAAAATCCCGAGGTGCTGGATCGGATCCTGAATGAGATTCAACAGGTCCGCTATCTCCACAATGTTGTGGTCGCCCTGGGGGGTGCACCCGAGGAGTCCCAGTGTCAGAGGGCAAAAGAATATTTTGGAAGGCTTCGAACGTCCGGGCGGGATGTCAAAATCATCTGGGTGGATGGGCCCCGCATCCAGCAGATTTTCCAGAATCTCCAGCAAAAAGAAATCCCTACCGGAATCAAGGGAAAGGGGCAGTCTGTTTGGATCACCCTCGGCTATCTCATTGCTCAGGAGGACTCAGACGTGATCGCCCTCCATGACTGCGATATTGTCACCTATAACCGTATTCTTTTAGGACGCCTTGTTGAACCCACTGCCAACCCCAACAGCGACTTCGAATTCTGTAAGGGCTATTACCCCCGTATTTCTCCCACAGATCGGGTCATGAATGGACGGGTAACGAGACTGTTTGTGACGCCTTTCGTGGATGCCATGGCCCGTGTCATGCGCGAGCGGCGTATGAACGAATTGTGGCGTTTTTTCAACTATCACCGGACCTTCAATTACCCTCTGGCCGGTGAGTTCAGCTTTACGACGCAACTGGCTCGGGGCATCAACATTGCCTATGACTGGGGATTGGAAGTCGCGACGTTGTCAGAGGTCTATCATCGGGTTATCCCAAGCAAAATCGCCCAGATCGACTTGGCCCTGAATTATGAGCATAAACACCAGGATCTTTCTCCTGATGATACCAGCCGAGGACTTCACCGGATGGTCGTGGACATCGCCAAATTCTATTTGAATTACATGCGCTCCCACGGCGTTCCTTTGGATGATGCCTATGTCGATATGATATTACATACCTACTACCAGAACGTCCTCGTGTTTATCAAGAACTACAGCGATGATGCCGAAGTGAACGACCTCCACTTCGACCGTCACCAGGAAGAACTCACGGCGCAATACTTTCGAGGTTTCCTGTGGACCGCCTGGGAGCAGAGTAAGGGGCCGCGGGAAAGCACCCTCCTTCCCTCCTGGAACAGGGTTTTTTACAGTCTTCCGGAAATCGATCGCAGCATACTGGAGGCCGTTGAAGCCGACAATGCCTGACGCAACATTAAGGATGCCTGAAAATAACCGGGATATGGCGAAAACGCATGAATACGTCATGGAAGATTCTATTTCTTTCATCTGAAGTCGCTCCGTTTGCGAAAACCGGGGGCTTGGCTGATGTCGCTGGCGCCCCTCCCCCTGAAACGCCACGGGGTTGACGAATAGAGGTATGTATGTGCCTGTGAGGACATTGCCAAAAAGAACGCCTTATCACGCACAGGCGTGGTATGACGAAGACAGGTTGCATGCAAAATGTTCGGTGGATTTTAAGGTTGACCCGTTTCCAGAGACAGATGGAAAACGGGGTTCTGCATTTTGCGGCCCGGGAGCGGCACTCTCCGCCCCCCATGGAATCCATCTATCTGAGCCAAACAGCCCGGACACAAGAGAATGAATTGCACGCACCCAAAAAATGAAAAAATCGTCAAAAAGGCAATTTTTTTGTCCGGCGTGTGACCGGATCTGAGTGAAAAGGGGGATGTCCATAAAATTATAAAATTATTCAAATGTAACATCCCCATAAATGTGGCTCAGGGGATCGTGCAGAACCTGCGCAGAGCTTATGGAGAACGGGGATGAAAACATGCGGGACTGGGGGGAGCCATAAGACACCAAGTAACTTGACATGGTAAGGGTGGTAGGGTTGGAGATACGGATGCCGAGATTAGCGCGATGGGATGCGCCTGGTGTGCTTCACCATGTTATGCTGGGCGGTATCGAACGCGAGAATATTTTCAAAGATGACAGGGATCTTGATGATCTAAGGAATTTTACCGATTTTCGTTGAGACGGTCCTCAAATCGTTATGCAGAGGTCGTCACAGGCAACGGTAATCGTATAAGGGATCTGCCGGTCAGATCTGATGCGGTTGACGGCCTCCTGCCACTGGGCCTGGTTGAGGGGAGTGGGATAAGGACCTCCTCCGGACGGGGGTCTCATCGGGTCTTTGGGTTCGTATTTTTTGAGGAGGCTGTTGGCCGGGTCGCCGGCCACCCTGTCGGCATCCCCGATGTGCACGAGGAAGGTCTCCTTTTTGGGCCTGAGGCGTTCAATGAAATGGATGGCCCTCTGGAAGCTCATGTGATGGGGCCGGTTATGGACAGGCTCGTTAAACCAGAAGGATTGAATGACCAGGTAGTCCGGTTCAAACAGATCAGCGGGCGGGTTGGGGATGTCTGAAAAATCAGAGCTATACACGATCCGCGCCTCCTGCCCGGAAATGCCCGTCACCCTGAAAAGGAGGCCCACTGACCCCTGTGCAAACGACCCGTGATAGGTGTCAAATGGGAGGACCTGGAACTCATTGACGCCAAACCAGTGTCCGGGTTCGATCATGCATACCCGGACCACCTCCAAATCTTCCAGATAATCAAACCGTTTTCGTATCACGTCGTGGCTTTTCGATGTGAGATAGACGGGAATCGGTTGAAATGAACCTCTGGGCCGATTTCTCTTGTAGGCAAAAAGCTCGTCAAGCCCGATATAATGATCCGTGTGTTCATGGGTGATCAGGACCCCGTCGATCGCGTCGATGGAATGCCTTGAAAGCTGTGATTTCGCATCCGGGCCGCAATCCACCAAAAGCGTGGTCTCATCCCTTAAGAGAAGGGAGGTGCGATCCCTCTTTTCCCCTTTCCGCCGCATCTCGCGGCAGATGAGACAGTTGCAGTTCAGTTCAGGTAGGCCCCAGGCCCCGCCGGTTCCCAGGAATGTCATGTCCATACAGGCCATCTCCTTTTGGCGCGAAGGGTTACTGCTTTTAAACCCTCGGATGGTGTGTTATAATGTTTCGCCGTGCACGACAGAAAATCCTTGGCGTGAAACAGTAACATGATCTGAATCGAAATCAAATGAGAATCATATTTTTTGCCGGAAAGGGCGGGGTCGGAAAGACCAGCGTGGCCGCTGCCACCGGGATCAAGGCTACTCAGGCAGGCAACCGGACCCTGGTCATGTCTCTGGATGCGGCCCACAGCCTTGCAGATATTTCTGAGCTCGACACGGGCCTGATTGACAAAAACAGGGGAAAACCGATCAAGGTCGGGAGCAACCTCTGGTGGGATACGGGATGTCCATAAAATTATAAATATCTCTGGGTCCGGCAAAGATGGATAAGAAAACCTACGGATAGCAAGAAAGGACATGAGCATGAAAATTCGTATCAAAAACCTTCATGCGGTTAAGATGATCATCATGGGATTGGTGCTCATCTTGACGTCAGGCATTGTTCACGCAGAGCCAGGTGAAATTACCCAAGAGGACGTGGTCAAGGCCCAGAAAGCCTGGGCCGATGGTCTGGTCAATCTCGGAAAGACGTACACAGATGGCCAGGACTATCAAAAGGCGGCGGAAGACCTTGTTGACAATCTATATGCGTACCAAACCGGGCAGGTCCTTTTTAAACCTACCAAGGCCGCCGACATCAAATTTCGGACGACGAAACAGGGCGCAATATCCTATTTCTTAGGACATAACAATAGGTTTCCAGAGGACAAAGGGTTTGCCCTCGAACCATGGACAAACGTCCGATTCAAGAATGCGGCAATCTACATAAACGGCAATGTGGCCATGGCCATGGGAGAATATTTCTTCACTCCCCGAAAGGGAGATGTCGTAAACGTCGAATACACGTTCGGGTATGTCAAAAATAATGATGGCACGGTTAAGATCGTCCTGCATCATTCCTCGCTTCCATACACCAAAAGATAGCGAATTTGCTGGCAGAATGATAGTTGCGATCCACAAAAGCAGGAGGTCTTGCACATGAAGATAGCTGAGATGGGCGTAGGTGCATGGGAGGTTTTTGCTGAAAACAGAGACGTCAAGGTCATATTCATTGCACGGGGGGATCATTTTCAGGTAGTCAAAAGGGTACGATGGCAATACAGGAAGGCAACGCCGCACCGGCATTCACGCTGCCGGATATAAACGGAATAAGCGCTTCATTGAAGGATTTCAGTACGAACATCATTTGCATAAATGCGGAGGTGAGCGATGGACTATATTCGATATATCGAGAAAACCCATGAATATTACCGCAGTCTGGGCTATGACAAGACCTACAACTACGCGTACAACGAGGATATTCCCTTCGTCCCGTTGAACAAGCCGCTGTCGAAATGCCGGGTGACGCTGGTGACCACGGCCTCGTTCCTGCTGTTAGGCGAGGAGGGCCTCCCTCTGGAAGAACCCAGGATGATAGGCACCAATGAGATGGAGGTATTTACGACGCCCAGCGACTGGCCTGCCGATCGCATCCTGTCCACCAGTGAGGATCACGACCGTTACCAGACGGACATGACGGACGTCAATGCCTATTTTCCCATCACGCGGATGCAGGAATTTCTGAAGGAAGGGGTATTCGGAAGCCTGAGCAGGAACTACTATCGGGCCCTGCCCAATTACAGCCACCGCAAGACCACTGAAGTGGACGGGACGGAAATCCTCCGTCAGTGCCGCGAGGACAATGTGGATGTGGCCTTGCTGACACCTGTCTGACCCATCTGTCATCAGACCGTGAGTCTGGTCGCCCGTGTGTTGGAAGCAGGAGGCATCCCCACGGTCACCTATACCAATGCACGGGATATCGCTGCCAGCGCCGGCAATCCGAGGCAGATCTTTCTCAATTACCCCCTGGGCAACCCGGCGGGCCGGCCCCATGACCCGGAAAACCAGCGCATGGTCCTGCGCGCAGGACTGAAGCTGCTGGAAAACGCCGAGAGGCCGGGCATCATTATCGATCTCCCTTACACATGGTCCGACAGCCCGGATTGGATGGAAAAATTTATGACTAACGAGCAGCCTTTCATTTCCGAAGATGCGGAAGCCAGGCGGCAGAAGCTGCTGCAAAAGGCGCGGGAACAGAAGGCCAGGCAAATACATTAGAAGTGACTAAAGTTGTATCTTTTCAAAAAGCCTGGAATGAGCTGTTTTCCAAGGCTACATCCAAGGATTTCATGATGATTGTCTCACCACGAAGATCACGAAGGCCACGAAGAAATCCCATAAAAAGCAAAAATGCGGGGCTTTAAGACAGGGTCAGTGACAGATCAACAATAAGAATAAGGATGCCATATGGAAGACCATAAAATCACGGTGTATACCCAACCCTTCTGAGGCCCCTGTTCGGCACTGGCAGAGTATCTGACCGGCAAAGGGGTGTCGTTTCTGAGAAAAGATCTGATGATAGACGAAGAGGCCCGGGAGGAGCTGTTCAGCCTGGGCGTTCGATCGGCCCCCGCCCTGGTGGTGGACGGCCAGGTGGTGACCGGGTTCGACAAATCGCGCATCGATGCGTTGTTGAACCTTTGAAAACAACTCGCACATGCCGCATCTGGAAGAGACAGATAGATACTTGCAGGTGCTGGCTGACCCGTTTTCAGGATCGCGTCGAGGCATGAGCATCACCCGCGAAATGGTGCGCCCGGCATGGTGTGATGGTAACAGATTTCATCAATTCGTAAAGGAGGCGACCATGGCCATACAGGAAGGCAAGGCTGCACCGGCATTTACGTTGCCGGATGCGAATGGAACAAGGTGGCATTTCAGGGGCGGGGCCATGGGGACGTCCATGAAATAACAACTTCAGTTTTTCAACAACTGAAGATTCCGTTCAACCGGACGCGGAACACCTTGTTTCTTTAACTCGAATACCTTCCGCCGCGCCGGTTAGCTTGGCGTTCAAGGTTAAGGAACCGAAATGAAACGAGCATTAATTATCGTAGATATTCAGAATGACTATTTCCCTGGTGGAAAGATGGAGCTTGTCGGCATAGAGAATGCTGCAAATAATGCCCGACATGCTCTTGAGCTGTTTCGTGCTAAGAATTTACCAATCTTCCATATCCAGCACTTATCAAATAGAGCAGGTGCAACATTTTTCTTGCCAGAAACAGATGGTGTTGAAATTCACGAGTGTGTAACCCCCCAAATGGGGGAGTATATAATTAAAAAACATTTCCCAAATTCCTTCAGAGAAACTTCTTTGAAGGAACAGCTTCAGCGTCTTAATGTGGAGGAGATCATTATTTGTGGTGCTATGACTTCGGTATCAATTCCCACAGGAAGATCATCTTCCACGGGCTCAAGGTACAACTCAATGGCCTCCCTGATGTTGACCATGGCCTCTTCCCGGCTATCTCCTTCGGAGATGCAACCCGGAAGAGCCGGGACATAAACGGTGAACCCACCCTCATCGCTCTTTTCAAATACAATTTTCAAATTCATTTCAAACCCCTTCGGTCAAAGTCCATTAATAAGGAACTTTACACTCGTCATGCCACAGAATAGATGAGTGGAATGCCGATCTTGGATTCAATTTACCATATGATCCGGATAGATGCAATTGAACTGTTTCCATCATTAGTAAGATCGCCCCAGCAAGTGAAAATAACTTCATCATCTGGACGTCCTCAGTTCGAATACAATGGTTTGTCGCCAATATCCATCCTCTTTTTCATCGGTCAGTTGCTCAGTATCTGAGCTGAAACATTCCGGGCAAGTTTCATAGATTTCGCCTGTGAACAGGTGCCCGCAGGAGAGGCATTTCATCCTCATTTTGCCGGTTCCAGTGATCTCATCCTGGGCATCGTCACTCAGGAAGAAGTAGGCACTCGCCGGATCTGCAATGTCCATCGGATCGATTCCGCTTTCAGTACTCCTGTCGGGAGTGAACTCTTCTCGGCGTGAGGAATAGTCCATATTGTCGTATTCGTCGTCCCAGTCCATCAGGTGCCCTCGTCCTTCCTCTATATTCTTTCGCACTAAGAGAAATTTATAATCTTATGGACATCCCACATCCCACACACTTCGAAGGCCCCACATGCTAATTTTCTAACCAAGAAAACAGGTCCGGCGCTAATTGCGAGACCATCTTTGTTTTTAGCTGCATAAGATCCTAATTTATCTATTCATCTTGTTATCAGCAACTGGTCTTTTGGCTCTATTCCGCTTTTTGGCAAAAAACCTTCAGGTGCGGCTCAATCAATGACCCCAGCGGGCACTACCTATGAAACAGCCGCCGCTTGAACCGAGGCACCCACTTGTCGGAAAAGTGACATCATCCCCATAGCTTGTTCCAGAGTAATTGGTACCCACGATCCGATAATGGTAGGTGGTGCAAGTGGTCAGGTCGGTTATGTCGGCGCTTACGGACACGTCACCGGCCCCGGAATCTAAACTCTGGACCGGTGTGGACGACCCGTAATCTGAGTCGGGCCCGTACTCAAAGTAATAGGTCATGCTGGCCCCATTGGGGTTGACTTTGCCATTCAAGGTGGCAACGGTGGTACTCACGGAGCTTGCAGGGTCAGTGGTGACGGTGGGCGCAGAAGCTGAAACAGTAAACGTGCGTTGAGCCGATGGGTTGAGATTGTTTTCTGCTGCATCCCACACCAGGACCTGCCATTTATACGACGATCCGCCGGGAAGGTCAATCCCCTCCGGGAGAGTGAAAGAGGTCTCAGTGAGTGGATCGGAGGTGTACCACTTGATTCTTTGGTTGTAGTCATGAATACGAAGCAGGTAGTAGTAGGGACCCCCTCCTTCGACCGCCGACCAGCTAAAGGTCGGTCTGTTTGTATCAAGATAGGCATTGTCGGCAGGACTCCGTGATGCCTCTGAAACAGCCGGTACAGGATTATAAGCGTAAGTTTTGACTGCAGTGGCTGTGTTGCCTTCATCGTCCTGAATTTCAAACCTGTAAGTTCCATCGGGAATCGGGGTAGAGGCATAGGTAGTGTTCAAATATACGGCAGGCATATAGAATCTGGTCTCGATCTGGTCTAAATCGTATACGGTTGAATCAGGGCCAATTACCCGGAGGTAGTCGATATCCCAATTGGCGATGCCAACATTCCTCACCCCGAACCAGTTTCCAATATCTCCGCCCGAGGGAAAAGTAAGGACATTATTGCTCGTGATGTCGGGAAGGCCCCTTGTGCCGGTGAAAAAATACCGGCGATTAGAAACTGTACGGTTCTGTGCGTCAGTAGCCTTATCCCAGACCCTAACCTCCCACCAGTAGGGTGTATTGGGCTGGAGGAGGCCCTGTGGCACCGTATAAGATGTGTTTTGGGTGTGCGGGCTGCTATACCAGATTGCTTTGGAATAAGAATCCTCAATAACCACCTGGTAGTAGACATCATAGCCTGTAACAGGGCCAAAACTCAGGGTCGGGCAGGTGGTTTCCACATAGGCGCCGTTTTTGGGACTCATGGTCGATGGGTCTATCTGAGGAACAGTGCCGTCGTAGGCAAATTCTTTGGCCACCGAAGCCGTTCTTCCCAAACCATCCGTCACGAGGAATGTGTAACTGCCGTCTCCCAAAATAGACTCTTCTCCACGATAGTACAGCACCCCCAGTTGTCTGTAGGATAAAACAGTCGCCAGATTAAAAGTCCCTGAAGGTCCGGTGACCGTAAAGGATGCCACATCTTCCGGGCTGGGTCCGGTTAAAAAGGCCCAAAAATAGGTTCCTTGTCCTTCTGCGTATACCCCCGCCGCTTTGAATACCGGAGCAGGATAACTGGCCAGGGCCATATTCCATGTCAACAAAGCAAAACAGGAAAGCAAGGCTACCACGACCAAATAGATATTGATTCGATCTCTCATGCTACCTCCTTCATGTTTTGAATTATATTCTGATACAAGGCCACGCTGGGAGACGTATGCCAGCATAGGAAGGATTTCTTGCGAATAGGCAAGGACCATATACACCCTTCCTCATAAGTGGGGCTATGGCGTTTTTCAGCCAACAATATGAAAACAAAGACTCCTTTCATTTGCAATCCCGCGCAACGCGGGACTTCAACTGCTATAATACTATGAAATTTCAGGTTTTCTTGCATTATGTCTTGCATGTCAGATCACCAGAAATTCCGACCGCACCCAACAACACTGCAAAAATTGTACTTGAAAAAGGCGCGAGTCAAATATGGGGTGATTCTAAGATCAGTTTACCACAGGGTCTGGGCAACTGCAAACCGTTTGATTGGAACTATGTCGATGGTTTTTTTGATTAATATGAGCGATTGGGTGGAGACGTGATAAGGTCTGATAAACTTCGTGTGCACCCCAGGAGTACCATCTGGATATCTCATAGATTCAGCACCACCGGAAATTTGACATAACTGCCATGTTGGGCAAACTTTCTAAACCACAAATCTCTTGTATATCAATTAGATACAATAGTCTGACAATTGCTAATGGTGGTGTGATCGGCGGGAATCGCGCTTCCGTCTGAAACATAGAGGCTGGTCTTGAAGGTATCGAGAAAGACAACACTGCCAGACCAATGGTTGATCTATCAGGGCGTCAATATGGCACAACCGGCCTGACAACACAAATTTAGGGAAGGTTCCATCAGGAGTTCTTCCAGGATTCGAACACAAATGGTGAATTTTAGGTCAGTGAAAAAACGAATCATTCCCTCTTGATTCTCGTTTTTTCCGACTTATATTAAATTTAAAGAATAAGTGTCTCCCAAAACTTCAACACCGATAGTAAAACCACGTGACGGCCAAAGGCCTCCAAAGGTTACGCTTTAAAAAAGGGAGTTAGAGGAGTCACTTAATCAACGAGGCTCTCGGATTAGCGTGCATCTTTTCAGCTGATCATCTCCAAGTGCAAAAACACAAAAGATTTGACCCAGTGAAAACAACGCCATCTTTGAGGCTCGACAAGACGAAAAAAGGACACGGAGATTATTATTAGATCTGCGTGTCCTTTTGTTCGAGTGGAAACTCATCCCTTCGAGTAGCATTCCCTGCATCTTCCTTACAAATACTCCCAAATCTGCGCGAATGCTGTCTGCAATCATACCCTCTACCGAGAAAAGAGGATTTGTAACCGTTCACGGGTTTTCCCGCTGGCAGTTGGATTCTGGTTTGTGGAGTAATACAGACGGACGGCAATGAAGACCCTTGGGAATAAGGTTCAATAAACTGGCAATACACCCCTTAAATCGGGGTGTCCAAAGTGATACGTTATTCCCCTTCGGCTATGCCTCTTTTTGATACTTGAATGAAACATTGACCTTGGCCCTGTAACTCGTTACCTTACCGTCCTCTACTGTCATATCCAATTGAATGACTTCGGCAACCCTCAAATCTCTTACGGTCTCTGCAGCGGTTTCCACGGCCAACTTGGCCGCTTCTTCCCAAGATTTATCGCTCGTTCCAACCAATTCTATGATGTTGTATGTACTTCCTTTTGCCATGGCCTTGCTCCTTTCACCTTTTTGAATTTATGCCAATATTGCCAAACCCTGACCGCCTCATGACGTGATAATAGAGCAAATAGATTCATTTGGCCAATCTTTTATGAGGAAGCGCGCATCGTTGCTACTCGGAGCGTGTTAAAGAGACAGGCCCAGCACGTTCTATGACAGGCAATTCTTGCGTTGTGATATTTGCGATATCTGCCACTCGCTCAGGCTTTCGATGGTAAAACATAATGCGATAGTGGATATTCTAGATGACGGCAGACGTGCCCCGGATACACCTGAGGCACTTTCGTGGGGATTGCACTTGATTTTCAAGATAATGAGATCCGCTCCAAGGTTTCTCCTTGGATCCTCCTGACCCTCGCGCAATGGACCCTCCAACCGTAACTGAAGGGTTACCAATTTAGGCCACCCTCTGGGCCTGAGATAGTCCCGGCGGGTAATAGACATTATAATCCAGTTGCGTTACTTCTTGATATGGAGGCTACTTTTTTATATATTCAATTCAACGCAGATTTTGATTACCGTCGCTCATTTCGTCAAACTACTCGACAAAAAGGAGGGTTCGCTATGACTCTCAGGCACCTTATCCTTTTGATCGGTCTTCTGATCATTGGGTTTTCCTCACAAGAACTGCAGGCCCAAGGAAAGCCGGAATTATCGAAGTATGAATACTATGTAACAGATGATGGTGCGTTTGGTCTCTACAAGCCCAAAGGATGGAAGGTAAGCACCCAAAAATACCCCAACGGCAAGATGGTTTTTGTGAGTGATCCTGAGGATCTATCCTTTGCGAATATGATTTTTCTGGAAAACATCGATCCAAAGCTGGATTCCGTGGCCTTTGCAGGTGCAACGTTGAGAAACGTGAATCAGACTTTCAAAGAAATCGGACTGATTCTATCCGTTATTTCCCCTCCAACACCCCTTCATTTTCTCAGACAATGTCGCAAACGGAAAAGGCTTTTGAATAAACCCATGGGCGCCTGCATCCAGGATGGCCTGGACTGGTCCGTCAATGGCATAACCGCTGCACACGATCACTTTCAGATCAGGTCTTGCTTCCATGATAAGAGGGTAAACCCTGCCACCGTCCATATCAGGCAATTTTATGTCCAAGAGTGCAAGGTCAATCTGGCCATCAAAGGTCTTAGCAAGTTCAACAGCCTCTTTCCCTGTCTTAGCCTGAAGCACACGATATCCAAGCCTTTCCAATATCTGTCTGAACAGCTCCACCAAAGGCTCTTCGTCTTCAATAATAAGGACGGTCCCCTCACCCGTGGGCAGGTCAATCGCAGGCGCAGCGCCGCTTCGACAGCGCTACCCTCAGAAAGGCTATTGGGGAAAAGGCGCGGGAAAGGGTACTTACAGATTGCCGCAAGAACCTGGAGATAGACCTGCATTTCGATCTGTTCAAGGCGTTGTTTTATCCTCCCGCAGGCCGAATAAAGCGTCAACGATTATGATGAGGGCCTCGAGGCTGTTGCTAAGATTGGCTGTCAATGCCACCATCGTCAGGGTCTCCGGATAATAGGCAAAAAACGCATTGAACCCAGATATACCGCCTGTCTTGGCCGGAATTATTTTTGTGCCCTTCACGATTTCATCAAGACCATATCCATAAGTAATACGAAGACCCTTGCCGGGGGATATATATTCGGTGCCGTCATTGAGGCGTGCGGGTGCGAACATTTCCTTCACAGACTTTTTGCTGATGAGTGCTTCTCCCCTGAAAACCCTGGCAAGTTTAACGATATCCGATGCGGTCGATATAATGGCGCCACTCGCATACGGGAGTGTAAGGCTTGCATATTCAGCGTTTGTGATGATTCCGGTATAGTCATAGCCTGATACGCGTTTCGGAACGATCAGGCTGTTACTGCCGAGCATAGTGTTGGTCATTCCAAGCGGTTTCAGTATGTTTCTTGCGAGAAAGTCTCGGTATGATATCCCCGTTGTCTTTTCGATAACGACCCCGAGAATGATGCACCCGGTATTGCTGTACTGGCCCTTTTGGCCTGGCGCGAAATCGAGTGGTTTTTCGGCAATGATCGGGATTACCTCCTGCGGTGTCCATGCCTTTCCCTGATTACTTTTAAACGGCTCAACATCGGTGACCTCCTTGATACCCGAGGTATGCTGCAGGAGATGCTTGATCGTGATTTCGTTCCATGCGGGGTACTGGGGGAAATATTTTGTAATCCTGTCATGAACGCTCAGCTTTCCCTGCTCCTGAAGCATGAGGATACCGATCGCAGTGAATGTTTTGGTGAGTGAGCCGACCTCAAAAATGGAATTATTTTCTACGGGAATATTGTATTCAAGGTTTGAAAGGCCGTAACTTTTCGTAATAATTTTACCTGATGGCATGGAAATGGCGATTCCAAGACCGGGGATATGTCTTTCCTCCATCATCTTTGTAACGACGTCATCGACCCTCTGTTCGGTGACCGGTTCTTTTGCCTGGCAAACACCTGACACTAAAGCAATAAGGAAGATGGCAAGATATATAATTGCAAGGTATCTCTTTATCATATGAATCCCTCCAACAATTAGTGCTTAAAGGTTTTACTATTCAATCAGTCAAAAAATCAGCTGTTTAATTATTGACGTATCAGTGGTGGTTGTTCTTGTTTGAGGTGAGTTCGGCCATCAGTTCTTTGACGGTCAGAACCTGATTGACCCGGTAACCATTCGCGCCAACCGTTCGTAAAAACAGGCTCTAACTCCCATGGCCGGCATGCAGATAACGGTGGAAGCCCTTTTTTCCAAGGCGGGAAAAACAGTAATTTTGGAAGACGCACCGTCATCACTTCGGACCTTGAATTTTCGAGAGCGTAAAACAATGCTCACCGTATGAAACGTATGGGGTTCAAGGTTTTCTTGCATCTATACTTCTCGTATCGGCCAAATTTTAGACCCAACCCAATAACATTGCAAAAGCTATGTTTGAAAAAGGCGCGAGTCAAGTATACGCCAGTTTCATGACCAATCTACCATATACCGCGGATGGACGCAAATAGAAGGGGCCGCATTCTCAAAAAGATCCTCCCGTCAAGGGACAGCCATTTAGAGCCAGATCGATGCTCTTTTTTTGGCCAATATCAGTAATGGGGAAAGTGAGTCGTGATAAGGCCGGTCAAGCTTTGTGTGCCCCAGAAGTACCATCTGGATATCTCACACATTCAGCACCATGGAAAATTGGTGATATCTGCCATCAAGGTCAGGCTTTCAATGCCAATAAATCATTTGGTATCAAAAAGGCATCTGTATTGAGGGCGAATCGAAATCAGTCCAATGATAACGAAAGTAATGCCCCTTCCGCCTGTTCCAAATTATAGCGGGCACCGCATTCTTTAAAGATCCCTACAGCTTCCGAAAGGCATTCACGGGCGCGATTGTTTCTCTTTTTCGCCTTAAAAAATAGTCCTAATTGAATATAAGCCAACCCAAGGAACCACTTTGCATCTATTTTTCTGCAAAGTTCTATCCCCTCATTAAAATGCTCTTCAGCCCTTTTCGCCGCACCCGGCGCGTTTCTTGCCAAAAAGCCAATATTTTTCGCCATAATTCCCAGTCCGGGTTTTGGTCCCGTGGCAATCTGTGCGTATATGGCACCCATGACAATTTCCGAATTGGCATAAAACGATAGCCGGTCATTGTTCAACAAAGACCGTTGATTTTCCTCGAGCATTTTCAGTCCTTCATTCATCTGCCCTTTGGCAACTAATTGGGGTGCCAAAAAACTTCTCCCTATATCTGATAACTGCCCTAAACCATTCTTGTCGCAGAAATCCAAGAGCGAATGCAGGGCCTCTTCCGACTCTGGAAAACGCTCCTCAAAAAAATAGGCCATCCCAAAACCAAGTTTTGAAAAGAGTGAATATAAAGGATCCATTGCAGCTTCAGCGGACTTTTGGCAGCTCTTTATTGCCGATTCTATATCTCCATCCACCAGATGCCCATATGCATCCACCCAATGTCCGAAACATTTGGCTCTGCTGTTGGCACTTTTCTCACCATGTTCCAGTATCTTTTGAGCGCCTTGAAAAACCTTTTCCTTGTCTCCTTTGAACATGTTACAAAACTGCATGCCTGCGAGTGATTTAAAGAACAAATATTGATCTGCGGGATATGATTGAGCTATCTCCTGGGCTCTCTCACCATAGTCCAAACCATCATCATAACGACCCAAGTCACCACATGCCCATGTAAGCCAAGTGCAGGCATAGCCGATAACTTTTTGATCGTTCACTTTTTCACCGATGCTTTTAGCGTTCACCAAATAATCAAAACCGATTTTTGCTTTGCCGTTCATCCAATACGCGATGCCCATCCAGGCATAGTACATACCGAGTCTCGCCTGGTCATCCAATGACTCGGCCAGTTCCTTATGCGCGTTGAAAATATCGATCCAGGTATTGATCTCTCCCAGGTAATAAAAGACATATCCCCACTCAGTCAGCATATCGATGAGCGCTATTTTCTCTGCACTCGATTTGTCTGTTTTTTGCCGCAGGATGTCATAGGCATCCTGAAAGTATTGATGGGCCTCTTCCACGGAATATCTGGCCAGACATTTTTTGCCCGCTTTCACCAGATACTCAACAGCCTTCACTTTGGAGGGACTTCGACGGTAATGAAATGCCAGCGTCTCATAGAACTCAGGGAGCCTGTCTGAAAAAAGCTCTTCTATGACGCCGGCGATACGCCCATGAATCGCTTCCCGTTCCTTCATCAAAAGGCCGTTGTAGACGACCTCCTGGGTCAGGGCGTGGTTGAAAATATATTCCAATTCAGGTTGCAGGGATCTTGCCTTGATCAGGTCCATGCGCTCCAGAGCGCTCAGGCACATGTCGCACTTTTCCTTGAGCTCGGTTACCTTTTTTAGGATATCATAAAGAAATGACCGCCCGATGACCGAGGCCTCCTGGAGAATGCGTTTCGACTCGCTTTCCATATGATCGAGCCTGGCAGCGATTATGCCATGGATGGTTGAAGGCAGATCTATCCGGCTGATAGGTTGGTCAAGGCGCCATGTCCCATTGCTACGGATCAGGGCTTTGCCATCGATCAAGGCGTTGGTTACCTCTTCCAGGTAAAATGGATTGCCTCCCACATGTCCCTGGACATACTGCAAAAGGTCCCTGGGGAGATCCTTAGCCTTAAGGAGTGACTCCAACAGGTTTTGTGCTTCCGATAGTGACAAATCATGAAGCTGAATTTCATGGTATTGCAGCTTCAGTCCGCTCAATTGGTGGCTGGTAAACAAGCTGATGCTTGGCCTGTATACACAGATAAACAGGGCGGGATATTTGAATTCCGACAAGACAAACCTGAGCAGTTCCATAAAGGAGGGGTCCGCCCAGTGAAGATCTTCCAGGCAAATGATGGTGGGCGCCCTCTGAGCCAGCCCTGAAAGAATCTTCTGAACGGCCTCCTTCATTCTGGATTTCCAGAGCTCCGGGCTCACCTGTTCCACCTCGGGATAGTGAAGGGCATAGAGGCTTCCCAGGAAAGGGACAACACTCTCTATATTCCCTACGAGTGATCCCACTCCGGCCTCGATCTTCTCCCTGACCTTCTCAGGAACATCCCCTTCCTTGATTTGAAACCCTTTGTTTAACAAATCAATCAGAGGAAAATAGGGGTGGTTTTGGGAATAGGCATAGGCCTGTCCGTCCAGCCACTGAATCTCATTCAAATCCAAGTCGGCCTTCAATTCCTCCACAAGCCGGGTTTTTCCGATGCCGGTTTCACCGCAGATGGACAATACGGCCCCTTTTCCTTTTCGCAGGGTCTCGACCGCCTCCTTAAGTTGAGCTAACTCCACTCCCCGTCCAATCAGATCTGCCCTCAGACCGGTGTGGCGGTGGGTTGCTCCCGTTCGCTCCTTAGGGGATAAAACCCTATATGTCTTTATCAGCTCTGCCTTACCTTTCAACTTTGTCGGTTCCAGGGCTTCAATATCAAAAAATCCCTCCACGTGACGATAGGTTTCGGGACCGAGGACAATCTCATCGGCACCGGCCAAACTGCTTAACCGCGCGGCGACATTGATGGTGTCTCCGGCAACGCCGTGAGTGCCTTTTTCCATGTTCACTTCACCGGTTACGACGAGGCCCGTATTGATGCCGGTATGCATGGAAAGGGGCTTGCCAATCCTTTTTTCGACTTCAGGGCTCAAGGCCTGGACCCGTTCATGTATCTCCCTGGCTGCCTTTACTGCCCTGACCGGATCATCCTCATGGGCCTTGGGCACACCGAAAAGCGCCATCACCGCATCGCCGATGAATTTCTCGATAAAACCCTCGTATTGGTCAATGATCCGGGAAATTTCTCCGAATATTTGACTTGTGATCTCTTTAACCTCTTCGGGGTCAAGTTTTTCTGACATGGCGGTATACCCGGACATGTCGGAAAAAAGAGCAGTCACGTACTTGCGTTCGCCTGAAGGTTTCGCATAGATATGAGGAACATCCTCCGTGAAGGTGGCCGGTGCGGGGCGTTTTTGTTCGGGTAAATCTGAAACCGGGATCTCACCCGCTTTGCTCAAATCATAGCCACATTCGCCGCAGAATCTGAAACCCGGAGGGTTTGAAAATCCGCATTCCTGGCAAACTGCCGCCAATTTACTTCCGCATTGGCCACAGAATTTCATACCTTCTGGATTGTCAAATTGGCATTTCGAGCACTTCATTCGGATGCCCTCCAAACCTGAAAGCGATCAATTTAACGACTTACCCTCCCTCGAAGCAAAAAGCCCGGAGCAGATACAGATATCCACTGGAGGCCCAAATTTCCCTATCTTCTTGGGACGTGAACCCATGATTACCTCAGAAGGCTGGGATTGTGCGGTTGGTTGCCCTTTCTCTTCTGGGACAAATAGACTTATTTCTCAAGTTTCGCACCCCTTCGCGTTCCAGACCGGGAGGTATCAGGTCCGTGGGCTGGCTATTTCCAAATTGAGTTTTAGTCGTCCCGTATAGACGTATCATGCCAAATTTATTGAAATGATAGCCTAATGAAGGGTGCGAAACTTGAGTTATTTAAACTAAACTCCAAAAAAAGATAGATGTCAACCGGATTGAGGGGAAACCGCTTATCGAAGCCAGATCGATCGTCTCTTTCTGGCTATGATGAGCGATGGTGGCGTCGTGACAAAGCCGGTCAGACTTCTTGTGCCCCAGAAGCGACCGTCTGGATATGTCAAAGATTCAGGCTACCAAAAGGTTGAGATATCTGCCATGCTTGGCAGCTTTTCGATATTAAAATATGACGCAATATCGGCTCGATAGATAGAAAGCAGATGATGATTTAAGTTTGTAGGAGTAACTGGAATTTCGCTTTCGCAGTAAAAATAGGGCCGGAAGGTATATCACTTGTTTTCCAGATGTGACATTCACCGGAGACCAATCTTTGCCTTCTTTAATCGAGCCATGACCGGGGCCACAAGGCTGCCGACATAGAGATATTCTTCAGTTTCGGTCACACTGGTGTTGATGGGGTAGATTCCATCCGGGTCCTGAAGGTCTGCCAACACATTACCTTTGTCGTCAATTGCCATGATGTGTCCGTAAGGAACGGCTTTGGGCCGCAGGAAGGCCGGCATTCGCTGGATTACCTTACGCATGAAGGGCTTCCCTGAAAGCTTATCAATCAATGGGTTGCGGGGTGAAACAAATGCCACCCAGTAGCGGCCATCCTCACCGGCTGATATATTGTCTGGAAAAGATGGCAGCGCCCCGATAAGTGTTTCAGAGGTTCCCTTTTTGGGGCCTTCGATCCAAAAACGGATGACTCTATAGCTTCCTGTTTCATTCACCAAGACAGCGTTCTGATCATGGCTGACCGCGACCCCATTGGCAAAATTCAGACCATCCAAGAGTGTCGTGGTCGTGCCAGTGGCTGGGTCATATACCAGCAACCTGCCATGGCCGCCGTGTTCATTTATATCAAGCAGGCTCGCTTCATAGGTCCCTCCCCATTCTTTCGCCCCGAATTTGGTGGAGGCATCAGAAAAATAGATTTTACCATCAGCAGCCACATCCACATCGTCGGCATAATGAATGGGGATACCGTCTGCCTCTTTGGCCAGTTCAGTAATAGTGCCGTCCGGCGCGATGGATAACAGGCCTTGAAAGGCATCGGCAACGATCAAATGGCCTTTGCTGTCAAAGTCGATACCGAGCGGCCGGCCCTTTGTATCGACCCAATTTTCCGGATCAGAGCCATCGGCGTTTACGCGCACAATATGTCCCTCATGGGTCGCCGCATAAATGCGCCCCTGAGCGTCAATGGCAATATCCTCGGGCCCATGATTGCCAGCAATCGGAAGGGTTTCAACACCCTTGAGACGATCATTCACGGCGAATGCGCCTGTATAGCCCGGGTCAGGCGGGGCCTCCCAGGCTACGGGTTCGACGGGCACCGGCCAGGCAATAAAGTAAAGAACAATCAGGGCGATGATGACGATCAGTGCCCACAGAATCTTTTTGAGCATGGGTTTTCTCCTTTCTGATAAGAGGGCTATCTATCAAAGGGAATGTCTTTATAGATTTCAACGATCCGAGGTTCTTCGCAGCATATCTTGAGGAGCCGACAATATCTGATCCTTTCATATTATCTCACTTTTCAAGCCAAGATCTCCAGATCCTCGATCGGATAGGAAACGCACGCATGCACATAGCCGAACTGCCGGTCGGATTTTCGGACCGGGACCCCGGCCGGTTGAAAGACCTTTCCGGAGAGGATCTTGATCCTGCACATACTGCATTCGCCCGAACGACAGAGAGATGAGACCCGGAGTCCGGCGTTTTCAAGGGCCGTCAGCAGGGGCTCTCCGGCCCGGGCATGAATTGGCTCAGCCCCGGACACGCTGACACGGAATTGATCGTCTGCCTTTATCTCCTCCGGCCATGCCGGGTCCTCCCATATCTGGGCCGGGGGGCCGTAGACCTCTCTTCTGATTTTCCGGCCGGGGATTCCCAGACGTTTTAGCTCGGGAACGCAGAAATCATACATCCCCTGGGGGCCGCAGAGATAGCAGGTCTTTCCCAGGGGTTCGCCGATAGTCTCCCGTATCAGGTCTCCGGTCATTAGTCCCCTTGCGCCGTCATACCCTTCAGGTGGGTCTTCAATGACCGGCACATAGACGATGTTATCGAAGCGCTTTGAAAGCTGACCCAATTCATCATGAAAGATGGCCTCATCGAGGGTCTTGTTCCCATAGAAGAGATAGAGGGTCCTGTCAAGCCCGCATTCGACCGCCTCACGGATCATGCTCATGAACGGCGTGATGCCGCTCCCGCCCGCGAGACAAACCAGGGTCCTGTCGTGAAACACCGGATTGAAATAGAAATGGCCCGACGGACCTGAACTCTCCAGAATGTCCCCCCGCCTCACCTCGTTCAGGAGGTAATTGGACACCCGCCCTGCCTCCACGCGTCGGACCGTTATCTCGTAACAGCCGGTCTGGTTGGGCGGAGATGATAGGGAGTAAGGCCGGCTGGTGCGCACCCCGTTCACGTCCAGGAACAGGGCAATGTACTGCCCGGCTAAGAAGGGGGGCAGATAGCCGTCCTGAGACACAAACCTCAGTGTTTTTGTGGATGGGGTCTCATCAATGATGTCCGAGACGCGAAGGGTGATGCGGCTCGGATGGAGCAGGTTGATCTGTTGACTCACTGATTCCCGGTAACCCGTGTAGTCCACCCCATGTTTCCGGCTGAAGTCGATCTCATCCACAATGCCCTGGTATCCATCAAATTCCTCGAAAATCGCCTTGCTCATGGTCTCTCCTTATGCTGCATCCAGCTTTTTCAGAACCGATTTGGCCGCCGACATCCCGGCATTCAGTGTGGGCTGAAACCCGCAGTCGCCGATCCATCCGCTGGCAAAATAGAGGCCCTCAATGGGGGCGTAACGTCCCGGCTGAAAAAACATGGAATCCTTGGTGTACTGTTCAAACCCGTAGATCGCACCCTCGGGGTGTCCCAGATAGCGCATGTGGGTCAGGGGCGTGGCCGCCTCCAGTTCCTCAATGTGGGCCCGTACGCCCGGGAAAATGGCCTCCACCCGGCGAAGCATGGCTTCGGCGCATCGGAATTTGACGCTGTGATATTGGCTGGGCGGGATACGCATCCACGGCTCGCCGTATTTCAGGGTGACGATATTGGTCTGACAGGTCCCAGCAGGTGAAAAATCAGGGTCAGACACATCGTAACAACTCAGGACCATGGTCTCGTCCGTGATGTCCACGTTCCGCATCCGGTGAAAGACCCTGTCATCGAATTCAAAACCCTCAATCAGGAAGTTGGTGGCTTCCGTGATCCCCAGTTCCCCGGGTTCACAGTCAAACCCGATGAACATGGTAAATGCAGAGGGGCTAAGACTCCGCCCCCCCATCTCCGTGAAGACCTGGTCAGGGATGTTTTCACGATCCACAAGCTGGGCATAGGTGGTGACCTGCGATGCATTAGAAACCACGTATTTCGTCTGAATGCGATCGCCATCATCGGTCAGAACGCCCTGAACTGCACCGTTCTCAACAAGGATCTGCCTTGCCCCGCAGTTAAAACGGGCCGTGCCGCCATTGAAAATGAACCGGTCGGCGATGGCATTGGACAAGGCCTGGGAACCGCCCTTGATGTGAAACGGCTTGAACTCGATATAAACGAACAGGAGCATGGCCAGGTAGGCAAAGGAGAGCCGGTTGGGGGGCAGACCCAGATATCCCCAGTAAACAGAAAGGACCCCTTTCAACAGGGGATCCGTGAAGATCTCGTCGAGGACCTCGCTGGCCGGCTTGAAGGCATGGCTGTAGAGGACCGGGTATTTATCACGGGAGGGGGCCGGGTCCTTGAAAAAGAAGGCTCCCAGCATGTTGTTGGCGTAGGCATAGACCAGATCAAAGAATTGGTGAATCGCCTCTTTCTCGTGAGGGAAGCGCTGCTCCAGTTCGGAAATCACCTGGTCCCTGTCCGCCTTGAGCGTCAACCGGAACCCGTCCGGCATGGACACGCTGAAAAGGTCCTTCATCTCAACAAAGGTCAGATCGTCCAGGACCCCAAGACTCGCTAACAACATTCTGAGCGGCCCCGGCTTTTCCGGTGTTCCCATCCCGCTGAGCTGATGAAGGGCCACCTCGAACTCAAACCGGCCCCTGCAGAAACTTGTGGCGCAGCCCCCGGGAATATTGTGACGTTCAAGCAGAAGGACCTTGATCCCCTTCTGCGCCAGGCCTGCAGCCGCTGTCAGCCCACCGTTGCCCGCCCCGATCACCACCGCATCATATGATTCCATCACCCCTCCTGGCCCTCCCTTTCCTTCACCTTTCTGATCTCCATTTCCCGCAATTCCCTCCGCAGCACCTTTCCCACCGTGCTCTTGGGGAGTTCCTCCATGAATTCCACCAGCTTCGGGACCTTGTAGGCAGCCAGCTTCTCCTTGCAGAAGGCAATCACCTCCGCCTCCGTGAGGGTCTCCCCTGCCCTGGGCACGACAAAGACCTTGACGGTCTCGCCCCGGTAGCGATCCGGAATCCCCACGGCGCAGGCCTCATGGATCTTGGGATGCTCGTAAAGGACCTCGTCAATATCCCTCGGATAGATGTTGTATCCGCCGGCGATGATCATATCCTTTTTCCGGTCCACGATGAACAGGTATCCCTCATCGTCCATGTAGCCGATATCCCCGGTGTAGAGCCACCCGTCCCGGATTGCGTGTTGCGTCTCCTCCGGATTCTTGTAGTATCCCTGCGTCACCTGGGGACCCTTCAACAAGACCTCGCCTGACTCACCCATCGGCATATCCCTGTCGCCGGTCTCGACATCCACAATCCGGCAATCGGTGTCCGGGACCGGGACCCCCACGCTCCCCACCTTGGTCTTTCCCCGCCACGGGTTGGCATGGGAGAGCACAGAGGTCTCTGTCAGGCCGTAACACTCCACAATCCCCGCGCCCACGGCCTTTTCCCACTGGTGGATGGTCTCAACAGCCAACGGGGCAGCGCCGGACACGCATCCCTTTACAAAAGAAAAATCGGTCTTGGCAAAATCCGGATGGTTGAGCACACCCACAAAAATCGTCGGGACGCAGGGGAACCAATCCGGCCGGTATTTCCGCGTCATTTCGAGGACTGCGCCCGGTTCGGGTCTGGGGATCAGGATGAGGGTGAGGCCCCGGTAGATGGCCGTGTTCATGCCGGTCGTAAATCCGGCCGAATGGAAGACCGGGAAGGTCCCCAGCATGCTGTCCTCCCCTTCCACTGCATCAAAGATCCATGCCCTCAACTGCTGAACACAGATGCTGCAGTTCCTGTGCGTGAGCATCACGCCCTTGGAAACGCCGGTGGTCCCTCCCGTATAAAGAAGCGCAGCGAGGTCATCGAAGGCAACCGACGCCTTCGGGGGCGTGGCGGGATATTTCTTCACAAGATCCAGAAAATCATGGACCCCTTCATTCGGATCGGTGTTCCGGTGCATCTTTTTCTTGACAAAAGGGAAGAGCTGTTTCTTGGGAAATGGGAGGTAGTCGCGGATGTGGCAGGCAATGATGTCTTCGATCCCGGTCTTCTCTTTCAGCTTGAGCATCCTCGGCACTAAAAGATCGAGGCAAATAGCCATTTTGGAATCCGAGTCATTGAGCTGATGCGCGAGTTCATTCTCGGTGTAAAGCGGGTTGTTCATGACCACCACCGCGCCGAGACGGAACACCGCATAGGAGGCAATGACTACCTGGGGCATGTTGGGAAGGAGGATTGCCACCTTGTCCCCTTTCCGAATGCCAAGATCCGCCAGGGCACCGGCAAACCGGTTTACCATCGCGTCCAGTTCCCTGTAGGTAATCTTCTTTCCCATCATGATCAGGGCAACCGTATGGGGGAACCGCCTGGCCGTCCTTTCGAGCGCATCATGAAGGGTGATTTCTTCATAGTCCAGACTGGGCGGGACCTCCTGGGCATAGGCCTTGTGCCAGATCCTCTCTTCCATGGCTTCCTCCTTCTAAAGTGACTAAGGTGACTAAAATGCCTAAAGTGAACTAAAGTTGTGGAAGGTTTTTAATGTCTAAGCCTTTAGTGTTTGAAAGAAAATTGACAAGACCAGAAGGACTATTTTTCAATTTGATTACTCAAAAATCGTTTCCAGTTATTGGGTATCTCTGAATGATGACCTCCCTGTTCTAAACGGTTTCCGCAAATAGATTTGACCGGTTAATCTTTTAATGCCAACTACAATTTAAGGCGCTTCAAACTTCAAATTTGGTCTATTCGTAACTCGTTAGCCTCTTGGTAGAAGGCGCAGCAAAATGACCGGCCTTTTTCACATGCCTAACGTGTTACGTCTATTCTAATTCACTTCAGTCACTTTTTTTCCTCATCAGCTCTCCCATGATAATCAACTTCTGAATCTGATTGGTGCCGGCACCGAACTCGATCCCCTTAACATCCCGATACATCCGCTCGATGGGGAACTCCCGGATAAACCCGTATCCGCCGAAGATCTGCACGGCCTTGCCCACGGCCTCCACCCCCACCTCTGCGCAGAAGAGCTTGGCATAGGACGCCTCCAGACGGACCCGTTTTCCCGAATCGGCCATGACTGCGGCCCAGTAGGCCAGAAGCCTCCCGGCCTGTATCTTGGCGGCCATGTCGGCCAGCATGTCCTGGATCATCTGAAAGCTGACAATGGGCGCCCCGAACTGAACCCGCTCCGAGGCATATCGGAAGGCCAGATCAAATGCCCCCTGGGCTACCCCGATGGGGGCAATGGAATAGACGATCCGCTCCCGGTCTAGCCCGCTCATGAGGACCCGGATCCCCTTGTTTTCTTCGCCCAAGATATTTTCGGCCGGGACCTCGCAGTCTTCAAAGATCAGTTCTCCGGTCGGCGACCCCCGAACTCCCATCTTATGCAAGGTTTTTCCCGTGGAAAAACCGGGGAACCCCTTTTCCACGATAAAGGCGGATATCCCGTTCGGTCCGGCATCAGGATCGGTCTTGGCATAGACCACCACCACGTCGGCCAAAGGGCCGTTGGTGATAAACATTTTGGTCCCGTTAAGGATATATCGGTCCCCTTTCCTGACAGCCCGGGTCTTGAGGGACAGGGCATCCGACCCGGCCTCCGGCTCGGTAATGGCAAGGGCCCCCACCTTTCTTCCCGCGATCAGGTCAGGAAGATACCTGCGCCGCTGGACCTCGTTGCCATTCCGGTAGACGTTCTCGGTACAAAGGATAGCGTGGGCCCCATAGGTGTTCCCGGTGGAAACGCACCCCCGCATGATTTCCTCCATGACCAAAACGCAGGAGAGAAAATCCGTGCCGCTGCCGCCGTAGGCCTCGGGGATGGTCATCCCGAAAAGACCCATGTCACCCATGGCCTTGAACGTCTCCTCGGGAAACCGCTCGGCCTCATCGATCTCCGGGGCCAGGGGAATGATCTGCTGGTCCACAAACCTGGCCACGGTCTCTTTCAACATCCTCTGTTCTTCGGTCAGCTCAAAGTCCATAGGCCCCCTCTTTAAATTGACAATTGACGACTGACTATCGACTATTAAAAGGCCATTGCGCTTGATTCTACTGGTTGCTCGTTGCTGGCTGCTGGTTACTCGTCACTCATCTTCATCTTCCTCATCCGGCACGAATCGTTTGATGAAACCGGTATCGAAATCGCCCCGTTGGAACGACGGATCATCCATGATCCTGAGATAAAGGGGGATAGTGGTCTTGATGGGCGCAATCCCGAACTCTTCCAGTGCCCGCCGCATGATGCGGATGGCGCCGTCCCTCGTCAGGTCATAGGAAATCAGCTTGGCGATGAGCGAATCATAAAATACAGGGAGTTCGTAGCCCTGATAGAGGTGCGTGTCCAGTCTTACTCCGAAGCCCCCGGGGGGGCGGTACAACTCGATCTTTCCCGGCGATGGCAAGAAATTCCGGTCCGGGTCCTCCGCGTTGATCCGGCATTCGATAGCCCAGCCTCTCTGCTGGATGTCATCGAAGTTGTAGCCAAGCTCCCCGCCAGATGCCAGCCGGATCTGTTCCTTGACCAGGTCGATCCCTGTGGTCAATTCGGTTACCGGATGCTCCACCTGTATGCGTGCATTGATCTCCATGAAATAGAAACGGCCTTCCCCGTCCACCAGGAACTCCACCGTACCGGCATTGACATAGCGAACCGCCTCTGCGGCAGCCACGGCTGCCTGTCCCATGCGCTCCCTCAGTTCCGGCGTTATCGCCGGAGAGGGCGATTCTTCGATCAGCTTCTGGTATCGCCGCTGTATGGTGCATTCCCGCTCGCCCAAGTGGATGACATGACCATACCGGTCCGCGAGTATCTGAAACTCGATGTGCCGTGGATGGGCAATGCATTTCTCGATATAGACCTCGTCATTCCCGAAGCCCGCACGCGCCTCCATCTTGGCGATGGGGAATTCCTCTGACAGCGTCTCCCGGTCTTCGCATGTCCGAATGCCTCGACCCCCGCCCCCGCCCGATGCCTTGACCATCACCGGGTATCCCATTTCCCCGGCGATCCTCTCCGCCTCCGCCACACTGTTGACGCCGGCCGGGCTGCTGGGAATGACCGGGACCCCCTTTTCCTGAATGATCTTTTTGGCGGTCAGCTTGTCCCCTGCCAGATGGAGGTTTTCCGGCGTAGGACCGACAAAGACAACACCTGCCTCTTCACACGCCCGGGCGAATTCCGCGTTCTCAGCCAGATATCCGTAGCCGGGATGGACGGCATCAACTCGAGTACGTTTTGCGGCATTGATGATGCTTTCCATGTTGAGATAGCTTTTGGCGCTGACCGCCGGGCCGATGCATACCTGCTCGTCCGCCAGAGTGAGATGGAGCGAATCCCTGTCCGCCTCGGAATAGACGGCAACACTCCGTACGCCCATTTCCCTGCATGCCCGAATAATGCGGTGCGCAATCTCCCCCCGGTTGGCGATCAATATCTTGGAGAACATGGATTATCCCTTCTCCAAAACAAAGACGAGGTCATTGTCCTTCAGGGTCGTCTCATTGTCCGGCACAATCTCCACGATCGTCCCGTTCGAGGGAGACTTGATTTTCTGAAAAACCTTCATGGTCTCTAAGAGACCCAGGACCTGTTTCTTCTTGACCACATCCCCTACCTTCACATAAGGAGGCTGATCCGGGGCAGGAGTTCTGTAAAATACGCCCGACATGGGCGCCCTCACCTCGATGCGATTGGCATTTGCTTCAGTTCCGCTCATGAGTTTCCTCTATTTGCTGTTGCTGGTTACTGGATACTGGAGGCTGGTCGAAGATCCCGTCTTCAGCGGGATTGCTGGTTCCGACCTCTGACCTCCGACCACCGACCTCTGGCTTCTAAGGCTATGCCGATTTGAGGCCCAGTATCTCCCGTGCCTCGGACGGGCTGGCAATATCGCGTCCCACCTCACGGACAATCCCGGCCAGGGCCTCCACCAGTGCCCCATTGCTCCCGGCCTTGGCGCCGTCGGGGAGGTAAAAGGTGTCTTCGAGACCGGTCCGGACGTTGCCCCCAAGTTCAACACACCTGCGGTGGAGGGCCCATATCTCCTCCCTCCCCACGGCAATAACCTGATAATGGGTTCCCCCGATCATCTCATTCACGAGGAGGGGAAGCCATTCCGGCTTTGCCGGCATGCCGCTGGCCACCCCCATGACGCACGAAATATGCGGGTCCCCTTCAAACATCCCGTTCCGCTTGAAAAGCATGACACTCCGGACAATGCCTGTGTCAAAGCACTCAAACTCCGGCACCACCTGGTTGGCGGTCATCACATTCAGGAACTGTTGGATCTTTTCAACCGGATTGTCAAAGAGGGTCGGCGGCCAGGCCCACGATCCGTTGCTCCTCAGCTTCAGATAGTTGAGAGATCCGGCATTGCAGGCCGCCATTTCGGGCTTGAATTTTTCAAGGCAGGCCACGGGGCCTGAGATATCCGGGCCCACCACCCCTGTGCTCATGCAGATGATGATTTCCGGCACCCTGGTCTTGATGGCCGCCAGGATGGCGCCCACCGTATCCAGGTCCCACGTGGGCAGATGTCCCAGACCGTTTTTCTGATTCCTGAAGTGACAGTGAACAATCGAGGCCCCCGCATTATAGGCCTGCTCGGTGTGATCCGCCATCTCCGCCGGGGTCACCGGCACATGATGAATGGCCGGATCGGTAAGCATCCCGGTGAGGGCGCAGGTAATAACCGTCTTTGAACTCATCTGTTACCCCCTTTGGATTGTTGATTTGTGATTATTGATTGTTGATTTATAATTGTCGATTGAGAAACTGACAATCCTATGGATTGACAGTCAAAAAATGTGTTCGCCCGAAAGTCGAAAAACTGATGACCAACGACAAATGCCCTATGACGCCAGAGGCGCAATCATCAATCGCCAATCATCAATCATCAATCCTTAAACCGGCGGCACGGTGTGGTTCTTGGCCCGGCCGGGGAGCTTTTCCTCCTTGTTCCGGGTGATCTCAAGGGCCTCGATGATCTTCTTCCGCGTATCCTTGGGGAGGATGATCTCATCCACGATCTGGGCCGTCCAAGTGCGGGCTGTTTCAAAGACATCCACCGTTTCCCGCGAGCGTTTCAGATAGCCATCGTACGCATCCTCCTCGATCCCTTTGCCGTACACTTCCCGGTAGTCTGCCTGCGAGGCCTCCACCGCGAACCGGGCGATGGGCCAGGCATAGGTCAGGTCCGCGCCCATCCCCTTGAGTCCCCCCATGATCATGCTCCCGGCATCGGCATAGGCCTCCCGAAGGACCACGCTGATCTTGGGAACGGTGGCCGTGGCATAGACATCCGTGATCTTCCCCACGTGCCGCAGAAGGCCCCGTGCCTCGTCCGACTCGCCGGGTACGACCGGCGGCGTGTCCACCAGGTTCACCAAGGGGATATTGTAGGCGTCCAGGACCTGGAGAAACCGGTAGTACTTGTCGCACGAATCCGGCTCCAGAATGCTCCCCGGATACATGGGATTGTTGGCCACCAGCCCTACCGCCTGGCCGTGAAACCGGCAGAAACAGGTGATCAGATTTTTGGCGTATTCGTCCTTGATCTCAAAATAGTCTCCCTCATCCACCAGATGGCCGATGACCTCATGCATGTCGTAGGTCTCTTCGTAGTCGCCCGGAACGATATCGGCCAGTGCCTCCACCTCCCGTTCAGGATCATCGGTCTGGTCCCACATGGGAGGGGCTTCCCTGAAGCTCTGGGGCAGGTAGCTGAGCAGCCGCCGGCACTGCCGGATGGACGCCTCGTCCGTGTCCCCGACCAAATCACAGCTTCCGCTGAGCCGCATGTGATAATCCGCGCCGCCCACGTTTCGGTCGATGACCTCCGAGGTGGCTGCCTGGGTCTGACGGGGGCCTCCCAGCCACATGTTGCCCGAGTTTCTGCTGATGATCAGAAAATCACAGAGGGCAGGAATATAGGCGCCCCCGGCAATGCAGGGTCCCATGAGCACGGTTATCTGGGGAATCACGCCGGAATAGACAGACTGCACTCTGAACTGCCAGTCGATCCCGGCCATAGGCACGTCCCTATAGCCCAGCCGACCCCCGGAGGAGTCCAGGAGGATCACATAGGGGATGCGCCACATGGCGGCCAGCTCAATGGGCCGGGCAAATTTCAGCATATGCTGGGCCCCCACCGAGCCTCCCAGTACCGTAAAGTCGCTGGCATGGACCATGATCATGCGGCCGTTGACCTTAGCCGTTCCCACCACGGCCCCGTCGCAGGGGGCCTCGGGGATGCGTCCGTCTATTCGCACGCTGGTGGTGCCCACGCAGGAGCCCAGCTCCCTGAAGGTCCCGGGATCGATGAGGGCCTCGATCCGTTCACGGGCAGACAGCTTGCCGCGGCTGTGCTGCCGTTCCATGTGCTGTGCCCCGCCCCCCTCCAGATTCTTCTCCTGTATCTCCTGATATTTCCTGATGGCCGCTTCCATTCGTTTTCCCATGGTTGCCATACCTCCCTACATGGACACTTCTGATAAGTGACTAAAGTGAGATAAAGTGACTAAAGTGTGGAGTTTAGAGTGTGGAGTTAAAAGTTATAATCGGAATTTTTCCTTTTTTCACTTAAGCACTCCAAACTCGTCACTTCAAACTTGGAAAAGCGAGTAACCAGCAATCCCGCATCCTGCGGGATCTCCCCTATTGAGCATCCAGTATCCATCAGCTATCAGCTACCAGCAATGAGCTATTTACGCCGGCTTTATAAAGCGCCGCTTGTCCGGCATTGACTCCTTCTTGTTTACAGTCGCATACAGGGCATGGATGATCCGGGACCGGGTCTCCCTCGGGTCGATCACCTCGTGGACCGTGTACCAGGTGGTGAACATCTTACCGAAGGTCATGACGCTGAACTCCTCCCTCAGGATATTGAGGAAGAAGTTGTAGACATCCTCGTAATTGCCGTCTTCCTTTGCCTGGGCCAGTTGCTTGTGAAACACCGCCTGAACGATCATCTCCGGTCCGGTGGGCGCGAACTCGGTAGTGGGCCAGGCGTAAATGTAATCCGGTCCCATCTTGCTGCACCCCATCACGATGTTGGACCCGCCGTATGACCGTCTCAGTACGATGGTCACCTTGGGGTTGGTCAGATGGGAGTATCCGTGCAGGTTCTTTGCCCCGTGGCGAATGACCCCTTTCCGCTCCCATTTATCGCCGGGAGGAAATGCAGTAGTGTCTGACATGGTTACCAGGGGGATGTTGAATGCATCTAAAAACATCAGAAACCGGTCATACTTGTCCGAGGAATCGGGTTCCATGATACCGCTCAGCTCATCCGGGTTGCTGGCGGCAATGCCCGCAACCATGCCATCGAACCGGGCAAAGCCCACGATCATGTTGGGGGCAAAGTCCTCCTGTATTTCAAAAAATTCCCCGTTATCCGTGATCAGTTCGATCACCTCGTGCATATCATAGGTGAACTTGGGATTATCCGGCATGATATCCAGCAGGGCCTCTTCCCGCCTGTCCGGATCATCACCGGTTTCTACCACGCCGGGCCTTGTCCAACAATTCTGGGGCATAAACCGGAGCAGATCCCTGGCCATGCCGATGGCCTCCTCATCGCTCTCGGCCACCAAGTGACACTGCCCGCTCTTTTGCATGTGAAACTCTGCCGAACCCGCATCCCTTGACGTGATCTCTCCCCCCATCCACAGAAATCCGGTGGCTTCGTTCATGATCAGGAAATCGGACAACACCGGGACCTGGGCCATGGGCCCTGTGCAGGGTCCGAGGACCAGGCTGATGCGGGGAATCACGCCCGAATAGAGACAGTAGTTGCGCACCAGCCTGCCCATACCGTGGAGCCCCACAAACCCGTTCTTGAAGCCGAACCTGGAGCCTGCCGAATCAAAGATGCCGATGATGGGCACTTGCTCCTGGCCTGCCATCTGGATCAGCTCCGCGATCTTCCAGACTCCCTGGTCCCCGACAGCGCCCGACATAATGGTGAAATCAAGGGAGTAGATCATGACCTCCCTTCCGTCAATTTTCGCCCGCCCCATGACCACGCCATCCGCCGCGCTGGGTCTCCCCTGGGTTCCGGGGGGGAAGGTAAACTCCCTGACAACAGACCCGAGTTCCTCAAAGGTTCCGGGATCGGCCAGGAGATCGATCCGCTCTCTCGCCGTCAATTTCCCCAGTTCGTGCTGGAGCGCGATCCGGTCGTCCCCGCCGCCTCGGGCATTCTCTTCCCGAACCCTGGCCAGCTTCTCAAGGTATCCATCCATCCATTGTCCCATGTTGCTCTTCTCCTTCAATCAGGCGTGCGGACCGTATCATCCCAATATTTAAGGGCACTTATACGGATTTCAGGCGTCAGCCTTTTAACCACTGTACCGTGACCAATTACCTCGGACCCAGGATCTCTGCGGCCTTTCTTTTTGCGATACCGTTGAACAGAAGGTCGCAGAGGCTTTCTGTCAGTTCGTCAGGCGAGATCTCACGGTCAAAGACCACCCCGGTCAGGCACACATTTTCAAGGGCCCCCAGAATCGCCTGCCGCATGATGAGGGGCGAGATATCCTCCCGGATCTCTCCGTCGGCGACCCCCTCCTCGATGACCCCCAGCATGATCTTGCTGTATTTCTTGACCAGTTCATAGGGCCTGCTCGTATAGTAGTCTGAAAAGCTCCTCACATCGACAAGAAGGATCTTGGCAAAGACCCGGTCCGTTGCATACACATTGATGTGAGACCAGATCAGCTTCCGCAGCCTGTTCAAGGCCCCCCTGATCCCCTTCAGATCGACCTCAAAACGGGTATCGTAATGCTCCAGGTATTCCCTGAGCACCTCGTAGAGGAGATCCCTCTTATCCTTGAAATACTTGTAGATAAGCGCTTCCGTCACCCCGGCCGTCCGGGCGATCTCGGCCGTGGTGATGGAACCGAAATCCTTTTTTTCCAATAACGACCTCAAAGCCTCAGCGATCTTTATCCTTCCCGGGGGAAAAGACGATGCGACGCCCCCAGACCTGCCGGAACCTGCTGCGTCACCCATGATCTCCTTGCGCCCCCTCTCTCCCTCCCATCGCCAAGTGCAGCCCTGCGGACCCGCCTTTCCGCATATGGGTGGTTGCGTTCATTTACTTTAGACAACTATTTAAAAAATATCCTGACATGATTTCAAACGGTTATTCCTGTTAGTAAATGTCACTAACTTTGTCAAGCGATTTTTGATGCCCCACCCGCCGGCTTCAACCAATATTATTTTCCAATGCTGAAAGACAGCGACATGACAAAAGCATGGTCTTTCCTTTTATCGGCTGAGGTCCTGTAAAAAAATCTTTGAGGCTTTGTGTGAGTTCTTTTTTGGTTGCGGCTATGCCCCCTTAGACCTTGACATTTGGATGAAATCATAGCAAGTATGCGCCGGAAATCTGCAAGAAAAGGCAGGAGAAGAAGGGAGTAATCTATCTCAATGAAATATAACCAGACAGGAAAAATTGCCCACGACTTCTATGTGGTGGGAAACGCGCAATTCCCCGTCTATCTCATGGACGGGCCTGTCCCGGTCCTCTTTGATGCAGGGCTGACGGCCCTGGGCCTCAGGTACGAGGAGGATATCCGCAAGGTCCTGGGCAACCGGACGCCGGGCTACCTCTTCCTCACCCATTCCCATTTTGATCACATCGGCGCCGCCGCCTATCTCAAGGCTGTGTTCCCAACCATGAAGATCGCCGGCTCGGAGCGCACCCAAGACATCCTTGAAAGGGACAAGGCGGTTCAATTGATTCGGTCGCTGAATCAAGAGGCAGGCCGGTCCATGGAATCCTCAATCGATGGAACCATCTATCGCGGCCCATTTGAGCCCTTTGACCTGGATCTAAAACTGAAGGGCGGCGAGATCATTGAACTCGATTCGGACTGCCATGTAGAGGTCATGAATACCCCGGGCCACACCTGGGATTTCATGAGTTACTGGGTGCCTGAAAAGAAGCTCCTGATCGCCTCGGAGGCAGTGGGCTGCGACGACGGGTCGGGCTACATCTTCACCGAGTTTTTGGTGGATTACGATGCCTATGTCAGCTCCCTTAAGAGCCTTGCGCAGTTGGACGCCGACATCCTCTGCCAGGGACACAGGCTCGTGCATACCGGCCCGGACGCCCGTGCACACATGCATCGATCCCTGGAGCAGGCCCCCCTGTTTCTTGCTATGGTTCAGAAATTTCTTGAAGAGGAACAAGGCAACATTGAGCGGACCGTAGCCAGGGTCAAGGCCGTGGAATGGGATGAAAAGCCCTGGCCCAAACAGACTGAGTCCGCCTATGTATTAAACACGCGAATTCGGGTCGGCACGATTCGCAAGCGCCGACCAGGCACAGCAGAGAAGTAACTCTGCCTTATGTAACTTCTCAATAAGTTCGGGTGGAATTCATCCCTAAGGATTTCATAAAAGGCTTACGCCTAAACTCCAATAATTCAAATTAATCTCGATTACACCATATTAAGAATATGGATATTGTTCCTACCCGAACTTATTGAGAAGTTACTGCCTTATTTGTTAACATCCTGTAAAAAATAAAGAAAATCTTTGTGCCTTAGCCTGCCCTGTGAAACCTTCCTTCCCGTTTCAGGTAGCAACCTGCGATTCTCAACCTTCGCTCCAAGTCTCGTCTTTTCATCCAATCATCACCGTATCTTGGATAGCATCCTCGGGCAGCCCTCGGAGAATGTCAGACTTGCGGTCCTCCAAGATCAGCTCAATAGCCTGCCGCAGATTAGTCTTGGTTTCCTCTATCGTCTCACCCTGTCCGTTGGCGCCAGGAACCTCCGGACAGATAGCCCAAAAGCCGCCCTCGGGTGCGGCTTCTATGATTGCGGTGAACTCTGCCTTCATTTTAATCTCCTATCGTTTGTTTGTTGACTGAACAAGACTGTCGAAAAACCCCTTCAAAGGATGATCCTATCCCCTGCAAATCGGT
>CAYPDL010000004.1:0-71656 GCA_964409475.1 uncultured Desulfobacteraceae bacterium | reverse complement strand
GGGTTCACTTTGGACTTTGAAACCGGAAGGACCAATGGTTGGACAAAAACCGGAACCGCTTTTAACCACCAGCCAACCTATGGTGATAACCCAACCGCAAGACGTCGTGGTCAGCCATCTAAGCATGTTGGAAATTATTGGATTGGTACTTTTGAAAAATATCAAGGATCTGGATCTCAAACTCCGGGAAGTGTTCAAGGAGACGGTCCGATAGGAACTTTGACTTCAAATGTTTTTACTATTCCTACAGGTTCTTTGAGTTTCTTGGTCGGAGGAGGCAGCAGTTTTCAGACAAGAGTAGAGCTTCTTGTTTCGGGAAACAAAGTATTGTCTGTATCTGGTCGAAATACGGAAACAATGCATCGTGTTAAATGGGATCTCAATCCCTGGGCCGGTCAGCAAGGGCAGATACGGCTTGTTGATAATGCTTCAGGTGGTTGGGGCCATATTAATGCCGACGATTTCAGATTCAGTCATTCCACTCCTCCTCAGCCTGACGTTAAGAGAACCGCAATCAAAGAACCCCCAAAACCTAAGCCGGAGCCTAAACCTGAGTCAAAGCCGGAACTGAAGCCAAAACCGAAACCTAAACCGGTCAGGCAGGACTCATTTCAGAGTATCGGCCGGGAGGCCGCCCCTGCTCCAGGACAGCAAGGAGACGATTCAGAGCGCCAGCGAAAACTACCCAAAGGTCATTCAACAAAATATGGGTTTTGATTCTGGATGCTTAACCCTGGTGAAAGAAGCAGTGATTTTTTATAGCCATATGGCGATATCTGAGGCGGGATTGGGAAGGGTACGGAGTCATAGACGGACACAGCGGACAAAAGGTCAAAATTAAAACCATTCCTACTATTCTCTTTTGCGTGTTCGCACACGAAAGAACTGTATGGTTTATAGATTGCCCTCCCTTTTCAAATAGTGTCCACTTGGCCTTACGAGCGTGTGCCGCATCTAATCCAGACCGTTAATAGTCTAAAAAGATTACTAATATTCAATTTTATCCACGAATATCATTAGTCTTTCTTGCCTATTGGCTCCATGGTACACGCCCTGAACTAACTTCGTCGGGATTTGCCGCCCTTGAATCTGTTTCCAGCCAGAATACTCACAGTACCATTTGTAACCATCAATCGATTGGCCGATGAAAAATATCGGAGCACCGGAGCTGCGGAAAAAGTGAAACTCGCCTTCAACCTTAAGATCGTCTACTTCCATAGTGATTTTCGCTGTACTCGCATCATGGACCTTGGATTCCGCTTGTTCCCATTTGACGCCCTTCCCCTTTAACAAGACCTCTGGATACCAAACCGCTTCAGCCAGCCAACGAAGGAGAAGATACTTGCCCATTGAATATGATTTGTTTTCAAAAAGTGAAATCAGCCCCCACAGCTTGGACTGAGTCGACCCTTTTCCACCAAGAAGCGACGTCATTATCGTCAATGGGGTCAACGGCGCGTAATCCACCTTTCCGCTCCAAACCAAGCCCGGAGGGTTAAGAGATATTACTTGGGTGGCAGCGAGGTTGTCCCATCGGGAATCCTCTGTGGTCTTGATCTTACCCGTCTGCTTAATTCGGATTGAACTGATTGATTTGCTGCTGTCGGAAAGGGCTTTGCTCAAATACAAACGGACTGGCTCGGGCAGCTCGTCCATGGATTGTTTTGGGTTAACGATTGGAAGAAAGGGTTGGCTTTGATCGGTCAGACCTAAAAAGGCCTGCTCTGTTTCAGCCGTAAACTTCTTTCCTCCCTGCCAGGAGGCCATGAATCCTCCCGCTGTGCACAGCACACTGAGAAGAATGATGGTTATAACCAACCCTTTGAGCCTCATAAATACATTCCTTCAATTTGGTAAGAACTCGCCTCTTCGGGGGAAAAGAATAGCGAAATTCCTCTTGTGCGTCAACGTAAAAGAACCACAACATTTGTGTTGGGTTACGGGACGTTCTTTACAAATTGTACATAATCGGTTAGTGGAAGGGCAAACAGGGGATATGGATGAGACCGTAGGAAATGCCATGCCGAGGGGAGCCAGATTGGACGCGCCGGGTACGCTTCACCATGTGATGGTGCGAGGCATTGAGCGGAAAAGAATCGTCTCAGACGACAAAGACCGGAAGAATCTAATGGACCGAATGGGCGATCTTGCGAGGGTACGATTTGTCTTGTGTGAAAAACTGGTGGATGAGTTGAGTCTGTCCCTTCAGGGATCAGACGCTTTCCTTCTTTATGACGCGTCTCCAGAAGGCAAAGTAGAGGAGGGGGCCTGCTATCGCGGCAAAGTAACCGAATATATGCATCATCGTATCGAGTCTTAATAGCGCGCTTGTATAGCCGATGACCAACGGACAGATGATAAAGGCCACATCGATGGTCAAAAAGCTAATCGATATCCCCTTTGGCCTGAGGTTCCGGGGAATGACATCGGGCATGAGTGCCAGGATGATCGGAAACCCGAACCCCATCCCTATGCCATAAAAAAACCCTCCAAAGATAAGTGCGGCATTGCTGCCGGATAGCAGAACAAATAGCAGCCCAACACCCATAATCATTATTGCAAAACCGATGGCGGCCTTCCTGTTGATCGCATCAAGCAATCGTGCAGTGAAGATCCTGAGGGTGATCGCCATGGTGGCATTTGAGACCATAAAATAGCTTGCTATAAGACCCCTGGTGTTAAGCAGCGCAGGCATGTATTGAAGGACCGCCGAATTTATGAATCCGAAAAGAAACGCAGATATCTGGAGGATCCAGAAGGGGGGAAGTCTGAAGAGATCCTCCCATCTGCCCCACTCCCCATTTTCTGTTTCTGTTTGAGCCTTCTCCCTTTCGGCCCTGGAAATCTTGGGGAGAAAGAAAGAAGCGACCCCTGCCAGGACGGCAAGCAGGGGGGGAAACGCAAGATAAGCGATAAAATGCCCATGAGTTACCTGGTATTCCCATATGGGGAGCAACACCACCTGGGGCAGCACATAACCTGTGGAGATCCACCCAAACAGCTTTCCCCTGGTTTCTATCGGTACAGCAAGAGACTGATACGAGGAAACAGCGACCATAGAGATGCTGAAAAAGAACCCCATGAGGAGCCTCACAAGCAGTATCAGAAAGCTGTCTTTCAAAAAAAGAAGGGGAAGCGCGCTCACCACCATTGCGAACGAAGAGGCAATAATGGTATTCCTGAACCCGTATCTTTCCGTGACCATTCCTGCAAAGGGTCTTGTAGCTGTTGTCGCGATGCTGAATATGCTCAGCAGCCATCCTATGGTGGAAAACGCATAGCCCTGCTGCCTGAGCATAGCAGGATACAGAAAAAAGACCGAGAAATATGCCTGCTGGAAGAATGTTACCAAGAGGCATAGGATAAAGATCCTGTTTTTAGATTGCGGACAACCGACTCTTATTGACGACATTGGCAGTCCATCACTGATCGGATTGTCTGGATACAAAGGTGCTGAACATTTCCTTCCCTATTCTTCATTCCGAACCAAACAGGTTGCAGGTTTTGCAGGGTTTCTCCCTACCCATGGATCTGGGTTTTCTCCTCTTTTGTTACCTGACACAGTAATGTCTCGTAAATGGAAAAACCTGATATCTCACCACACTGCTCAAGATCGGTTAATATCTTAACGTTTGCCTCTTTCCATGCCTCCGTACCCAAGGGGCCGCCACCACCGACTGGAGCGTAGACAAATCCTTTCATAATTAATCCAGGGTAAACCTTCGGCTGTGCCGGAGGACTCCTGAAGTTTGACATTTCCGGGATTATATGAAAGCCCCTCTAAGAGTGAACCGCTCAAAATTCACAGAAAGAGAGGCTTTAAAATGAATAATGAACAGAGTCTAAGTCATACGAAATAGGAATGCAAATATCATCTAACATGGATTCCCAAATATCGAAAAAAGGAACTCTGTGGCGACCTTCGAAAATATCTGAAAAATCAATGAGGCCTGGGGGACGTCCTTCAGTAAGTAAATAACTCATTTAACATGTAGGAATTACATATGAAAACAGAGTGTTTCAGGGGCATGGTGTAAAGAGTAAAGATTTTTTATCGGAGCAAATCCAATGCAGTTACAGGACGTTGAAAAACTGATCCATCGCTGCTCCTCACGCCGCAGTCCCTTGAAGGATTTCCTGGCAACCCATTTGCAGGGCGCCTGCCGGTACGACCGGATTGCCGGGTTTTTCAGCTCTTCCCTGATGGAGGTGGCGGGCGAGGCCCTGGAACGGATGACGCCGGAAGGCGGCGAGACCTGCGTTCGGGTGGTCTGCAACTCCTGTCTTAACCCCCTGGACGTTCAGACCGCCCGGGCGGCCAAGTGGGGGATGCACCGCGAATGGTGCGCTTCGCTCCTTCAGGGGCCGGGTGAAGGTGGCTCTTGCGGAACAGGGGCCAACGGCGGATAACGGTACAAAGTCTATGGCTGGACCGCGGTTGCGTGAAGCCGTAATCCGAGCGCCCGCACGACTTTAAGTACCGTAGCGAACTCCGGATTGCCTTCGGGTGATAATGCCTTGTAAAGGCTCTCGCGTCCGAGACCTGTTTCGCGAGCGATTTGCGTTATTCCCTTCGCGCGTGCGATATCCCCCATAGCTGCCGCCACCAGCGCGGGGTCGCCTTCTTCGAGTACAGCTTCCAGATAAGCGGCCATATCCTCTGCGGTTTCCAAATGTTCTGCAGCATCCCAAGGGCGGGTTTTCGTCTTTGTCATGATAGTCTCCTATAATTCTCGCGCCAGTTTCAGCGCTTTTTTGATGTCCCGGTCTTGAGTACGTTTATCGCCGCCGGCAAGCAAAACCACCAACGTCTGGCCGCGCTGTACGAAATACACTCGGTAGCCGGGACCAAAATCTATTCGCAGTTCCGAGACGCCCTCGCCAATCGCCTTCACGTCGCCAAAGTTGCCAAGCGACAGACGGCGGATACGGGCATTGATGCGCGCCCGTGCCTGTCGATCGCGCACGCTGTCGAACCAATGAAAATATGCCTCGGTTTGCCGGATTTCGATCATGGATAAATTGTATCTTTTGGGATACATAAAAGCAAGAGGAATCTCCAAGTACCGAAGCGGTCATTGACAACATAGCGCGATTAGCGGATAACGGATTACGGGACGTTCTTTACAAATTGTACATAATGCGTTAATGGAAGGGCAAACAGGGGATATGGATGAGGCCGGGGGAAATGCCATGCCGAGGGGAGCCAGATTGGACGCGCCGGGTACGCTTCACCATGTTATGGTGCGAGGCATTGAGCGGAAAAGAATCATCACGGACGACAAAGACCGGAAGAATCTAATGGACCGAATGGGCGATCTTGCGGTTGAGACCGATACCGCGATTTATGCCTGGGCCTTGCTGAACAACCATGCGCACCTCCTGCTTCGGAGTGGTCCTCTTGGACTCCCGGCCTATATGCGGCGCCTGCTGACCGGTTATGCCATATCTTTTAACCGCCGGCATCACCGCCACGGTCACCTTTTTCAGAACCGATACAAATCGATTGTGTGCGAGGAAGATCCGTATTTCAGGGAGTTGGTTCGGTATATCCATCTGAATCCCTTGAGGGCCGGCAATGTAAGGAGCATAGAGGAGTTAGACCGGTACCCATGGTGTGGTCATAGCGTTATTATGGGAAAGGTGAAAAGGGACTGGCAAGATGTGGCGTATGTCTTGAGGTGGTTTGGGGGGACCGTTAGGGAGGCGACAAAGAAGTACCGGCGCTTTGTTCTGGAGGGGGTGGGCCAGGGACGCCGGTCTGATCTGGTGGGGGGTGGTCTGATCCGGTCCCAGGGAGGATGGTCGGCGGTAAGGAGCTTAAGGCGCCTGGGGATAGCCGAGAAGAGCGATGAACGCATTCTGGGGAGTGGGGAATTTGTAGAGGCCATCACGAGACAGGCCGATGAAAGAGTGAGATGTCAATTTCCATTGATAGAGCGGCGTGATGAAGCGGTTCGACGGATTGAAATGGTTTGCAGAGAGAACCAAGTGAGCATCCAGGCATTGCAGTCTGGAAGCCGCACCCGCGATGTTGCGAGGGCACGATCTGTCTTGTCTGAAAAGCTGGTGAATGAGTTGGGTCTGTCCCTTGCAGAAACCGCTCGCCAGTTGGGAGTCACCACTGCTGCCATTGCGGCTTCCTTAAGAAGGAGGAAAACAAAAGTATAATTAGTAAAGAACGTCCCGAAACCTATTTATTGCCGAAAACAGCTTCTTATCTGAATTTCTGCAAGCCTTCCGGCGCAGAGACGAAATCCATCTGGCAAGGCGATTTTCGCAATCAGTGCGGAAATCAGAAAACGGAAAGGAGATGCGAAATGAGAAAGCATTTTATAATATTAATCATGTTTGCGGTTCTGTTGCCGGCAGGAGCCTCGGCCGATGAAATCACTCTGGCTGTTCTGGAAGATTTTCCTCCGTTTCAATGGGAGGACGCAGGAAAAGTGACCGGTATTGATGCGGATATCATCCGTGAGGTATGCAGACGGCTCGGAGTCGGACTGAAATTTCAGGTCATGCCCTGGAAAAGAGCTCTGAAGTCTGCGGAGGACGGGGATGTAAGCGGTCTCGTTGCCGCACTATACAACGAGAAACGGGCGGAATATCTGTATTATACAAAGGAGAACGTGCATATTCAGAAAAACGTCATTATGATCCGGAAAGGCAACAATATAAAGATAAAGAGATTTGATGATCTGAGAAATAAAAAAGCGGGTGTGGTGAGGGATTTTTCATACGGCCCGGAATTTGACAATATCCGCGGACTTGACAAAGAGGTATACGGAGATCAGAAAGAACTGGTACGTATGCTTGCGGCGGGACGTGTTGATGCCGCAATGGGCTCGGAAATGCCTCTGATGTTCAATGCAAGGCAGCTCGGACTTCAGAATGAGCTTGAAGTCGCACATGTTGTAACCGAATATCCTGCCTATACTGTCTTTTCAAAAGCGTTGGGTGAAAGGGGCGAATTGCTTGCCCGAAAATTTGATACGGTTCTCAGAGAGATAAAAAAGGAAGGTCTGGACCGGAAGATTATTGATAACTATATAAGATAACCCGTGGACCTGGGGGACGTCCTTCAGTAAGTAAATAACTCATTTAACATGTAGGAATTACATATGAAAACAGATCGTTTCAGGGGCATGGTGTAAGGGATAAAGATTTTTTATCGGAGCAAATCTAATGCAGTTATGGGACGTTGAAAAACTGATCCGGAACGGCGAACCTGAGACCGTTGAAAATTCACAGCGAGCGCATTCCCCGCTGTTTGCGGCGGGGTTCTTCAATTCAAGGCAGGATTCAACAAGGAGACCATTGTAACAGTCGTTGCATTTTCAAATACCCGTGGTGGTGTAATTATAATAGGGGTTGATAACCAGGGTAATATGAAAGGCCCGGACATCAACAGAGAAACGCTCAAGGATTGGGCAAATCGAATTTCTCAAAGCTGCGCTAAACGAGCACGAAACGCGCATAAACAGGCATACACAGGAGCCTGAGTGGCATCCGCAAATATGTTGTCGCATCTGTGACAAGCAGGAAGCTGGTGAAAAATCTCTTCCCTCGCTGGTGAAGAAATATATGCCTGGTGGCTTAGGGTAACACGCTACGAAACATGAGGCGAACTGATGAATCAACGAATGCCGTATTTCTGGATCTTGGCGGCCAGGGTCTTTCGATTGATTCCCAGGATGCCGGCCGCTTCAGTCTTTTTCCCTTTGGTCCGCTTGAGCACAAATGAGATATATTTTTTCTCCAATTCCTCAAGGGAGAGGGGCTCTTCGGAAAACATCTGCAGCTCTCCCTGTCGCTGGGTGATAAAAGTCGGGAGGTTCGCGGGCCGTATCTTGTCGGTCTCCTCGAGAATGAGGATCCGTTCCATGGTGTGTTCGAGTTCCCTTACATTGCCGGGCCAGGCATATTCGGTCAGGATGTCCATGGCCTCCGGGGAGACCTCGAGGCGGGATTTTTTCATCTTGCGGCTCAGTTTGCCGATGCAGTGGCGGATGAGGAGGGGAATGTCTTCCTTTCTCTCCCTGAGCGGGGGGAGGTGTATGGGCACGACGCTCAACCGGTAGTAGAGGTCTTCCCTGAAGGTCCCCTTCCGGATCGACTCCGAGAGTTCTGTGTTGGATGCCGAGATGATCCGTATGTCGAGATTGATCTTACGTTGATCTCCGACCTTCATGAACTCCCGCTCCTGAATGACCCTGAGGAGCTTGGCCTGGATGTTGAGGCTCAGGTTGGCGATCTCGTCAAAGAAGAATGTGCCGTGATTGGCCAGTTCAAAGAAACCGTGCTTGGTCTGGTGGGCGCCTGTAAAAGAGCCTTTGACGTGTCCGAACAGCTCACTCTCAAGCAGGCTTTCCACAAGTGAAGAACAGTCCACTGCCACGAATTCCTGGTCTTTGCGGGGGCTGTTGGCGTGGATGGCCTGGGCCACCAGTTCCTTGCCTGTGCCGCTCTCGCCAGTGATCAGAACGGTGCTGTCGGTGGGTGCAACCTTCAGGATTTTTTCAAATATACGCTTCATGGGTCGGCTCTGGCCGACAATGAGATGCCTCTCCGAGTCTATCTTGAGACCGTTGTCCACGATGGCGTATCTCTGAGTTGAGACACGACTGAGGTTCGCTTTCTGGAGGGCCGCCTCCAGATCATCCAGACGGAAGGGTTTCGCTAGATAATCCAGGGCCCCTAATTTGGTGCAGCGAACCGCCGAGTCGATGGTCGGATAGCCCGTGATCATGATCACATCCGTGTCAGGATATGTGGCGCGGATCTGTTTCAGGACAGACATGCCATCCATGTCCGGCATCCGGATGTCCAACAACACCAGGTCCACGGCTTGGGTCTGCAGATAACCCAGGGCCTCCCGACCGCTGGCAGCCGGTATGGCTCCCATCCCTTTTTCGCTGAGCGCCCTGCAGATGCCGTTTCGCACCACGGCCTCGTCATCGACGACCAGCACCTGATGGATATCTCGGGTATCTTTCATGGGGTGAAATGTACAAATGCCTAACGCGGCATAGCCGCAACCAAAAATATCTCACACAGAGACACAGAGATTTTTTTGTTTTTTACAAGGTGTTAACTGAGAGCCTAAATTCTCCGCAAGTTACAGAGAAGTTACAGATATAGAGTCTGAAATTGCAACTGCCTAAAATGCCTGAAGTTGAGAACCAGGAACCAGCATCCAGATCAGACAATCATCGGAAGAAGGACCCTGAAGGTGGTTCCTTTGTCCACGACGCTCTCCACCTCGATCGTCCCATGATGGGCCTCGACCACCCCCTTGACAATGGCCAGGCCGAGTCCCGTGCCCATGACTTTACGGGTCTTGGGGTGTTTCACACGGTAGAATTTATCGAAGATCTTGGGGAGTTCTTCAGGGGAGATGCCCACGCCCGTATCCTCGACCCGGATCTCCATATATTCACCAAGGCCTTGCGCAACGATCGTTACCCAACCCCCTTCGGGGGAGTAGTTGATGGCATTGCTCACGAGATTGTTGATAATCTCTTCCATATTCTTGGGCTCGGCCAGGACCGGTTTCAGCTCCTGGCACGAGTGGGTGAGCTTTATCCCCTGTTCCTGTGCCCTCGGTTCCATCAGGGCCACAGCCTCCCCTATGATCTGGCCCATGTCGGTGGGGACCCGGTGCTGGACCATCTTGCCGGCCTCGATTCGGGCCACATCGAGGAGATCGTTGATCAATTCGAGGAGGGCGTCGATCTTGTTCATCCCCCTCTTGATGAAATCCTCCTGTTTCTGTTCCAACGGACCGGCCAGCCCCTCTATCAGGACGCTGTTGAGCTGCCGGATGGAAACAAGGGGGCTGCGGAGTTCGTGCGCCACCATATTGACAAAGTCAGACTTCATTTCCTCGAGCTGCTTGTAAGCGGTGATGTCCTCCAGAACGGTGACCGTTCCGACAACGGCCATATTCGGGCCGAGGGCCGGGGCTGAGATGGCCCTCAAGACATTTTTCCCAGCCCGAATCTCCTGTGAGACCGATCGCTCCTGGGCAAATTCGCCGTTCAGGATCTGTTTGAGTGTGTCTATCAGAGATTCATCCATGATGATCCCGGAGATGGGGATAGGACCTTCAGGCTGGCTGGATATCTCCATCAATCGCATGAGCGCCGGGTTGTGGAGGACCACCTCTAAGTTGCGGTTGGTGACCATGACGCCGTTGCCCATTCGGTTGATGATGGTCTTGAGGCGGCTTTTTTCCAGATTGAGATCGTAGAGGTTGCGAATGTTCTCTTCTTTCAACTGGTTAGCTTCCTGCTCCAGCCGTCTCTTTTCAGCGGCCCGAGTAACGGTGAGGAGAAACTGATCGATCTGAAAGGGCTTGGTAATGAAATCATAGGCCCCGTTTTTCATGCATATCACGGCCGTGTCTACGGTCCCATGCCCTGTTATGATAATCACCGGTATGTCAGGATAGGTCTTGCGGACGACGTCAAGAACCTCTTCGCCCCCCATGACCGGCATCTTGAGATCGAGAAGGACGATATCGATCCGACCTTTGGACAGAACATCCAGAGCGATCTGGCCATTTTCAGCGGTGACGACCTCGTACCCCTTCCCGGTCAACACGCGATGGCACCCGTCCCTGATCGCCTTTTCATCATCTACCACCAGGATAGTAATTGTCTCGTTCATGATTCATCCAGTCCCACAAAAACAGGTTCAGATGTCGGGGTCTCTGAAAATTCCAGAGGGAGTTCAATAAGGAAGGTGGTCCCCCCGTCGGGGGGACACTTGATGGCAATGGTTCCCCCGTGAAGTTGAATGATGTTCCGGGTAATGGCAAGGCCGAGTCCGGTGCCCTTGCCTACAGGTTTGGTCGTAAAGAAGATGTCGAATATCTTGTCTCTCAACTGGACCGGGATTCCGGGGCCGGTATCGGACACCTTGATGACAAACCGCGAAGGCTCAGGCTGGTAACTGGCAGTGACTGTCAAGAGACCCTTTCCCTCCATGGCATCGGCCGCGTTGATGAAGAGGTTGGTAAAGACCTGCTGCAGTTGACCGATATCACCGGCCATTTCCGGCATATCCGGTTCGATCTCCGTGGCGACCCGGATGTTATGAAAGAGGGCCTGGTTTACGAGTAGATTCAGACACTGGCTGATAAGATATTGGAGACTGAATGAAGATGTCTGTCCGATCGACTGTCTGCTGAATTCCAGTAGCTCGGCAACGATTTTCTTGCATCGGAGGGTTTGATTAATCACCTCCTGAATATCGCTCTGGCCTTGGGGATCGTCCGAGAGTCTTTCCTTGAGCAGCTCTGCATAAATTAGTGCCCCGGCCAACGGGTTATTGATTTCGTGGGCAACCCCTGCCGCCATTCGCCCCACGGACGCTATTTTTTCCGACTGGACCAGTTGGACATGGGCCTCCTCCAGGTCCTTTCGCATCTTGAGGACCTCCCGCATATCCGTAAATACGCCGACGCTTCCGATCTCTTTGTTGTCGATGGTGATGATGGAGGCGGTCAGGGTCACCGGGATCTCCTCCCCGTCCTTGGTGGTCACGGACATGGTGGTTGGATTCAGTTTGCCCACAGGGCCGTGCTGGTCGCTACGCATCTTTCGCATGTTTTCCTTGGCCACATCGATGTCGTAGAAGCTGCTCAGGTGACCATGCTCCATGATTTCCTCGGCCTTGTAGCCGGTCAGGTCTTCCATCCCCTCGTTAAAAATGAGCACATTTCCCTTGGTATCCACCACAACGATGCCATCGACCGCACTCTGGATGACATTCTGAAAAAAGATATTGGACTTCTGCACCTCCCGCTCCAATCGAATCCGCTCGGTAACATCCCTGGATGCCTCCAGCAACTGGACCATCTCCCCATGTTCATTGTAGATGGGGGCCGCGGTGATGACATCGAAATATTCTTCCCCGTTCTTGTTGCGCAATTCCCGAATGGTGCTGATCAGCTTATCCTTTCTCATCTCCTTCATGCTCAGCAGATAGCAGGCATGTCCCGTCTCTCCGCACGGTTTTTGCAGCCCATATCGCACTTCATAACAGTGTTTTCCCAGGACGTCCTCCTGGGTGAAATCGAATTCATCGAGGAAGGTCTGGTTGACCCTTTCCACGGTCATGTCCATGTTGACCACCATGATCCGGTAAGGGAGTGAATCGAGTATGATCTGAGAATATCTCTTTTCCCTCTCCTCCTCTTTCTCATGTCTTCTCTCCAATTCGCGCTTCTCGATCTCTATCTGAATGAGGTCCCAGAGCAGCCTGGCGCCCATGTGGTCCATGATGGAGATGTTTGGGGGCATGATCCTGAAGATCTCGTTCCTGACCTCGGACGATCCGGTCAGCTCGATGATGAGGTTCAGACCCTCCAGGTCCGAGAGGCGATGCATGTCGTTGGTTGTGAAGAGGCCCAGTTCCCGTGCATAGCGCAGGCCGGGGGCCACAGGATCGGTATCGGCGACGCCCAGTATCTTTATTCTCAGCCGTGACAGCCGGTTTGCATCCAGGACCTGGAGCAGGTTGCGGCAGGCCTCCCCCCCCCCGACGATGGCTACGTGCAGAGGTTGCCCCGCCTGCATTCCACGGACCAGTGTGACAGGATCATATGCGCCGGGATCTGATTTCACAGAGGGTAATCTCATTATCAGTTCCTCAGGATCTCTTCAGACGGAGGGTTACATTTTCTTCCAAGTGGAGAATAATCTTCCTGAGCGTCTCGCTCTGCTTGACAGGGCCGGAATCATTCCATCCCTTTGACAGGGCCGCCTTCTTCTTTTCTCTGAATTCCTGGAGCGAGGAGGCCATGGATTCCCAGAGGAACAGCTTCTGGAGGATATGACGTTCGCTTGCCGTAAGGTCCTGGTTGCTGTCGAATTGCCGCCCGTTTTTCGTTGTGATAATCATAGAAACCTTGGGATCGCCGTTTGCAGGTCCGCAATCACTCAATCCATTGAATATGCCCATCATGGATGAGGGCACGATTGAGGGATCCCGAATTGAGGAATTAAGGAATTCACGACTAGTTTTTCATTATGGATGTTTTCATAAGGAATTCAAGAAAAAAAGCCCGCAGGACCTATCATTGAAGGATCCTGCGGGCATGAACCATCCGATATATTCACACGCCTTGCGTCTTACACTGAATGGTTCGTAGCTCATGGCTGATAGCTGATAAGCAGGTGCAAGTCTCAGTAGCTTAGCAACTTGACCACTCAACCGCCTGACGCCTTGCGCCTCATTTATACCACCGGTCTCGGAAGCACCCCCGCTCGTTCAGCGATTTCAGGGACCCTGTGTTCCCACTCGATGGCCATGAGGTGGACGCCTGCCACCCCCTCCATTTCCTTGAATTCCTCGATCTGCTCCAGGGCAAATTTGATCCCCTCTTCAGCCGCCTTTCCCTTTCCGGCCCCGCGCAGTCGCTGGATCAGGCCGTCCGGGACATCCATGCCAGGGACCTGTTTGGCCATATAGAGGGCCATACCGACGCTCTTCATGGGAGTCACGCCCGCCAGGATATAGCACTTCTCGTGGAGTCCCATGTCCACAGCCCGCTTCATGAACTCCCTGAACTTGTCCATATTGTAGATGCATTGCGTCTGGATGAAATCCGCCCCTGCCGAGATCTTCTTGGCCAGCCGGTACACCCGAAAATCAAACGGTTCTGCGAACGGGTTGGAGGCCGCGCCGATAAAGAGCCTGGGCGGCACGTCCACATCCTGCCCGTTTAGGAATTTTCCGTCGTCTCTCATGGTCTTGACGGTATGGATCAACTGCATGGAGTCGATGTCAAAGACATTTTTGGCATCGGGATGATTCCCGAACTTCTGGTGGTCCCCTGAAAGACAGAGCATGTTCCGGATGCCTAATGAATAGGCGCCTAAGATATCGCTCTGGATGGCCAGCCGGTTGCGGTCGCGGCAGACCATCTGAAAGTTAGGTTCGATCCCTTCCTGAACAAGGATGAGGGATGCCGCCCAACTGGACATACGGACCACTGCGGTCTGATTGTCTGTGACATTGACGGAGTCCACGCACCCCTTCAGGTGCCGTGCCTTTTCCCTGAGGTGTTCCACATTGGCACCCTGGGGGGGACCGCACTCACCGGTAAAAGCGAACTGTCCAGACCTCAAGACCTTTTCCAGATTGCTTCCTGCTTTGTAGTCGCTCATTTTACCAGCTCCTCCCTGATCATTTTCCTCGGTCCGCCGTCCCGGGCTGTGGTCCAGCTTTTAGGCGGCCTGAATTCCAGAAGTTCGCTCAGCCGCCCCTGTTCCATCATCTTGTTGACAATGGTGTCCCAGATGCATTCAACGTCCTTGGATATCTCGCATTTTCCATGGGAAGAGCCGCCGCAGGGACCGTTGAGGAGGCTCTTGGAACACCGGGCGATGGGGCAGAGCCCACCGAAGTAGTGGACCACGCAGGTCCCGCAGCCGGCGCATCTCTCGGACCAGACTCCGTGCTCTTCAGCGCCGCCCATGAACTGGGTGTTGACCCCCGGAAAGACCCTGGTCGAAGGGTATCTCTCTGAAAGAAACTGGGGGCCGACGCCGCAGGCAGTGGAAACGACCGCGTCATAGTCCCCGATGATATCCTTCAGTTCATCGATATATTCCGGGTCGCACTGCCGTTCGAGGGTGTGTTCATCCACCTGGATCGCATAACCGCTCCGCTTTCTTGCGATCCTCAAGGAGGCGGCCAGGATACCTACCTCTTTGGCTCCCCCCACATTACACACGGTCACGCAGCCCTTACATCCAACGACAAGGATTTTCTTGAAATCCTTTACCATCTCAAGGACTTCCTTGATAGGTTTTGGTTGTGCAACTATCATTATTCGTTCCTCGCAGCGTTTTTATGGGTTTATGCCGGCAGGAAGGGGCCCAATTCCTTGACCTTATCGACCATCTCACAGGCTGCTTCCACGTACTCCTGGCCCTTGCCTGCACTGAGGTGAAACAGGCGAATCCTGTCCGGTTCGATGTCGAGTTCCTCCAGCATCTTCTTGACCTGGGCGACCCGTTTGGCCGCCTTGGCAATGCCGTTCACATACTGGCAACTGTCTTCCTGGCATCCGGCTACGTACACACCGTCCGCGCCCTCTTCAAATGGTTTGAGGAGATGCAGGATCTCGATCCGGCCGGTGCAGGGGACCTGGATAATCTTTACATTGTCCGGCAACGCCTTTTTCATGCCTTCGGCCACGGTAGCGGCAGATGAGGCACAGTTGGAACAGCAAAAGGCGAGTATTCGGGGTTTAAAGTCATTCATGCTACCATCTCCCTTTGAAATTGTCGATTGATGATTGTCGATTGACGATTTATGGTCTGAAAACGTATCGTCGTATCTCCTGATCCTTCGCTAAGTGGCCAAGAGGATCGAGGGCGCACGGGTCAGCATCGGGTCGCTGCACGTGGACATGATAATGGCCTTTCCAGGACACTCGGCCACGCACATTCCGCACCCTCGGCAGAGGCCGGGATCGATGAAGGCGGCCCCCCGATCATGGTCGATCACCGGCACGTGAAACGGGCATGTCCTGACGCATGTGCAGCACACGGCGCATTTTTCCGGAAGGACCTCGGCCACCAGCCCCCCGACCTGGATCGTATTCTGTGCAAGGATTTCCAGTGCCCGGGCAGACGCGGCCTTGGCCTGGGCGATGCTCTCCATGGTATCCTTGGGATACCCCGCAAGCCCGGCCACATAGACCCCCTTTGCGGTCGCATCGACCGGTTTCATCTTTTCAGGTGATTCGGCAAAAAAGCCGTTCGGGTCTAAGTTGACCCTGAAGATGTCGGCCAGTTCCGTGTTGTTCGTTCCCACAATGGCCGTCTGGAGGGAGACGAAATCCGCCTGGAGGGCAATCGATTTCTGAAGGACCTGATCATATACCACTACACGGAGGCTATCCCCATCGGCCCCGGGCTCGACCACCGGTCTGTTGTCCGCCGTGTACCGGATAAAGATGACCCCCCTGGACCTGGCCTCCCGGTAGAGATTCTCCCTTTCTCCGATCGTGCGGATGTCCCGATACAGGATATAGATATTCATGTTCGGGTTCTTGGCCTTTAGATCGACCGCGGCCCGCACCGAAAAGGTACAGCAGATATTGCTGCAATGGGGGCAGCCCGGCTCACGGGACCCTACGCACTGGATAAAGACCGCATTTTGGGCCTTTTCAATGGAGGCGGGGTCTTCCAGCCTCTTGCGCTCCAGGTCTGACCAGACGTAGACCTTCGGGTGTTCTCCCAGGAGATATCCCTTCGGCCGGGTCGGGTCGCCTCCCGAGGCGAGGAGGGTGACGCCGTGGGAGACCTCGAGGGTCTTTCCCTTCTGGTCGAGGGTGGTGACGAAATTTCCTGCAACCCCCCTGTTCTCCCTGACCCGCGTTTCGGTCATCAGGGTGATATTCTTCTCCTTTTGAACGGCAGCCATGAGACCCTTGAGAAATGCCTGGGCGTCGTACCCCTGCCAGGTCGTGCGCACGTGCCGTCCGTGTCCGCCGATCTCTTTCTCTTTTTCCACTACGGTGACGGCATATCCTTCCCTGGCAATGGCCAGTGCGCTCTCGAGACCGGCCACGCCGGCGCCCACCACCAGAGCGCTCTTGACCACCGGGATCTCCCTCAAGGCAGGCGGCGAGATGAGGAGGGCACGGGCCACGCCCATACGGATCCGGTCCTGAACCTGGGCCGTGGCGGTCTGGGGGTCGATCGCCCTCAGGTCCACAAGGTCGTAGAGGTAGGGGTTGAGACCGGCTGTTCTCAGGGCCTCCTCGATGAGGGCCTTGTGGCTTACGGGCGTGCAACTGGCAAAGACCAGCCGGTTGACCCCATTCTTCTTCAGTTGGTCAACAAGGGCGTTGACGATGTCTCCATCGACCCGTGAAACGGCCTTGACGCCCGGGGTCTTCATGCCGTACGCCTCCAGCTCCTTCCCCAGATCCGGAGCCATACCGGGACACAGATGAAAGGCCAGCAGGGCCTCGGGTTCCTTGTCTTCTAAATCTAACGGGGCTGGATACGCTCTCGGGGAGGAAAAGGGTTCAGGAGCCAGAATAGCAGCAATTTCAGAGGCCGTTGCCGTGGCCTGTATCATAGACTGACTGATGTCGTGAGGCCCACTGACCCCGCCGCAGACGAAAATGCCGGGGATATTGGTGGAGACCGGGTGAAAGGGTTCCACATCGACGAACATGTCGTCGGTCAGACGGACGCCCATCTGTCTGGCGGTCGCTATGGCCTCCTTGGCCGGGCGTATCCCCACGGAAAGGACCACCATGTCAAAGTTTTCCTTTTCGAGGCGCCCGCTCTCATCCGCATAGGCAATCAGGAGATCATCGCCTTCAGGGGCGGGATCTATCGTGTGAACCCGGCTCCGGATCAGGCGGACGCCCCTGTCGATGGCGTTGTTGAGGTAGTCTTCGTAGCCCTTGCCGGGGGTCCTCATGTCCATATAGAAGATGGTCGTCTCAATCTCGTCGTCCACATCCTTGGTGTTGACCGCCTCTTTGAGGGCGTACATGCAGCAGACAGAAGAGCAGTAGGGCGCATCACACTGGTTGATGTCCCTGGACCCCACACACTGGAGCCAGGCGATCTTTTTCGGGGCCTTGCCGTCCGAGGGCCTTTTCAGCACCCCTCCTCCGGGGCCTAATGGCTTCTGCATCTGTTCGTATTCCACGCTCGTGACGACATTCGGGAGCTGACCATAGGAATAGGTCTGGTGATCGGCGGGGTTGAAGGTGTCAATGCCTGCGGCGAGGATGACGGCGCCTGCACCCAGTTCCTTTTTCCCCCCCTGTGTCTCGAGGGCGACGCTGAAACCGCCCAGTTTCCCTGAAACGCCGGATACCCGGGCATTCACCATGACGTTGATGTTGGGGTCCTGTTCGCACGCGGCAATCCTCGGATCTACCTTGCAGCATGCGCAGAGGGGATAGATTCGGTGAAGTTTGGGGGTCATGCCGCCTAATGAGCCCGTATGCTCAATGAGATGGACGCCATAGCCCGCATCGCTGAGGGAAAGGGCCGCCTGAATCCCGGCGATCCCCCCGCCCACAACCATGACAGGGCCTTTTGGTTTTTTTTGACTCATGATGTTTGTCTCCTGCTTGTTGACCGGTTCGGTTTTGTTAGAAACTGTATTTGCTTACAGACTTTCGTCCTTTTGTGAAATTCGTTACATGCCACACACTATACTTTGGTGTCAAGGAAAAATGTTGGAATGTCTGGTTTCGATCAGGGGACAGATCACGGCCTTTTAGGGCGCCTGATCAGACTCCTTTTTCCGCTCGACTATCGGGCTGTTTCCGGTATAAAATGCCGACAGTGATAGATCGCTCAGCCGTGAACCCGTGAGCGTTTGCAAAATTCTCAGCCCTTAGCAAGAATACTATGATCGAGCATATCCTCTGGTTTCTTCTCGTCGGCGGGGTCCTCTTTGTGATTGTCGGTATTTGGATCGGCATCACCTACTGGCTCACCCCCCATGTGGAACATCCCGATGGAAGGGCGCGAATTACCGGGTCGTGCGGAGATACCATGGAGATATGCCTGAAATTCAAGGGCGACCATGTCGAAAAGACCTCCCACTGGACCGATGGATGCGCCTACAGCTTCAACTGTGTATCCTCTGCCGCAGACCTAGCCACGGGAAGGCGCCCGGACGAGATCCTCGATATCGATGCTGACGTGATCCAGCGGTCGGTGGGAGGCCTCCCTGCCGATCACCTCCACTGCGCCCGCCTGGCCGAAGAGACCCTACACGCCTCCCTGGACGATTATATGAAAAAGTCAACAAGGGATCCACATAATTGGATTCCGTCGCGCGCGGGGAGGCAGAACAAGCGATTGCCTTGATTTCGTGGAGCCTTTTGCTTGACATATGGGTGTCCTTCTGTAGGATTAAGGGATTTAGGGAATGGGGGTTGCAGGTTTTTCAATAATCAATCGTCAATCGTCAATCGAAAAGGGAGGACAGACCCATGAAAAGGATAAATCGATCATTCTCTTGCAATGTCATCAAGGGCCTGCTGGCCCTGCTGATCCTGCTAAGCATGGTTTCGTGCGCGACGACCATCCCCGAATTGCAGGTCCAGTATATGCTCCCGACCCCATCTGATGCCTTAAAGGGACGGGCCATAGCCCTGACCATCGAGGATCGGCGGGCAGACAAGTCAATCCTGAGGGGAGGGGCCCACGAGGAATTCAAGGGGTCTTCCAATGCCGTTTCCCTGAGCGTTGCGGAGACTAACCAGAAGGGGTCGAATATCGGGATATTCCAGGTCCCTGCTCTCATGAGGGAGGCCTTCAATAGAAGACTGGCGCGTTCAGGCGTGAAGGTCCTTTCAGACAAGACCGCGGGAATCCCCGGCTTGGTGATTGTCCTGAAAGAGTTTTCTCTCGACCTGGTGGGCCGCGAGTGGTTGGTCAAAATGAGCTATGAGGCCAGGCTGACAGGTGAGAAGGGCGCGGTCGCAACCCAGTTCGTCAATGGAGAGGCCGAACGTTACAAGGTCATCGGACGCGATAGTGCAGACACCCTCATGGGCGAGATCTTTACCGATATGGTCAATTCACTGAATCTGGCCAGGCTCTTTGAGCAGATGGGCTTGTCATCCGTCCATTTTTCTCCTATGCTGAAAGGCTAAATGTCGTACCCTTACCCCTGTGTCCTTGTTAGGCACTTAAACTCACTTTAGGCACTTCTTCTATGTTTCTTACCCGATTCTCCGTATCGAGGCCCATTGTCGTTCGCATGGCCCTCCTCCTCATCCTGATCTTCGGCATCTATGCCTATCGGTCCATGCCGCGATTCCTGGACCCGGACATCACCATCGGAGAAGGGATGATTATCACCATCTGCCCGGGGTTTTCGCCCGAGGAGATGGAGAACCTGGTGACCAAAAAAATCGAAGACGAATTAAAAGGCATATCTGAGATACGCCGATTTGAATCCAGCTCCTACGAGAGCACGTCCAAGATCCACGTCTACTTCAACACCCGCCTCTCCAACTACGAGATCGACCAGGCCATGCAGGAGGTCCGGAATGCGGTGGATCGCGTCGACGACCTCCCGGAAGAGGCCAAGGTCCCGATCGTGCTCGAGATCGACGTGGCCATCTTCCCTGTCTGCATGGTGGGGCTCTCAGGCCAGGTCCCCATGATGCAGCTTCAGGACATCGCCCGCGACGTGGGCGACACCTTTGAAAACATAGAGGGGGTCTCCGAGGTGGATATCGTGGGCGAGCGGGAACCCGAGATATGGATTGAATTGAATCCCCGCCGCATGTCCGCCTATGGCATCTCCGTCCCCGAGGTAGCCCAGGCCATCGCCGACCGCACGCGGAACCTGCCGGGCGGCACAGTGGAGATGGAGGCCCACGAGACCGCCATACGGATGGTGGGGGAGCCCCAACACCCTGAAGTCCTGGGAGACATTGTCCTTCGGAGCAACGACAAGGGGACGGTTTATCTGCGGGACATCGCCCGGATCACGCCCACCCTGGAAAAGCCCCGGACCCTGACCCTTATCGACAAGAAAAACGCCCTGGTCCTCGGCGTCAAGCGGAAAAAGAACGTCAACATGATCCAGATCGTGGATGACGTCAAGAGGCTCATGAAAGAGATCCCGGTCCAGTATCCCGGTCTCAAGACGACCCTCTATTTCGATCAGTCCCGGGAAATCAAGAAGCGGATCAAGGAACTCCAGGTCAACGGGCTGTTCGGCATCGGGCTGGTCTTTCTGGTCCTCTGGGTCTCCATGGGCGTCAGAAATGCCGTCTTTGCCTCTGTGGGCATCCCGGTATCCTTCCTGCTGACATTCATCCTCATGAAGGCCTTTGGCCTCTCCATCAACGCCCTGACCCTCTTCGGCCTGATCCTTGTCCTCGGCATCGTGGTAGATGACGCCATTGTGGTCCTTGAAAATATCTTCCGTCACATAGAAAACGGAAAGCCCCTCCTGCAGGCCACCCTGGAAGGGAGCCGGCAGGTCCTGGCCCCGGTCGTGGCCTCGGTCACGACCACCATGGCCGCCTTTTTCCCGATCCTCATCATGGTGGGCGGGGTCATTGGACGGTATCTGGCCGACCTCCCAAAGGTGGTGATTTTCGCCTTGACGGCCTCCCTCTTCGAGGTCTATTTCATGCTTCCCTCCCATGTGGTGGAGCTAACGCCCGAAACGAGCGCCCAAAACCTCAGGCGTCGGTTTGACATCTTCCAGCCGTTCAGGAGGATCTATTACCCCTATCTGAGGGTCATCCTTCATCATCGCTATATCTCTGTTCTTTTTATCGTGCTCTCGACCGTCGTGGCCTTCTTTCTCTATTTTAAAACAGACTTTGTGATGTTTCCCAAGAGCGACGTGTTTCCCAGGTTCAACATCTATTTCGACCTGCCGGCCAACTCGACCCTGGAGAGGTCCAGGGAGACGCTCATGGCACTCTCGGACCTGGTCAAAAAACGGGTCGGAGATGAATTAGAGGCCCCCATTGCCGTGGCTGGAATGAAAGAGGTCAACTACGAGCCGATTTACGGGACTCATTTCGGGATGCTGATGGTGATTCTCAAAGACGAAAAAGGGCGTAAGCACTCGGTGGTCGAGTTGATGGATAGGGTCAGGGAAGAGGCCGGGCAACTCCTGACCTCCCTGGGGGCCACCTCCTTTGTCCTGGAGCGCCTCATTGAAGGCCCCCCGGTGGGCGCGGACGTGGATATCAAGATCCAGTCGCCGCAATGGGAAAGTTCGGCTAACATATCCCGTCTTCTGCGAGAAGAGATGGGCAGACACAGGGGGATCGTGGATATCCAAGATGATTTTTCCAGGGAAAAGCAGTTCATGGAGATCACCGTGGACGAGGCCAAGGCCAAAAAATTAGGGATCGGCCAGAACCATCTGGTCATGGCGGTACAGGCCGCATTCCACGGGCTGGCTGTGGCCACCTACAACCAGGGGCGGGAAGAACAGGACGTCAAGCTGAAATACCTGCCCGAATACCGGCGCAACTTTGACGATCTGGTGAATCTGAAGCTCATGGTCCCGGGACACGGGGAGATGCCGCTCAAGGAACTGGCCGATATCCGTCTGACCCCCGGATTTCACAATATCTATCACTACAACGGGAAGCGAACCGTCCGCCTGACAGCCAACATCAAGGAGGTGCAGGAAGACCCTGAGGGCTCGACCGGGTTCTTCTCTCACCTGAGCGGCGAAAAAATGACCGCGGTGAGGGCCAATGCCATCGCAAGGGACTATTTTGAAAAAATCCGAATCGATTTTCCGGGGGCACGGATGATTGCCGGGGGCCTTCAGGAGGAAACCACTTCCTCTCTTATGGAGCTGGGCCAGGCGGGCGTCATGGCCCTCTTTCTCATCTTCTTTATCCTCTCGCTCCAGTTCAACTCCTTTACCCAGCCCTTCATCATCATGATCACCATCCCCTTTGTCACCCTGGGGGTCATGGTGGGCCTGCTGGTAAGCAACAACCCCCTGACCTTCGTTACCCTGATCGGCCTGTTGACCCTCACAGGGATTGTGGTCAACGATTCCCTGGTCCTGATCGACTTTATCAACCGATATCGAAAAGAGCACCCGAAAGAACTCTATTTAGCCATCATCCGAGGATGCCACGTGCGGATGCGGCCGATCATCCTCACCTCCCTCACCACCATCTGCGGGCTGGCCCCCATGGCCCTGGGCGTTGGCGGCAAGTCGGTCTTCTGGGCACCCCTGGCCACGGCCATCATGTGGGGCCTGGGGTTTTCCACCGTCCTGATCCTCTCCATGGTGCCGGCCTACTATGCCATTTTAGAGGATATCGGGTATCTCATCCGGCACCGGAAGCGGAGGAAGTCGGATACCCTGAAGGAGATCGATGCGGCGTTCGACCAGGATGAATTCAGGCCGTTTTTCAAGCAGAGAGACAGAAATTGAGGAATTCAGGGATTGACGGGATTGACGGGATTGACGGGATTGGCATCTCTTGACCTGATGCACTCCAAACTCCACACTTCACACTCCGAACTCCACACTTCACCGGGTTAAGGGTTGACGAACGGGGATTTTATGACCAGAATAACGCAAAAAAAACAGAGGGGCTTATGAGCGACATGATTCGGAATGACCAGTGGGTCTGGGTGGTGGTTCAGGACCCGGGCGGAAATGAACAGTTTCTGGGGCAGCAGGATGAGACAAAAGGGATATCGTTCATCCCCGTCTGGCTCGAAAAGGATGCGGCCCTTGATGGACTGAAACTTCTGGCACGGGATCAGGGAGTCAAATGCGAGGTCCAGGCCATTCAATATGAACACCTGGCCCCGAAGGCGGCTGAAGCGGGTTTCAGACTCTTCATCCTGGACGCCTCCGGCAAGGTCCTGGAACAGGTCGTGCCCTGAGTGTATCCCCAGAATGAGGAGGAAATCGGTCCATGCAAAGAGGTCCTTACCGCAAATATGTTTACTGGATGACAGAAGACGAATCAGAGGCCTTGAGAGAAGAGCTATCCTCCCAGAACATCAAGGTAAAGACGGCCAAGGGGATTGTCTGCACCCCCCTCGACATCATCAATAAGATCTCCATTGTCCCGCCTGAGGTCTGGAACGATACCTGCGCCAGACAGGGAAGCTGGTACAGGACCTCGGACAAGAACGGCCTCTACCTGGTCGTCAGCTCGTTTGAACTGGAAAACCATGAGTGTCGGCGGTTTGCCACTATTACGGAGTCCGACTTCAGACCGCCCCGGTTTGCTTCCTCAGAGGATAAGAGCGCCCTTTTCGGGGACAATCAACTCAGAGAGCGGATGCCCGAAGACTGGAAGCATGTGGAGGAGACCGAGAAACGGATCTACCTGAGGTGGGCCAGGAGACTCGGTTCAGATGTCCAGGATTACGATTTCCTGTACCGGTCCCATACGGCCAATCATGCCAACTTCATCCATCCCCGTTTCTTTGTCCAAGAAAATGGCCGGAAGATACCCTATTCCATTGACCGAAGCGCGCACCTCTGTTCCTGCTGCGTGGAGCTCTTTCAGGTATTGGGGGCCGACTTTGAGAAAAAGTTCATTGCGCCCTGCCCTGGGGCTACGATCTTCGCACGCCTGAAACCCGACCGGTATCTGCTGGTAGAAAGGTAGATGACAAATGAATGAGATCGATCGAGCGGCCATAGATGCCCAGTATCAAGCCCTTCCGCCCAGGACCCGAACTCGAGTGGACCAGGCCGTCAGGGCGATCGTCGAGGCCAAGGAGCGGGGCGGCAGGGTGGTGGCCGTGGTGGGAAGCGGGCCCAATATTCATGAGGGGGTCACGACCCTGATTGCCGAACTGATTCACAAAAAAATCATTGACGGGGTCTCCACCAGCTCTGCGGTGATCGGCCATGAGATGGCAGGGGCCTTGGAAAAGGTCAAACGAATCGACGGCAGGGCCTTTGGGTTCGATGCGGACAAGCTCCCCTGCGACGGCCAGTTCGAGGTCAGTCTCATATCAGAGAAGGTCCTGGAGGCGTATCAACGGGAGGTTTACATTGACGCCCCGCTCTACCGCCGGATGAGACGGGCCAAGGGGAATACCATCATCAAGGTGGCCGGGAACATGGCCTATCCCACCGGGCTTCGCACGGAAAGACTGGCCCGGGATGTCCTCGCCCTTTCCAGAAGGCACGGCCTTCCCTTTGAGCAGGTGGCCGGTTACGGCGCAGATCCCTACACCATGATGGGGGCGGGGGCACGGAACCAGATCCCGGTACTCGTTACGGTGCCCCAGTTGGTAGGCAGCGGCGAGGTGGGACTCTGCATCGGGGACTCCATCCCCATCTCCGAACGATGTCAGCGGATGGCTCACCTCCTGGCCGGCGCGGACGTGATCATCGAATCGGCCCTGGCCCTCTCCCAGGAGATCCATGACGGGCCCTTTGAACGGTTTACAGGACACGGAATCTGGGCGGACTGGGAAGGGGGATGGACCTATTCTCTCAGAGACAAGAAGATCGTGAGGATCGACTTGGACCCCAATCTGGAGAAGGCCTGGCAAAAGGAGCGATCATCAGGGATGGTATCTGCTGCGGTGGACAAGGGGCTTCCAAAGGCCACATCCATGCGCATCCCCTTCCGCATGGAGATGTCGGGGTTTGCCAGGATCCCTGGTAGCCTCCCTGTAGTAGGCGATATCGGCGAGATTTGGCCGGTCATGGCGGCAAAGGTCGCAGACGCCCTCGGGGTCAGACTCGATCTCATGAGCTATAAGCAGTCGCTCCCTCTGGGTCAGAAGTTCCGGGAATGGATTGTGAGACAGGTGGCGCCAGTGGACAGGGACCGGATGTTCGAGACCGTGCGACGGATGGTGTGCTCTTAATTGGATTGATGATTGTCGATTGTCGATTGATGATTGGAAAAACCTGAAACCTGAAACCCGAACACTGAAACCTCTTCCCCTCGTTCCCGCGCAAATCTCAAAACCCTGTGTGTAGGCTGGTTAGCGCAGAGTGAAACCCAACACTACGGGGCTGCTGGGTTTCACTCCGGGTCGGCTTTGAGCCGCACCAGGGTAGCACCCCAGCCCGAAGGTCCGGCATCGAGCCCGAACTCCAGGACACGGGGGTCTCTTTCAAGCCGCGCATGGACAATCCGGCGGAGAACCCCCTGACCCTTGCCATGAATGATCCTGATATCATGGATCCCCTTCTCCTGGCAGGCCCGGATATATTCTTTCACAAGGGAGGACACGTCTCCGGGGGCAAAGGTATGCAGGTCCAGGACCCCGTCAATGGTGATTTCCACCGGTTCTGGATCTATCTCCGTCATGCCTTTTCCAGGTCCAACTGATCGCCGAAGGCCTCTGCCAATTCCCTGTTCAAGGCCTCAAACTTCTTTTCCGTCTCCATCTCCACCACCAGGTCCCGTTCATCCAGGACCTTGAGGAACCCGTATCTTTTGACGATCTCTATGACCTTTTTCACGTCGACGGTCACCCATCCCTTCATCCGAAGGACCAGTTCATCCCCATTAAAGGCCCGCTCGATGGTCAGTTCCACGTCCCTCCTCTTGGCCTCCCACCCGATCACGGAAGGTTTCACAACCACCGGCGTCACTGGATCGTGCATGGCCGCACATCGAAACCACAATTTCGCCCGGATCATTGTTTATCTCCTTTTCAGTTGTTTTCAGGGCCGGACGGCCCTCCAGTGATCCTTTTACCCCAATCGAAGGGATTTTTAAACCCCTTTGGATAAATAGGGCCGCCATCCAAAGAAACTGGGCGCCCCGGTTCCCTCCTTTCCTGGGCCGTCGATGGGGTCCCCCCGTGACATAGTGACATTTGGGCCTCGTAGAGGTGAGCCGACGCCTCAGAGAGCAAAAGGGGGTGTTTTTCAAAGGTCTCGAGGACACAATGAGTCGTCGTTTCGAGAAATGAGAGACTGATTGATGACCGGCTGTCAGGAGCTGGGCATGCAGATGTCAGGTTGCTCCTTCACGGAGTTCCTCTCTAAATGGGGTATTTGACCAGCCGGTATGTTCAACAGAATGATCAAACGATTAAAGAGTGTTTCACGTCAAGGCAAATCGATCATATGGTGAACGCCCTGGTAGCGTCGTGTTCAATGATCTGGACTTTTCCTTATTGTTGATATTTTCTTATGAGATCCTGATACTCCTCTCTCCAATCTCTCAAGTTATACTTTGCCAAAATCCTGCTCAATTCCCCCGATGCTCTCAGCTGCTCAATCCCCTCACTGATCAATCTGGCAAATTCTCTTGATTGCGGATTCTTCGGAGAAAAGGCGATATATACCAAGGATTCATCTAACGCCGCCTTTGACGCAATGGGATCCACCCCGGCATCTTCGATTCTGTCTAAGACGCCCATGGAATTGGCCGTCTCAGTAAAAACCGCCTTGTCTTCAGGAATGACGTCTATCCTTCCTCCCAACAGCTTCTTGATATTCAGGACCAGCGGTCTTTTGGATTTGATGACCTGAACCCTGTTTGTTCCCTTGTTCTTTTCAAAATATGCATCAAGTTCGGCACCATACTCATAGTCCGCCATAATGCCGACATTCACACCCCTTAAAGACTCAATCCCTCTGTAATTCCAGGGGCACTCCTTTCTCTTAAAAAAATGAATGACCGAGATGCCAATCTCCTGTTCGGGAAAAATAAGCTCAGGGGCCTCATTTTTGGTTACACCGATGATTGCCGAAGTATCACCGTCTTTGACGAGTTTCAAGGCACGGGACCAGGGCGCCGTCTCATACTTGAGCGTGTGACCCGCTTTCTCCAAGATTCTTTCCGCAATTTCTACTGCATATCCGGGCAGCTTGGCATCGGGGGCGCAATTGTAGGGGCACCATACATCTGACTTAAGGAGAATCGTGTCTGCAAAGGGCACTGATGGCAACAAGAGTAAAACAGAAAGAATCATCAGAAGGTATTTTGGAGAAACCATCAGTAGCTCTTTAATATGATCGACGCGTAAGGAATTCTTCAAAAGACTGGATGATAAGGTGATAAGGTTCTGCATTTTCGAGGGTGAATTATAGGTGAAATGGCCTTGAGGGTCAAGGAAAAACTGCCCGTCCCGCCTTGCGGAATTGTGGTCGCAACGGGGGATTTAGATATGGAGACTTCAGTTCAGAGAGTGCCTGGATAGGAAAAGCTATATGCCTGAATGCATATAAAAAAACGGTCTAAAAAGGCAGCCCAATTGCACTGCAAAGGAACGAGACAAGAGATGTTCCCGCCTCGCATGCCTCCGAAAAATCCTTTGGGAATGTGCTCTTTTCAACAGCATTCTGAGTCAGAGAGGTTATCCCGATAAAGTCCTTTCTTTTGAGATCTTCAATAAAGGGATGATCAGGATCATATCCTCTGGGAGACTTAAGGAGAGAGTCTCCGGATAGGTTGAACCTGTTGCGAAATGCCTTTTCATTCACAGCCTTTTTCCACCCTGACGGATTTTCAATAATTGCATCTCGAATTTTTGCGAGGGTAGTTGGATCGGGGTGCCAGATGCCAACCGCGGCAAACACATTGTTGGGTTCCAAATGGAGATAAAATCCAGGGGCGTGCACATCTTTTCCCTGGTTGTGGCGGAACTGGACCCCGGTATTCGTCTTGTAAGGCCGCTTGTCTTTAGAGAAACGAACATCCCGGTATATGCGAAACAGCGAACCGCCTACAGGTCGAGGGTCCGCAACAAAATGGTTGCTGATCTTTTTCAAAAACGGCTCAAAATCAACGATAAAACGGATGGCCGACTCCTTGACATGGGCGTCATATCGCTTTTTGTTTTTCTGGAACCATTGCCGGTTGTTATTCTCAGCCAATTCTTCTAAGAACGCGAAGGTTTCAGGGCTGAAATAACGACTGTTTATCATTGGAAATCCCCTTTCTTGAAGATTTGGTTCACGCGTCCCCAATGCTTATTGATCAATAACGGTATTTCCATTTTGTTAAATTGTCAAGGATGTATGAGAGTTATAGAAGATTATGTGTGTGAATTCCTGGTGGTGGTCCAGAATCGATTGCAATAAGGAAATGCCGTGAGCGCGGTTGAAAAAGGTGCTCAATGCGAAGAACTGTTAGTGGAGCAATGGCCTTTATTGCGCCTGCCATGTGCGAGCCAGCCGCGATGAGCGGTCCCTGAAGAAAATAAAAAATATGCCTGGGTTATAGAGGGGAGAGATTCTCCGTTTGTGATTGAAAAGGCAGCTCGGGCTCGCCTTTTTGTATGATCTGGAAAAATCGCTTTTTTCTGGGCACGTCAGTTATGGTATACAAAGATGGTACCTCACTGCTTTCAGATGTTGACCCGATGTCAAGATATTCCCAACATAACCAAGTGCTTCGCACAACGGAAGCAGGGACTCTCACATGGGGCTGGAACACGCTCAGATCATGGAATAGTGTTCAAACCGCCGAAAGATGCCATGAGGTCATGTTCGGCCTCGGGCGGCTGCAGACCATTTTCTTTAATCGGATCTCCTTAACAGCTATTGATAAGCTGGGCCCACCCTTTTTGACAGAATAGGGGATCCAGGGTCCTGGTTTGTTACTTCAAAGCTCACAGAATATAAGGGAAAAACAGCCCTTCTCTACTGCCAAAGGAACGGGTGGTTCCCATAATTCCCCACGGCCTTTTTTTCCAACCCTGAACCGATAACATTGAACAACCGATCATTACCCTTTTTTAGGCCCCACAATAAAAAAACGATTTTGTTTGCGCCGGCGCAAAGACCCCGGAAGAAAGAAGCGTTATTTTGTACTCAACCCTAGCCCTTCAAGCCCAATTGCCGGTTTGGATTGTCTCGATCAGTAGGAGCGGGTTCCGCAGGACAGGACAATGGAAATATGGAATAATTGAAACATCAGGGTTTTGAGCTGATGAAAAAGAAGAAACCGTTGCATCTGTGAGGTATCACCTTAAAAAGGAGACACGACCATGAAAGCAAGGAAAATTAAAGACCGCATTTTCTGGATGGGTTCAGTGGATTGGGACAGGCGCCTGTTCGATGCGTTGGTTCCCCTTCCGGATGGAACAAGCTACAACGCCTATCTTATTGAGGGGAGTGAGAAAACTGTTTTACTGGATTCCGTTGATCCTCCCATGGCCCATGAGCTGTTATCTCAGCTCGAGGACGTCAAGAAAATCGATTACATCGTTTCACAGCATGCGGAGCAGGATCACTCGGGAACAATCCCCCAGGTGCTCGCGAAATACCCTGGCGCAAAGGTCATATCAACCCCCAAGGCGAAAGGAATGCTGGGTGATCTTCTGCGAATACCCGAGGAATCTTTCATGACCGTCAAGGATGGCGAAACCCTCTCATTGGGGGACAAGACCTTGCGGTTTATACATGTTCCCTGGGTTCACTGGCCGGAGACCATGGCGACCTATCTGGAAGAAGACAAGATCCTTTTCAGTTGTGATTTTTTCGGTTCCCATATCGCAACAACCGATCTCTTTGTCACGGATGAAGGTCGTTTCTATGAGGCTGCCAAGCGATATTTTGCCGAAATCATGATGCCCTTCAGGAGCGTCATCCAAAAGGATTTGGAAAAACTTGCGCCTTATGACATCCAAATGATCGCCCCCGGCCATGGTCAAATCATCGGCAATCCGGCATTTATCATGGATGCCTATCGCGACTGGGTTCTCTCTCCCCCCGGGAATACGGTGGTCCTCCCCTACGTATCCATGCACGAAAGCACGAAGTTAATGGTTGACCATTTTGTTGGGTCCCTTGTGGAAAGAGACGTCAGGGTCGAACAGTTCAACCTGGCCGTAAGCGACATCGGCAAACTTGCCATGGCCCTGGTTGACGCGGCGACAATCGTCGTCGGCACGCCTACCATTCTGGCAGGCCCTCATCCTTATGCGGCATACGCCGTCCTCCTGGCAAATGCACTTCGACCCAAAACAGAATTTCTCTCCATCATCGGTTCCTATGGATGGGGCGGGAAGACGATGGAAACACTGGCGGGAATGATCCCTAACCTCAAGGTGGAAGTGCTGGAACCCGTCCTCTGCAAAGGGGTGCCTTCAGAAAGGGATTTTAAAGCATTGGATGATCTGGCAGCCGCCATTTCAGAAAAACACAAGGAACATCATTTTGTTTAACAATGGTTTTAGAGCCTTTAGGTCCGAAAAGAACCTAGAGGATGGTCCTTTCCGGATAAATACTTAACACGAATAAAGGAGAAGAATTATGTTTTGCTTTCAGTGTCAGGAAACCGCCAAGAATACAGGCTGTACGGTAAAAGGAGTTTGTGGGAAACCGGAAGACCTCGCTAATCTCAATGACCTGCTGATTTACGTTTTGAGGGGTATTTCCATTTATGGTGAAAAGGCAAAAGAGCTGGGGATTGTCGATAATAAAACCAGCCTGTTTATTGCGCAGGGACTTTTCTCAACCATTACGAACGTAAATTGGAAAAACGAATGGTTTGTGGATGAAATAAAGGAAGGACTGAAAATCCGCGAAGGGCTCAAGACCAGGTTTTTCGCTGCGTACAAGGAAAAGAACGGTGAGGATTTCAAAGGGGAACTGCATGATTCGGCCACATGGTTTTCCGATGATGAAGCGGAATTCCATGAAAAAGCAAAATCCGTAGGGATTCTCGCAACAGAAAATGAAGATGTGCGGTCTTTAAGGGAACTGCTCATTATCGGATTAAAGGGCGTTGCCGCTTATGCCGACCATGCGGCGATCCTGGGATTTGAAAAGGAGGATATTTATCAGTTTATCATGGAGGCCCTGGCCTCAACAACCAAGGACCTCTCCGTGGATGAGATGGTGGGTCTGGTCATGAAATGTGGAGAAACGGCGGTAAATACCATGGCCCTTCTTGATGAGGCCAATACGAGCGCCTATGGCCATCCTGAGATAACAGAGGTGAATATCGGGGTTCGTGGAAATCCTGGAATCTTGATCAGCGGTCATGATCTGAAGGATATGGAAGAGCTGTTGAAACAAACAGAAGGAAGCGGCGTGGATGTGTATACACACGGCGAGATGCTCCCGGCCAATTACTATCCCGCATTCAAAAAATATGATCATTTTGCGGGGAACTATGGTGGTTCCTGGTGGCACCAGAACAAGGAATTCGAGTCCTTTAATGGACCCATTGTATTGACGACCAATTGTCTTGTTCCCCTTAAAAAGGAAAACACCTATCTGAACAGACTTTTTACCACCGGAGTGGTTGGGTATTCCGGGGCGATGCATATTCCGGACAGACCCGAAAACGGCACAAAGGATTTTTCGAAAGTCGTAGAACGGGCAAAAAATTGCGCGCCTCCCGTTGAAATTGAAACCGGAAAGATCGTAGGTGGGTTTGCACGCAACCAGGTCTTCGCATTGGCGGATAAGGTCGTGGATGCCGTAAAATCAGGCGCCATCAAACGCTTTATTGTCATGGCGGGCTGCGATGGCCGTCAAAAATCGAGGAACTATTTTACCGAAGTTGCCGAGCAGCTTCCCGGGGATACTGTTATTTTAACTGCCGGATGCGCCAAATACCGTTACAATAAGCTTGATCTTGGCGATATTGGCGGTATCCCAAGAGTGCTCGACGCGGGGCAGTGCAATGATTGTTACTCCCTTGCCGTTATTGCACTTAAGCTGAAAGAGGTATTTGAACTCGATGATATCAATGATCTTCCCATTTCCTTCGATATCGGATGGTATGAACAAAAGGCCGTTGCGGTTCTCTTGGCGCTTCTTTTCCTTGGTGTTAAAGGTATTCGCCTGGGGCCGACACTTCCGGCATTTGTATCACCGACAGTACTTAATGTGTTGGTGGAGAAGTTCGATATCAAACCGATCGGCGAAGTCGGAGCGGATATCGAGGCTATGATGGCAGGGAAGTAATAAAAAAATATTTTGGCAGGATAGTGGATGATCAGGATGTTAATCTTGTAAGATCTACGGATCCTGCCAAAATACTTCTAAAAAATGAAAAAATGTAGAGGCAGAATGTGAATTCGATTTTATCGTCAGACATCACTGTCAAGGAACTTTTAGACCACCACCCACAGGCACTGCAGTTGTTCATGGATCTTGGCCTGTTGTGCGTGGGTTGTCCCGCGGAGGGCTTCCACACCCTGGTGGATGTGGCTCGGGAGTACCATCTTGAACTGAATCAATTGCTCCGGAACATCCATAAGGCCATCGAAGATGAGGCCCAATAAACGGGACTGTATTTTACACATCTGCATTCAGTCCCTTGGATGAATTTAAGGGTAGCAAAGATGAATAAAGTATGCCATAATTAAGAAAAATTGGCGTTTTTTATCGCTTTTGGCCTGCCATAGACCGCGTAGCCTTTGGGTCCCTGAAAAGAGCTGACATCAATACGGATGAATACGAATCCACATATACCGGATAGCCTGCATGAATCAGAGATTTTCAAAGGCCTTTCCAATCAACACTATTCGGATCTATTAAAAAAAGGTCGGAGTATAAAACTCCGACCAAAAAGCATTCTGTTTCATCAAGGCGGTCCTGCTAAAAATTGTGTCCTCGTGAATCGGGGTCGGTTAAAGTTGACCAAACTCAACGAGCAGGGCAAGGAAGTGATTTTTCGCTATATCAGTGCCGGTGAATTGACCGCCGCAGTCGCCGTTCTCAAAAACTGGAACTATCCGGTTACCGCTGAATCCGTAGAAAAGACAGACGTAACAGTTTGGGATAAACCGACGATGCTACAAGTTATGCACCAATATCCGGATATCGCAATAAACCTGTTGGGCATCATTCTGGAACGTATCGACGACGTGCAAAACCGCTACCTTGAGGTTTGCACCGAGCGTGTGGATCAACGTATCGCCCGCTCCCTTTTACGGATCATGCGGAGGGCAGGTTCGAAGACCCGGTCCGGGATTCAAATCGACATTCCCCTTAGCCGCCAAAATATAGCTGACTATTCCGGGACAACCTTGTACACAGTGAGCCGGACACTCAGTGCGTGGGAAAAAAACGGCTGGATCAAGTCCGGACGCGAGCAGATTGTGGTCACCGATCCTCACGCCCTGGTTCAATTCAGTGAAACCGGATGACCATGGGAAAGGCCATATGGATGGATAAACCGAAAGATGACCTCAATATAAATGAACCGGCCGGCTATTTGGATATTCCCAAACCGCTGAAGGTCACCACCGTCCCGAACGCGCTTGCCGAACGTATCAAAGAACTCAATTGTCTGTACGGCATTTCCAACCTGTTTGAAAATCAGGATGTTTCCTTGTCATGGATTATGCAGCGCGCTGTTGAATTGATTCCTGAGGCCTGGCAGTATCCGGAAAATGCATGTGCACGCATTCGGGTGGATGATCAAGAGTATGTCTCTAAGAATTTCAAGCCAACACCCTGGCGGCAAAATACCAAGATCATCCTGAACGACCAGCACGTGGGCGATGTGGAGGTTTATTATATCCACACGCCTCCGACTGGCGTCAAAGGACCTTTCTTAGAAGAAGAAAACCGCCTTTTAAAAGCCATTGGCGAACGTTTGAGTAAGGTGTTGTGGTTAAAGCGCTCTGAAGAAGCCCTTAGGGAAAGCGAAGAACGTTACCGGGTACTGACCGAGCAAGTGGCCGAAGGTGTCGCCCTGGTTCAGGATTCACGGTTTTGTTATGTGAACCCATCCTTTTGTGAAATGTTCAACGTTTCGTCCACGGAAGAAATGCGCAACGGGCCGGTGAACCTCCCTCCCCCGGGCCTTGGGAATGAAATCGGAAACCTCTACCAGTCGACGGCGGATGGCATTTTCGGAGACAGGATTGAAGCGGTCCATTCCCTGACTCGGTCCCATAAAAAAATTTGGGTGCAAGTATGTCACAGTACGATTACTTTCAAGGGGCGGCCGGCTTTATTGTCAACCTTCAAGGACGTAACTGAGATAAAAGAACAACAGATGGCTGCCCAGCGCATGGCATCCCGACTGGATAATGAAAACCGAGTCCTGAGATCCTCATTGAAAGATCGGTATCGACTGGGGGAAATCCTTGGCCGTTCACCGGCCATGCAAGCGGTCTATGAGCTCATTCTTAAAGCGGCTGCAACGGATGCAAGTGTTGCCGTGTTCGGGGAATCCGGATCGGGCAAGGAACTGGTTGCGCACGCCATACACAACCATAGCGCCAGAAAAAACAGGCGGTTTGTGGCAGTGAACTGTGGTGCAATTCAAGGGTCTCTATTTGAGAGGGAATTTTTCGGACACCGCAAAGGCGCATTTTCCAGCGCCCATGCAGATTCTCCAGGGTATCTGGACATGGCTGACGGCGGGACCTTGTTTCTTGATGAGGTCAGTGAGCTGACCGTCAACATGCAAGCCAAGTTGCTCAGGGCCATAGAAGACGGCGGATATCGACCGGTAGGCGGGACGGAGACCATCTGGGCGGATTTTCGCATTATATCGGCATCAAATGCCGTTTTGGGCGACAAAGTCGCCGACGGTCAAATGCGCAAGGATTTCTTCTACCGCATCCAGGTGATACAAATCCAGTTGCCGCCGTTGCGTGACCGAAAACAGGACATTCCCTTGTTGGTGGAACACTTTTTACGCAAGATGAATGCCCCTTCCGAAATGACCAAGGTTCCCGGCCGCACATTGGATATTCTAATTGAGTATGATTGGCCCGGTAATGTGCGCGAACTACGCAATGTATTGCAGCGCTATGTAACCTTGGGCCATGTTGAATTTCTCGCACCGGGTTCCGAGTTGAAAACAGCACCGGTCACCACAAAAAATAACCTGCGCGAAGCCGTCGATGAATTGGAAAAATCCCTCATTGTCAAAGCCCTGCATCAGGCGGGCGGCAACAGAACCCGGGCCGCTACGCTATTAGGCATCTCCCGACGTGCGCTTTTCCGGAAGATGTCCCTCTCTTGAGTGCTAAAAACGCCCGCTAATGGGCGATATCGCCCGTCGCAACAATTCTATATAATTCAGAATCTTATATCACTTTTCATTGACTTGAGTGGGCGGTTTTTTCCCGCCAGGGTGTTTTGTTCGACCCCATCCTTGGTTAACTTCTCTATATATATCATGGTGTTATGCCAACCCATCGGGTTTGGCATCCATTTTGCTATCACAATCAGTGAACAACGCATAACGGGATACATTTATGCCATGAATGAATGACAAAAAATTTATGTTCGGAGTTATTTTCTATGGAGTTGGTCAAAAACAGAGCCTCCGGTAAAACCTTCATCCTTCTTGATGATGCCGGAGACAGCCATTTTCTACTTATTACACCTGAAGGCAAGGTCAAACGCCTTGAACGGCATCTATTCGGGCCCCCTGTTCCGGCTGATCATCACAATCCAAACCGGCGGAACAATCTTACACATGCGCAGGAGGATAAGTATATGGAGCATGCAGAATATTTTGATTATTAAATACTTGGAAATGGGTCGTCCGAACAATATGGGTTTTAATCAATTGAAACCAAAAGAGACGAACTTGCAGATGAGGAGCAGATCAATGGAACAAGATCCCTTTGGAAACCTCATGAATTGGGATGCGGTTCTGGATATCCTTGATGAACTGGCGGAGAACGGCGGATTGAATGAATGTCAGGCCGGGCTGATTCGGATTCTGCGATACAAGGGAAACTGGCGACTTCGCGAGGAGGTGCTAAAACGAGTCGGGGAGATTCAAAACCCGTCCGATCAGCTGGTTTGCCAGGTACTCGGCATACTGGACGATGACAATACTTATTACGACGTCAGAATTCTTGCCAGCGACGCACTAGTTGAAATGCTGAAAAAGGTCCAAGACGGTTTCGATGATGGAATAAACATGTCAGTGCGAAAAGTTATCGAAAGACTAAGGATTACACCACATCCATCCGTTTTCGACAATGCATTAAAGAAGCTCTACTCAGAGATTGGTCTTTTAGGCACGTAAAAAGGTCACTGAATTTGCAGCCAACCTTATTTCAAAAAGGAGAGTATCAATGGATCAAGAACTGAATGCTCAAGGAATATGCGGCACTTGTATTTACCGATCAGATTGTCTTTCACTGAAAAACAGCATGAAAGAAGGAAGACCGGTTTTACACTGTGAAGAATTTGATAATTCTGCATCTAGAAAAGAGGGAGAAACTCGTTGTTTACCCAACACTTTTGCCACCCTCCCATGCTTTAGCATAAAAAATCTGATTCCAGGCTGGGAGTCATAACAAAATTGGATCCTTGATATAATGGAGGCAACATCATGGCATCGGATTTTAAAATCATCTCACATCGAAGCAGTGAAAACCTGCACTTAAAACTGATAGGAGATTTTGACGGTAGTTCGGCCTGGGAGCTTTTGAATCTACTGAAAAAGAGACCTAAGAGTTTTCATAGAATCATTATCCATACCAGTTGTTTGAACCATATTTATCCATTTGGTGTGCACACGTTTCACCAAATACTAAGAGACTTGAGGGAAGATCAACTTCGCCTCTTATTTACGGGGGAGAAGGCCGATCAAATATCGCCTGAAAATAATTTGTGTCTTTACGCTACCCAACACTGCAAAGAACCGAGGATGCCGAAGAGCCAAGAGAGTGGTCAACCGTGTTGATCGGAATCCCTAAAGAGATCTTGGCTGAAGAAAAAAGAGTAGCGGCGCTACCCAGAACCGTTGGGAAATACATTGACCTTGGTTTTGATGTGGCTGTGGAATCCTCAGCGGGAGAAGGGATTTTCATAAGCGATGATGAATATGAATTTGCGGGCGCAAAATTAATACCTGATGCGGAAAGCCTGTTTGCCGAATGCGATGTCATTTTGAAAGTAAATCAACCGGCATTGAACCAACGGGTTTTAAAGCACGAAGTCGACATGCTTCGCCATAACAGCACCCTGATCGCCTGTTTTCACCCCGCGGTATCTGAAAGCCATGAAACCATCAGACGGCTCCGGGATAAAAATATTACCGCCTTCACCATGGCCCATATTCCACGCATCTCGCGCGCTCAGAAAATGAACGTGTCCTCTTCTATGGGTGTGGTCACCGGGTATAAAGCGGTGATCATGGCGGCAAATCAAATGCCGAGGTTTGTTCCGTTAATCGGTACGGCAAATGGCGCCATCAGGCAGGCTCAATTTTTAATCATAGGCGCAGGCGCCGTGGGGCTTCAGGCTATTGCCACTGCCAAACATCTGGGAGGTGTGGTCAAGGCCCTTGATATTCAAGGAAACGCTTGCATTGAGGCCAAAAGGATAGGCGCCGAAGTGATCAAATTTTACGTCCCGCGGGAATATACAACCGAAGGTCACGTAAAGCCGTTGGAAGATGAGTGGTTGGAAATTGAACAAAGTATCATCAGCCCTCATCTGGAAGAGGCTGACGTGGTGATCCTCAGCGCTCATGTGCCGGGTCAAATCGCGCCCATCGTGGTTACCGAACAGATGATTTCCACCATGAAACCCGGTTCGGTCATTATGGATATCTCAGTCGACCAGGGCGGCAATTGTGAGGTCACTGAACCGGGACGAATTATTCAACGATTAGGCGTTTATGTTTTCGGCATACAGGATATCCCCAAAACGATGGCCATGGACGCGAGTTTGTTGTATACGGAAAATTTGTATTATTTCGTGGAAAATCTATTTAAAAACGGCGTGGAAAAAATCGATCTGAAAGATGAAATAGCCATAACCGCTCTCCTTACAAAGGGTGGAAAAATTCTGCGTCGGGGAACCTTGCAGCCTTTGGGACGGGGTTAATCTTATGCTAATCAGATTTTTTAGAAATACCTTAAACATTGGTCGGATGCATGCCGGGCCGCATACGGGACCCGCCGTCCGGTACGGAGAAAAATCTCCCTGCTCATGGATTCGACCGCAATTTGGGAAGAAAGGAAAAGCATAATGGAAAAGATGAATGTAAAGGAATTAATGCGGTCGATTGACGAGTTTCCGCACATTTCCAGCCAAGCCACTTTTATGGAAGCGGTGGAAGCACTGGAAAAGGCCGATCAGGAATTCAAGTCGGGTCAGGCCCCTCAAAGAATCCTGTTGGTCTATGATGTGATGGAGAAAATCGTTGGGAAAATGTCTCCCATGGACGTTGTGCAGGGCCTGGAGCCTAACTATCCCAAGATCGACCTCCCTAAATCCACTCCATATTATCGACTGGTTCAAATGTCAATGGAGTCGATGAAGAAGGACTTTCGGTTGTGGCACAAACCCCTTGGAGAACTCTGCAAGAAGGCCTATGACATTAAAATTCATGACTTTATCAAGATGCCGACTCCTGACCATGTGGTAAAGGCCGACGATAAAATGGACGCAGCCTTTCATCTCTTTGTTATCGGACGTCACGATTCCCTTTTCGTCCAAGACGGGGAAGAAATTGTGGGTCTGATTCGATTTTCAGATGTCTACAAAAAAATCAAAGAAACCATGAGGGCATGTCCTCTTTCGATATGACCTCACCGTTGAAAAAGTAAGTGCCATTGCATGTAAAATTTTAAGGAGGTTTTGTATGACAACAACAAAACGGATACCCAAAATGAAGCGGCAGAAGGTCACGTTTGTTTTTGAATCAACCGAAGCCGGAGAGGTCTTGCTTTCAGGAGATTTTAACAATTGGAGCCCTAAAGCTCATCCCATGAAAAATGATGGAAACGGTAGATGGAAACGAACCATGATGATCCCACAAGGAAAATGTGAATATAAATTCCTGGTGGATGGACAATGGAAAATGGACCCCCGGAATGATCAGATTTGCCCTAACCATTTCGGAACATACAATAGTGTGCTTAATCTGAACCTAAAATGAATATGCACAAATCTTCATTAACTATCCAGAATATCAGGATATTTTTGTACTTTGAAGCAAGGGAATATTTCGAAAATTTTATGACGTTCACAGACAGATACTGAAATCTTCAGATACCCGCCATGATCGCATTATAGCATGGCGCCGTTGGAGAGTGATGGCATGCGTGGTCGTTGAGTGCATTTACTTGACGAAAGATGCCGCCTCATCGGGTGAAGTCAACCGGGCCGATCGGTATCATCGGCCTGGTTATCAGTATCCTGGATGACCCAAACAAGTACTAAGCCAACAAAAAAATTAATCAAAAAACTTTTTAAGATTGTGATTTTTGTTAGCACCGATTTTCACGGTGAAAATATGGTTTGGGCGGATACAGATATCTTGAATGTGCGTCTGATATCAACTTTTTGATCTTATCATTTGGTAATGCCTTGCCGGGAGTTTTAGACAGGCTTTGATCCAAGCCAACGAATATCATGCCCCGTGGGCGTTTCGTGGGCTCGAATCCCGAATTCAATCAAGATTGCTAAAAAATGGTCAAAAATATCGGACTGTATGCCTTCATACTCTCCCCAGACGGTGGTATTGGCAAAGGCATAGACCTCCATGGGCAAGCCATCAGGACCCGGCGCCAACTGACGAACCATTAACGTCATTTGTTGGTGAATGCGATGATGGCTTTTAAGGTAAGCGACCATATAGGCGCGTAAGGTGCCGAGGTTGGTCAGCCGCCGATCATTTACCGGCGCGGAAAACTCCTTGGCAAGTTCGCTATTGTAGTGTTTTATCTCCTTGGATTTATCATTCAGATATGGGGACAATAACTTTATTTTGTGCAGTTGCCGCACCTCATCGTCGCTCAGGAAACGGACACTGCTGATTTCTAAATACAGGCTGCGCTTTATGCGGCGGCCGCCTGACTCGGACATGCCTCGCCAGTTTTTAAATGAATCGGAGATGAGTGCGTAGGTTGGAATGGTGGTGATGGTTTTATCCCAGTTGCGCACCTTGACCGTGGTCAGACTGATGTCGACAACGTTGCCATCGGCACCGAACTTTGGCATCTCAAGCCAATCACCTATGGCAAGCATATTGTTCGCAGGCAGTTGAATACCCGCCACCAAGCCAAGAATCGGGTCTTTGAACACCAGCATCATGACCGCCGAAACAGCTCCCAGACCACTGAGCAGTATCAGTACGGATTTTCCCATGAGAATGGAAATGATCATTAGGCCGATGAGTAATGCTGACACAAGCTTAATGCTTTGCATCACACCCCGCAGGGGGAAATGCCGCATGGTCGGTTTCCGCAGGAAGATATTCTGCAACGCATCGATCAGTGAGAACAGCGCCAGGGTGCCAAAAATCAGGATCCACAAGCGCATTGCGATTTCAATCGCCATCAAAAGGGTAGGTTGGTTGTCCAGCCAGAGCCCTGCCTGAATTTGAAGGATGATCCCCTGCAGTGTGAGTGCGAGCCGATTAAAGAGTTTGCGCTCAAATAATGCCTTTTGCCATATCTGACGGGACGTTGTGGCTCGACTCCCAGCCCACTGAATCAGCAGGCGGTGCAGCACAAAGTGGATGACCATCGAAAAAAATGCGATCCACAGCAGGACGATTGCGGCGAATATCCAATCGGCATAGTCTGGGAGATGAGTGTTCAGCCACCCAATCATGTATTCTTTAAAATAACTTCTTGTTTTTTCCATCTCACTCTTTTGGAATTTGCTCAGGTTTTTATGGGAAATTCCGGCTGAGGCGTTGTCGTTTGGGGAGTTTCATGGTTCGTTGGGATGCTAAAGATGATAATCTCCTGCCGCTTCAGGCTGATAGAGCACCTTCTCGATCCTGAACCGCCGGAGTCCTGCCGGAACACGCCATTCAATGACATCTCCCTCCGGGTGTCCGAGAATGGCTGTCCCAACGGGAGGTAGGACCGACAGCTTGCCGGCCTCAATGTCGGCATCCCCGGGAAAGGTCAGCGTGAAAATCATCGGCTTGTTTCCGTCGACGTCAATCAATTCGACGCGGGAGTTCATGGTGACGACAGTTGGGGGAACGTTCTTGCAATCAACCAGCTTGCCTTCCTGGAGTTCCGCTTCGAGCTCTTCCAGATCACCTCGATCCCGATAGCTGAATTCACCGGCCGCGGCAAGCAGATCTTCAAGCCGTTCGAGGTCGAACTTGGTAATGTAAATGATGCGGTCTTTCATATCTCTGACTCCTTCGGAGATGGTTCTTACTCCGCGACAGCGGCAAGAGCCGCCTTCAACATTCTTTCTCCGGATCGACCTTTTGGAAAACTTCCACAGGCTGGTACAGTCTGGCTTATTCCTTAAACGCGTCCGCTTCTTGCCTGTCTCGACGATGTAGTTTGTAACCTTTGTAAAGAAGCGTTATGGCCATCCACCCAAAAACAACAATGAGCGGGTAGATGAGCAGGCGCGGGAAGAAGGCGAAGAGAATGGCAAAAGCCAGTAGTATAACCCCGGCTGTTGCCGCAATGCGCGCTTCAACCGGTTCCAACACGCGCCGGTCGGTGAAAACCGCGCCGAAGGCGTTACTGATACGAACCGCTCCGGCTGCCGCCCGTCCGATGCTCCCACCGCCGCTTGTCATTACCGCGTGCGTATGATGCGGCTCGCCCGGTGCGTGCACCTTCAGTTTCGCATCCAGGACGATTTCAGTCGCGTTCGTTAAATCCTGAAGATACATCTCTTCCATCGCTTGCGCGAAAAATTCGTCTTCAATCACCGCGTCCAGCTCACAGTTGCCGAACCAACTGGCTATGTTGAGATTCGTCGAACCGACACGCGCCCAGTGTCCGTCGGCCACTGCCGTTTTCGCGTGCAGCATCGTGCCGTTCCACTCGAAAACCCGCACCCCCGCCTCCAGGAGCGGACGATACCCGGCCCTCGATAAAGGTTTCAAAATAGGAATGTCTGTCGCGTTCGGCACCAGCAGGCGCACGTCAACGCCGTCTTTCGCCGCTGCTCTCAGGGCCTGTGTGTAGGCGGTCGTCCCGGCATAGTAAGCATCCGTCAACCACAGCCTCTTTCTGGCAAGTGCGGCGACGAGTTGGTCCAGACGGAACATGCCGGCCGTCGCGGGCACGCTCGCCACCACCCGCAGGCTCATATCGCCGCCTCGACAAAGGACGTCACAATTTACTTTTTCGTGTTCAGGAATCGGTTCACCCAACATGGCCCAGACCTGCGCAAATGCTCGCTCGATGTCCGCGACGGCCATCCCGCGTACTTCGACGCCGGTGTCACGCCATGGATCGATGTTCTTTTCCGGGATGCCCTCCCACATCCGCCCGACGCACAAACCCGTGATGAAGCCGATTTGTCCGTCAATTGCAAGCATCTTGCGGTGGTCGCGCGAGAGCCAACCGAGGGGACTGTCAAAACGCGGCGGGTTGTAACAACGCACCTTGACACCGCCCGCGCGCAGCCGCTCCCAGAACCGTCGCGAGGTATTACCGAAGCCGCCCATCCAATCGTAGATGAGTCGTACCGGTATGCCCTCCCGCGCTTTCGCAATCAGTGCGTCGGCAAATGTACGTCCCGTACTATCTTCATGAATGATGTAGCTCTCGAAATGGATATGATGTTTCGCGGCCCGTATGGCATCGAGCCACGCCGGGTAATTCTCGCGAGCGTCTTTTAGCAGCCGGACATGATTACCTTCAACGAGCGGCGCACCGGCGGCCCGCGAAAACGCTTGGTCGGCGAGTACGCGTATCTCCGTCAAGGTGTCGTGTTCACCATTGTTGAGATGTATTGCGGCATTCATAGCCTCATTCTGTCCCTTCGTCGATCAAACCCGCATTTCTCTTGACGTTTCTTCTAACAATTCGATTGCAAGACAGCTTAAGCCTGGGCGACCTCTCAAGACGTTGCGGCAATCGGCGAGCCGGAACCCGAGCATGGTCATTCATTGCGCCGAAGACCAGCGCATATGTCCCGATGGCCCATACCAGCGCCAGTACACCTGCCGCCGGTGATAAACGCCCATTCGTTGCTTATCTCCTTACCGAACTGCCCCTCTTAACGATGCCGGCGATAAACAGTTACCTCAATGTGGACTTTTATCACACCTGCCTGCTATTCAGGCAGTGTATAGCGACTCTCGATGAGCCCGCGCATAAGATATCGAGTTTCCGCGGGTTGAAGATTCCGCCGCCCCTCGATGCGCTCGGTCTGGTCGGCCAGGTAGCGGTCCTTGATGGCGTACCGAAACCATCGCGAATAGTCGTTTCGGTGCAGGTGGAACAGCCAGGTTTCTTCGTCGATGCCCTCGACGATCTGGGAAAAGATCGCCAGATTCTGTGCCTTGATATTCTGCCGGTTACCGGGTCCGCGAAAATAAAAGCTGTGGTAGCGCATATCTCCCTCGGCATACTTGCGACGATGGCGAATGCGATCGCGGCGCGGCGCAATAATGCCCATGGCGAATGGAGGATCGCTATCGCGCGGGAACCAGAGAACCGCATGGTTGGCTGTGTATTTCAAATCTTTCGGCCATACGGAAGCGGCTTGCCCGGTAGCGAGACTGAACTGTCGCAAGGTCTTGTCCGGCGACCGTCCAACTGCGATCACGACGTCGATCATTGACAAAATGTTTGGCGGAAGATGTTCAGGATGCACCGTAACCAACACCGTCTCGTTGAGTTTTTGTATCAGCTTGTTTGGTGTCAGTCCCCATTCAACGGGCATGAGGTGGTGGGCCTCATCAAGGAAGATCCAGTGCGGACGTCCGGTTCGGGCCCGTAGTATATAAAGCTTCGTGAGGAGTCGACCAAAGTATTCCGGTCGATCGGAAAGGGGGACACCCAGCAAGTTTACATTCAGATTCATCTTGGGGTCTTCGAGAATGGATAGCGCTTCATTGACGCCGGCGGAATGATGCCTGCCACCTAATGTGATGACCTCCTGCAACGTTCCGTAATCACCCTCGGGATCAACGATGCAGATTTGATAAGCCTGCTCTATGAGCCGCTCCACGATCCCGGCCGTCAGCGTCGATTTTCCGCTTGCGGAAGGTCCTGCGATAAGAATATTCATACCATACGGAGGGATCGTGACCTCCGTTCCGTCTGCATGCACCCCAAGAGCGACAAGGTTCTTCTGAAGATGCCCCTGTAATCCGGCCAGGTCATCGGCGATCAGCTCATCAATCAATTCCGTCACACCCCGGCCGGCTTGACCCCGGGTCACCAAGGCGGCGATTTGGCGGATGGAAGGCACGGCATTGGCAACCGCGACGGGGCATTCGCAGCGCTCCAGAAAAGAGTGATCATTCTCGGCATCGCCGATGCCGACCGCTTCGTGGAAGGAGAGCCCCATCTTTCGAAGCGCATAATCCAGACCCGTAGCCTTGTTAACTCCCGACGGAAGAACCATGACGGCCGCTTTATTGAAAACAACAAGAAGTTCCAGCCCCATCTCCTGGATCACCTGGAGGACCGCCGTGTGGTGTGGCAGCCAGGTCGAGACGATCACCTGCCCCACCTCGATACGATCGACACCGAGGCTCCTGAGACGCTCGATAAACGCCGGTGGCGGCCCCTTCCCGAGAAGTATGGTCTCTTTCGTACGCGGCGCATAAATCAACGCGCCGTTTTCCGCAACGACATAGTCGAACAGACGGACGTCCGGGAAAACCGCCAGAAGGTCATCCAGCCGCCTGCCCGTTACGAGAATGGCCCTTCGCCCGGATGTCCGCAGACGCTCGATTGCGGCGATCGTCTCCGCCGATACCCGTCCATCGGTAGCCAAGGTACCGTCGTAATCAGTGATGAGAACCAAATAACGCATTGTAAATAGCCTCTAAGGGATAAGATGGTAGCGTTGCATGCGATAAAAACCGGTGACGGCATTTATCTTCATTACTTTGAGTTCATGTTTGTTTCCTTGCACGTAAAGCACCTCCTTTAAAAGACGTCAATGGGATGACCAGTTCGAATTCTTTGGCATCAGACCCTGTTCCTTACCCACTTGAACACTTCCATCACCACCAAAACAGGCAGCGCCAGTGCCAGCAGCACAAGCCACTGCATGAACCCCACCGGTTCGGTGCCCAGGATGGTCTGCATGAAGGGTAAATGCATGCTCGCAATGTGGATGCCCTGGGCCGCCAGCACTCCGAAGACCAGAATAACATTGCGCCGGAGGGGAACTTTCAGGGCGGATACCGACTCGGACCGGCAGTTGACCACATGCACATTTTGGAGCAGGACCATGAACAGCAAAACGAGGTTGCGGGCGGCGGCTTCGTCCACCATTTCCACACGCACCATCCAGTACCAGAATCCAAAAGCCAGGGCGCCGATGGTCACTCCCGAGACAACGGTCTGCCAGACCATCTGGGGGTCGAAAATCGTCTCCTCGGGTTTCCGGGGCCTTCGTTTCATGGCGCCCTGCTCGCCGCCTTCAAAGGCCAGGGCCACATCCTGGATGCCGTTGGTGACCAGGTTGAGCCACAGCAACTGGACGGCCAAGAGCGGAATGGGCAGGCCCGCAAAAATCGTCGTGATAAACATCAAGACTTCCGCCGCACCGGTGGAGATGAGCAGATAAATCACCTTGCGCACGTTATCGTAGGCAAACCGTCCTTCTTCCACGCCGGCCACGATGGAGGCGAAATTGTCGTCGGCGACGATCATGGACCCCACTTCCTTGGCCACATCCGTGCCCGATCCCATGGCCACGCCAATATTGGCCCGCCGCAGGGCCGGGGCGTCGTTGACCCCGTCGCCGGTGACCGCCACAAATTCCCCCCGGCGGATCAACACATCGACGATTTCCAGCTTCTGGGTGGGGGACACCCGGGCAAATACATGGGTGGATGAAACCAGTTTTTTAAAGGCCGGACTGTCCGGGGTGCCGGCCTCGCTCAATTGCATGCCGGTGATCACGGGCTCATCGCGATCGGACAGGCCTAACTCACCGGCAATGGCCCCGGCGGTTGCGGGGTGATCTCCGGTGATCATCAGAACCTGGATGCCGGCCGTCTTGCATGTCTTCACCGATTCGACGGCTTCGGGCCGCAAAGGATCGATGAATCCCACCAAACCGTGCAAAACCAGCCCGGAAAGCGTTTCTTTTCCCGGGGGGGTGTCATGTCGGGTGGACCCGGTTTCACCACCGGCCACGGCCAGCACGCGCAGGCCTTTTTCCGCCATAGTTTGGGCTTGGGCCTCGATGCCTTCCCGGTCGAGTTCGGCTGGTTTTCCATCCCGAACCATGCGGTTGCAAAAATCCAGAATGGTTTCCACGGCGCCTTTGGCGGCCACATGTCCGGTTCCGTCTTTTTCAAAGAAGACCGCCGAGTATTTGAGCTCGGATTCGTACGGGATTTCCCGGGTGATCCGGACCTGCTGTTTCACCTTTTCCGGATAAAGGCCCAGTTTGTATCCCATGGCAAGAAACGCCACGTCCATGGCGTCACCGCGGTGTTTCCAGCCTCCGTCCTCCTCAATGAGCGATCCCTCGTTGGCCAGAATAGCCAGTTCGGCCAGCCGGTTCAGCCGCTTTCGTTCGGTTTCGGAGATCTTTTCGCCGTTGCCGGCCGCCGAGACTTCCCCTTCGCCGTTATAGCCCTCTCCGGAAAGATGGAAGGTCTGCCTGTCGGGTAAAGCGATGGTGCGGGCCGTCTGCTGGTTGACCGTTAACGTGCCAGTCTTGTCGCTGGCGATTACCGTACAGCTTCCCAGGCTTTCCACGGCGGTGAGCTTGCGCACGATGACATTGCGGTCGGACATCCGCTTGGTGGCGATGGAAAGGGCCACGGTCAAGGCCACGGGAAGTCCCTCGGGGATGGCCGAAACCGCCAGCGCTACCACAAAAAAGAAGATCGCGGAAAGATCATGGCCTTTGGTCCACAACAGAAGGGCCAGGCCGGCGCTGATCATCAGCATCAGGATGCTGATGTGCTTGACGAACCGTTCCATCCGCAGAACCAGTGGGGGTTTTCCGCTTTCCGATTCGGTGACGGTTTGGGCGATGAGACCCACCTGAGTTTCGGTGCCGGTGCCGACGACGATGCCGATCCCTCTGCCGGAAGTGATGGTCGATACGGCAAAGGCCATGTTCTTGCGGTCACTCACCCCGGTGTCCTCGGGCAAGGGCGCGGTGGTCTTTTCGGAGGCCATGGATTCGCCGGTGAGAAAGCTTTCGTCCGCCGCGAGACTGTTGGCCTGCACCAGGCGCAGGTCGGCCGGCACCTTGTTGCCCGACTCCAGCAACACGATATCGCCCGGGACGACCATTTCCGCTGGGATGTCCGTCTCCTTGCCGCCGCGGCGCACCCGCGCCGTGATCTTGAGCAGCCGCTGCAAACCGGCCGCGCTCTTTTCGGCCTGATACTCCTGGTAGGCCCCCAGGCCGCTGTTCAGGACGATAACGATCAGGATGAACACGGCGTCGGCGCCTTCACCAATAGCGACGGATGCGACGGCAGCGGCCAGCAGAATAAAAGTCAAGGGATTGAGTATCTGGTGAAGCAGGATGCCCCAGATCGTCGGTGGTTTTTTCGTCGGCAGCGTGTTGGACCCGTAATATGCGAGCCGCCTGGCCGCCTCCTGATCGTCCAACCCGGCCAATCCGGACTGAAGCTCCTCGTAAACATCTTGTTCATCAAGGGCGTGCCATTTTTCCTCACACAACCGGCAGGCGTGTTTTTTTGGTTTCATCAGCTCCTCCCAATTATTAATCAGCTAACCGTATTTGCCGGAAAATTTCTCATCACACAGGATATTCCCGTAGTATTTCATGGATGCCTTTGTGTATTTCGTACCAGAACTCGTAGGCGGCGGCATGCTTATCCCGTGTAAAAAACGCAATCCAGCGGTCCAGTTCAGGGTGGCTGACCTCGTCGATCTGTTTTTTGTTTTTCAAAAATTCGAACACCATGTCCATGTTGCGTTCGGATTCCCAGAACACCGATGCATTCCGGCTGGTGATACGGCTTGCGGTCAGGGTGATCGAACGCAAAAACGCATCCTTTTCCCCAAAGATGTTTTCCAAGATGTCGGGAAGCATCGTTTCCGCCCAGGAGCGGTGAAAACGACAAAACCCGAGATTGTCCAGCATCAGTTCCTTGAGCATGCGCCGGGCATTTTCTTTTCCCAACTCACGGGGCGGCAGGAAATCCCGGCCGTAGTGCATGTAATATTTACCCGTAATGGCCATGGGCGCATAAGCACCAGGGGTCCAGTACTGGTTTGGAACCATCCAGCCCTGGCGGGCAAAGGCATTGTATACAAACCGGTCGAGCACCTGGCATCCCTTTTCCCGCGATAGCCGGCGCGCAAATTTCCGAACTCCGAACTGCAGCGCTATTTTCCCGTCGGGCAGAATCATCTGATTCAGGAGCGCCATGCCCAGCTCGGCATTGTGCATGGAATCGCCCACCACATCAAACGTCGCCATCTCCCACCTTGGCGTTTGATCCACACCCAACTCTGCGGGCGTGATCAGCCCATCATCCAAACAGTCCATGAGCCAGGCAAGGGTTCCGCCGGCCGAGATGGCATCGAAACCCAGGCGGTCGGCATGGTGGTTAAGTTGTTCGGCGGCCCGCTGGTCGAAGATACCGCATAAGGGCCCCATGGTCTGGTAGGGTTCATAGTCTTTCTTGAAGATGCCGTGCATTTTTTTGCAAACAGCCGCGCAAGGCTCACCGCACGTGCGCTGCTGTTTGGTTTCGATGGTCTCTTCATTGAACTGTTTGAGGTAATGATTCAGGATAAACTGTTCGTGAAGATCTCGACGCGCTTCCTGACTCCAATAAATGGTGCGGTAATTGAACGCCAGGATATCGCCGTCCATAGCGGCGTAATTGACTCCAAACGTACCGCCGGTATTGAATTTCGGGTCGTAACGGTACTTGGTGGTGGCCTCCATGTCTTTGGCCGCCATTCGCTGGTTGAATTTATCCTGGAACCATTCGTCCGCCACGGATCGATCCCGAAAATCATCGTCGATATGAGTTCCGCCGTAGATGATACCCAAAAGGCCGTGCTCCTGAAACAACTTGCTGCCAAAGCCTCCCCGGCCGGCCCAGGTATCCACGTGGGTGAGCAAACCTTTTTTCACCGGAGCGGACCCGACGGCGCCGAAATCGGTGAAGCAGGCGGCCGGCCCGACGGCCAGCGCCCGGGGATCTTTTTCATACCGGCTGCCGAACAACCGGATGGCATACTCCATCACGGCATACACCCCTTTGCGGCCCAGTTCCCAGATATGCGTGGGTTCCACTGGAACCAGCTCCACCTTTATTTCTTCGCCGTGATTCCGATTCAGGTATAGAATGGAGGGGTGAGGGGCTTTGCCGACCAGGCTGAGCATGTTGATGCCGAGACTGTCAAAAACCAGGGCCGCGCCCCCCATGGAGGAGACATAAAAACCATGCCAGCAGGGAGAAATACCGGCGAATATCAACCGGTTGGAACCTGGAAAAACAGAGCCGGCCAAAAGCCCGGCGCCAATTGTCAGGGCGTTGTGTTTGAAGGCCAGATGAATTCCCAGGTCCACCGGGCCGAAAAAATCGCCGACACGGTAGCGCTGCATGCGGTAAAAACCGGTGGCGGCATCCAGCATCAGCACTTTGAGTTCATGTTTGTTGCCTTGCACGTGGATCACCTCCTTTAAAAGACGCCAACGAGATCACCAGCTCGAATTCTTTGGCATCAGACCCTGCTTTCACCTGAAAGCCCAGTTTTTTCCCCAGTGCGCGCATGCTGCGGTTTTCGCTCAATACAATGCCGTGTACCCTTTGAAACCCCCGCTTTTCAGCAATCGTTAGGCATTTTTCGAGCAGATTCGAACCAATTCCCATGCCATGCCAGGGATCGCCGACCACAACGGCAAACTCCCCTTGCTTTCCATCCGGATCTCCGGTAATCCTGGCCACCCCCAGCATCCGCTCGGCTTCGGGATCATCTTCCAAGGCCACCAGCGCAATTTCCCGGTCGTAATCGATCTGCGTGAACCGGGCCAGCATTTGGGGGCTCAATTCCTTGACATGGCTGAAGAAGCGGTAATAGATGGTCTCTTGCGACAACACCTCGAAAAAACGCTGAAAAAGGGGCGCATCCTCCGGGCGGACAGGACGGACAAACAACCGGGCGCCTTCTTCGGTGACCAGGTGGCTCTCATCTTCTTCCGGATACGGGCTGATCACCAGGTGCAGCGGGTAAGGGCGCACCGGCTCCGAAACGAGGATGCGGGCATCCACGGCCACAGCCTTTCCGTCCTTGATCATGACGGGGTTCATGTCCAACTCGGCGATCCGCGGAAAATCGATCAGCATCTGGGAGAGCCGGATGATCATCTCTTCGAGGCGTTCCATATCCGCCGGGGGGCGGTTCCGGTACCCTTGAAGCAGGGTCCAGGCCCGGGTCTGCTGCATCATGCGCCGGGCCAGCAGCCGGTTCAGGGGGGGAAGCCCCAATGCCCGGTCTTTGAGGACTTCCGTAAAGATACCGCCCATTCCGAAAAGCACGACCGGCCCGAAATGAACATCCCGTTTGGCGCCCAACAGAATTTCATAATCCGGATTTGCAAAAAGCGGCTGCAGGGTGACGCCCTCGATTTGCGCATCGGGTTTGTAGCGGCGGGCGGACTCAACGATTCCGGTAAAGGCCTCCCGAACATCTTCATCCGAGCGCAGATCCAGGCGGATACCACCGGCCTCGGTTTTGTGTGAGATGTCCGGGGATAGAAGCTTCATAACGAGGGGGTACCCCATCTCCCGTCCCAGGCGGCTCGCGTCGTCTTCGGTTCGGGCCGTTTCCGTCCGGATCACGGGAAAACCATAGGCCGAAAGCACATCGCGCGCGTCGGATTCGGTCATGAACTGATCTGCGGACGCGCGGGCCAGCATCTGCCCGGCTTTTTCGGAATCAACGGCGATGCCGCGGGTCAGTTTGGGGGGGATTTCCAGAACGTCTTCCATGTTGCGAGTATATTCAACCATGTACAAAAAGGCCCGGATCGCCCGTTCCGGTGTATCATAGGTGGGGATTCCCGCCTTATTGAGGATGGTCAAGGCGCCTTCGATGCTTTTTCCACCCATCCAGCAAGCAAATACGGGATACCGGCGGTCTTTCATCATGTTTGCCAGGGCTTCGGCCACCTCAACGGGGTCTGTGAGGGCCTGGGGTGCAAGAATCACACAAACGCCGTCCGTATCCTTTGCCTCGAAACAGACCTCCAGCGTTTGCCGAAAACGTTCTGGGGAGGCGTCTCCGAGGATGTCGATGGGGTTGCTGCGACTCCAGAAGGGTGGCAGAAAAGTGTCGAGCCGCCGCAGGGTCTCAGGGTCGAGGGATGCCGGCGCCAGACCAGAGCGTGCCAGGGTGTCTGTGGCCATCACGCCGGGGCCGCCGGCATTGGTGACGATGGCCAGGCGCGGGCCGCGGGGCCGGGGTTGCTTGGCCATCAGCTCGGCGCAGTCGAAAAGATCCTGGATCGTGTCCACGCGCACGATGCCGGCGCGCTTGAAGGCGGCGTCATAGACCGCATCCTCGCCGGCCATGGCCCCGGTGTGGGAAGCGGCGGCCTTGGCGCCGGCCTCGCTTCGACCTGCTTTCAGGACGATAATGGGTTTGATTCGAGACACCGAGCGGGCGGCGCTCATGAACTTGCGGAAATTCGTCAGGCTTTCGATATAAAGCAGAATGCTTTTGGCCGACGGATCATTGCCGAGATAATCGATGAGATCGCCGAAATCCACATCCAGCATGGAGCCGACGCTGACAAAATGACTGAAGCCGATATGCTCCTTGAATGCCAGGTCCAAAATGGCCGTGCAGATGGCCCCGCTTTGGGAGACAAAGGCCAGATCCCCGGCATCAGGCATCTCGGAGGCAAAGCTGGCGTTGAGGTTCCCGCCGGGCCGGATGATACCCAGGCAGTTGGGGCCCACTATTCGAAGCCCGCCGGCGTAGGCCGTGGCGCGGATGCGTTCCTCGATTTCTCTTCCCGCTTCGCCGACCTCCTTTCCGCCGGCCGAGATGACGATGGCGCCGGCGATTTTGTTTTCTACGCATTCCCCCACGATATCGGGGACCGTATGAATGGGCGTGGCAATGATCACCAGGTCCACCCCCGGTTCCAGATCGCGGATGGATTTGACCGCGGCCAATCCGTGCACGGTTTGGTATTTCGGGTTGACGGGCAGCAGGGTTTCCGAGAACCCGCCTTCAACGAGGTTTTTCATCAGCGCGTTGCCGATGCTGCCGGTTTTTTCACTGGCGCCGACCACCGCCACCCGGCGGGGCTTGAATATACGCTCCAGATTATATTGGCTCATAACAAAAATCCTCTTTTCATCGATTGAAATAGGCGTTCAGCACATACTGCTGAACCAGTCTCTGGGTGTTGAAAAAGGAGCCGTTGATGGCGATGGAATAAGCCATCATATCCATGAAGCGGTGTCGATCGTGATAAAAAAGAGGAACAACGACATGCGCCAGCTTGTCATACAGCGAGGGGGCATCCCGGGAGTGGTCCCGCTCGTCTCCCTTTCCGTGAACCGGATCACCGATGGACCAGCCGGTCAGTCCCTCGATGTGGCCTTCGATCCACCATCCGTCCAGCACGCTCAGATTCGGGACTCCGTTCAAGGACGCCTTCATCCCGCTGGTTCCGGAAGCCTCCATGGGCGGCTCCGGCGTGTTGAGCCAGAAGATCCACCCCGGAGGTGATCATCGCCCCCAGCGTCATGTTGTAGTTCTCCAGATAGGCCACCTGGATGTCGTGTCGCAGCTCATGTTTTGCCTGAAAGATCCGCTTGATGAGTTCCTTTCCCCCATGGTCCCTGGGGTGGGCCTTCCCGCCATAGATGATCTGGATCTTGCCCACCTCATTGGATATCCGTTTGAGCCGTTCCATATCCCTGAAAAGGAGATCCGCCCGTTTATAGGTGGCGGCGCGCCGTGCAAAGCCGATGGTCAGAATGTTTTCATCCAGGCTCGCCCCGGTTTCCCGGTTGACCAGTCCTATAATCTTCTTTTTGCACTGCATGTGGGCGTCCCACAGTTCCTCCCTGGGAAGGCTCAAGGCATAGCGCAGGCTGAAATTGTCCTGCCGCCACAAGGGAATCGTGCGGTCGAAAAGCTCCCGGAAAGGCACCGCCACCCAGGTGGCGGCGTGGACCCCGTTGGTGATGGCGTCAATGGCATAACCGGCGAACATGAGCCGGGAGATCTCGCCGTGTTTTCGGGCCACACCGTTGACATAACGGCTGAGGTTGAGCGCGAGACAGGTCATGTTCAGGGTGTCCCTTTCGTGGAGAACGCCTTCCAGTCCAAAGAAATCATCCCGACTTCCGATCACCCTTCGCGCAAGCTCCAGCGAAAATTTGTCGTGACCGGCCGGGACAGGGGTATGAGTGGTGAAAACACATCGGCTTCGGACCGATTCCGCATCCTGCTGATTCACCGATTGCTGGCCGGCCTGCTTGGCCGCCTCGTCCAGAAGGGCCAGGGTCAGAAGGGCGGCATGCCCTTCGTTGAGATGGAAGGTGTCGATGTCCTGATATCCCAGGGCACGGAGCATCCTGACGCCTCCGATCCCCAGAATCACCTCCTGTGAAATCCGGTAATGGTCATCCCCGCCGTACAAAGACTGGGTCAGTCCCCTGTCCCAGTCGGAATTTTCGGGAAGATCCGTGTCCAGAAAAAAGATCGGGACGGCGTAGCCGCCCACGCCCCGGACATCATAGCGCCAGGCCCGCAGCTGGACGGTTCTTCCTTCCACCCGGACCCGGGCACGAGGGGCCTCCTCTTGGAGTAACGCCCCAAAGTCCCAGGCGGTCGGCTCCTCCCGCTGCCACCCGTCGGCCTCCAGCCGCTGCCGGAAATAGCCCTTGCGGTAGAGAAGCGTGACCGCAACCATGGGCACCCTGAGATCGGCTGCCGAACGGATTGTGTCTCCGGCCAATACCCCCAGGCCACCGCTGTAGGTACACACCCTTTCGTCAATGCCGATTTCCATGGAAAAATAGGCCACAGAGCGCTGTCTGTTCGTGTTTTGGGCCATAGGGTCCTCCTATTACATTGATAATCTTGGTGGATTGATCATTTCAGGCTTTGATGATTTTCATCGACAAGGCTTCCAACCTGTCATCAGACGATTCATCCTCAACCCAGATCACGCTTTCATCTTCATTGATGCTGTTATTCAAGCCCCTGAAACCATGCCTTCATAAAGCCGTTCCGCATCCTCCCTTCGACATAGCTCCGTTCCCGGCGTCATGACCGCGGCTGTACCGGCCGCCACGCCGAAAAGGACGGATTCCCTGAGCGGGTTTCCCCGCGCAAGACTCAAAACGATACCGGCCACCATGCTGTCCCCGGCCCCGACCTTGCTGATAATCGGCACGGTAGGCGGCAGGATGTGTTCAGCGAACTTTTCCGAAACCACCAGGGCGCCGGCCGCGCCAAGGGAGATCACCAGCACTTCGCACCGGTCGCTTTCGACCATCTTCCGGGCAGCGGCCTTGATCTGCGATTCCTCTTTGATCTCGTTGCCGACCAGTTCCCTGAATTCACGGACATTGGGCTTGAGTAGAAACACCCCTTCCCGAAGCGCTGCATCCAAGGCTTCACCCGAAACGTCGATGATCACTTTTCCGCCCCTCTTCTTTCCGACACGCGCAACCCGCGCATAAAAGTCTCGAGGCGCACCCGGCGGAAGGCTACCGCTGGCCACCACATAATCAGGTGAAGGCTCCATGGACGCCAGTTCTCGAATAAATGTCTCCCATTCTTCTTTCCGAAGCGGCGGTCCCGGCATCCCGAAACGATACTGTTGGCCGGTGGATTCCTCCAAAATGACCAGACTCTCCCGGTTCATGCCTTCAATGGGAAACGGCCGGTGGTTCAAGCCTTCTTCGTCCATGAGCTCTTGGAGCCTCTTTTCTGTCAGGCCGCCCGCAGGATAAAGGAGCAGGGATTCGCCTCCCAGTTTGTTGATGGCCCTGGAGACATTCACCCCGCCTCCTCCGGGCTCGAAACGAGGCGCTTTGCAGTACAGTTTTCGCTCGGCCACGACATGGGCAACACTTGAGCTCTTGTCGATCGCCGGATTCAAGGTTATGGTTACAATGGTTTTCATGGACAGGCCTCCTTGTCACAATCCTTTTTCTCCAGTGATTAAGCTTTTCTCCGATCCGCAGCGTTAGGGTCACGGCATTCATTCCGCGAACCTGCAAATCCTATGGGATAGTTTAGATCGGATGGACCTATTTACGCTTGTTGATCGCTCGCCAGCCACCAAGCGGCGAGCTGATCGGCCGGTAAACTTTGCTCATATCTCGAGCCTTCTCGATAACATAGAACAGTTTCGGGTCAATGCTTTTAACGTCGGGCAGGATCCATTTAAGATCCCGGCGTCGGCAGGCGATATAAAGCTCGTCGACCGGTCCATCCTTGCCTTCACCCTGGAAAACGGTCACCGGCTGGCCTTTTTTTCTCAAATGCGCTGCGATGGTAGGACCTTCGTCGGGAGTGATAATTCTGACGATCGTCATTCCGAAGGCCAATCTGCGCTCCACCATGATCCCCACCACGTTGCCGGTGGCAAATCCGAGTGCATAAAATAATGACCAGCAGCGGTTTGTCTGATATCTGGTTGATCACCGTGCCGGCGACGGTCACCCAGATGATGATTTCGAAAATGGCCAGGACAAATGCGATGGTGGCCCGCCCTTGAACCGTAACGATCGTTCGGACGGTACCGATGGACACGTCGCAGATTCTGGCAAAAAAAATGATGACACCCGTCAGGAGAATATGTGGATCGAACATAATTTTTATCTTTCCGTCAAGCTTGGTGATTGCCAGGAAGTATACAGTCTTTCAGTCAATATATTTCAGTCCCATACCATATCGAACAGCGTTTTCCTCGACCAGTGCCCGACGCCATTTGACTTCCGCTAGACATATGGACCGCAACCGAACCTCGTCGACCGTTGATGCCGGAATATACGGGGTAGCCATCCGATGATGGCGCTTTGCTTTTTTTGAAGGCAGGCTATAGAAGAAACCGGATTGTAGATCAAGAGGAAAGGACCACAACATGAGCGACGTGTTTGGCATTGGCCGGAAGGAAGCGAGCGTACTTTCATAGGTGTTGGGATAGCGCTATAGCGGTCTCTTTCTTTCATCACACAATCTCCTGAGAACACATTCATCTCTTCTATTGACCTGATGCCTATCAGGGCATAGAATACACAATTCATTGACTGGCCGCAAGTTGTTTCGACTGGACCTGCGGCTTCTGTCGTTGGTGTTCAAGGCTCATAAGAGGTTTAGAGATAATGGTCGGAAAACAACGGAGAAGACTCCTTGATTCAAAAGTTAACCGAACCAAAGCGCCGGGCCTTGGCGGGGTTTTTGTTTTATGGATAACTAACTGATATTTGCGTTGTATTTGAATGTGCTATAGGCATGGAGCATAAATGGGTATAGCAACGGATATAATCCTTCTCGTTGTTGCCGCATTTTTCTGTGGCTTGCTGCTGCAGCGGCTGGGTCAACCCCTTATCCTGGGATATATCGTAGCGGGCGTTATTCTAGGACCGCATACGGGGGGACTGACGGTCTCAGACATTCACGAGATTGAATTGCTTGCTGAGATCGGGATTGCGCTACTACTGTTTGCCCTCGGGCTCGAAGTTTCTCTCAAGGATCTCAAACCCGTCAAAATGGTCGCACTGGTCGGAACACCGATCCAAATGGCCCTCACGGTCGGACTCGGTTTTGGTATCGGCCACCTAATGGGATTGGGTTGGAAACCGTCACTCTGGTTAGGCGCCCTGGTCTCGCTTTCGAGTACTATGGTGCTCCTCAAAACATTGATGAATCAGGGCTGGCTGGGGACCCTATCCAGCAAGGTGATGATCGGAATGCTCATTGTCCAGGATTTGGCCGTGGTCCCGATGATGATTATCCTCCCCCAGCTTAACAACCCGGCAGTTGGCTTGCCGGCGCTTGGCTTTGCGGCCCTAAAGGCCGCGGGCTTCCTTGCGGGGATGATTCTGCTCGGAACGCGGTTGCTTCCGCGGCTGATGTCGCATATCGCCAGGCTCGGTTCAAGGGAACTTTTTCTGCTGGCAATTACCGCCATCGGGCTGGGGGTGGGCTACATTACCCACCTGGCGGGGCTCTCCTTTGCTTTTGGCGCATTTGTGGCCGGAATGGTTCTGAGCGAGTCGGACTATGGCCACCAGGCCCTGAGCGACATTATTCCACTGCGGGATCTTTTCGGTCTACTGTTTTTTTCATCGGTCGGGATGCTCTTTGACCCGGCCTTCTTATTCAACCATATTCAAGGCGTCATTTTGCTGGTCGTAACCGTATGTATTGGAAAAGGGCTTATCTTCGCTATTGTCTCACGAGTTTTCAATTACCGTAATGTCATTCCATTGGCTGTTGGACTGGGCCTGTTTCAAATTGGCGAATTTTCCTTTGTTCTGGCCAGAGTGGGGCTGTCAACCGGTTCTATCGACAGCGATCTTTACGCTCTGGTCTTAACCGCAACTATTCTGTCCATGGTGCTTACGCCACTGATTTCGGGCCAAACGAGCAAAATTTACGCGCTTAAAAAGCGTTGGTTTCGCCATGAGAAACTAGAGTCCTCAAACATTCCCGATCACGGATACAGCGGGCATGTCGTTATTGCAGGCGGCGGACGTATAGGCTTTCAGATAGCTCGGATTTTAAAGCGTCTGAATATTCAATTTATTATCATCGAGCTTGATCACAGACGGTTTGAACAAGCCATGGAAACCGGCATGTCAGTGATTTACGGCGATGCCGGTCAGGAAATTATTCTTGAAGCAGCGGGAATTAAAGCTGCGACCCTTCTCATTATGACCCTACCCGACCTTGTGGCGATTAGATCAACCATCGTGCATTCGAAACGTTTAAACGGGCGTCTCAAAATAGTGGCGCGAACCTCCGGTCCCGATTATTTCGATGCCATGAAAGATCTGGGGGTTTCGGAAGTTGTTCTTCCGGAGTTCGAGGCGAGCCTTGAAATGACGCGTCAGTCTCTTCTACATCTAAAGGTTCCGCCAACGGAGGTTCAACGTCACACGGACACTATCCGACAGGAACTCTATGCGGTATTGTTTAATTCGAATGATAGTTATCGCATGCTGTCCCAACTCCGAGGGGCGGAGCAACAATTTGATTTACAATGGATTCGTTTATCCCGGGAAAGTTCAATGGCAAATCGGTCCATTGGGATAAGCGAAATACGCAAAACAACGGGCGCCTCCGTCGTCGGTGTTGTCCGGGATGGGCAATTGAAGCCGAATCCCGATGCCAACTTTGTTTTGATGCCGGAGGATTTGGTTGCGATTATTGGAAGTGACGGAAATCGAGAGGCTTTTTGTCTTATGAATGAAGGATGAAATCGTCATGACCGTGGCCGACAACGGGGTCGGCATTGCCCATGAATTCAACAACGCCCTGATGGCGCTTATGGGGAATGTTGAGCTGTTTGAAATGGATTTTTCCGAAGACGAGGGCATTAAAAGGTGTATTGTTTGCGCCGGCGCAAAGACGCCGGAAGAAATGAGCGGTATTTTGTACGCGGATGTTAAACCTATGAAGAGGAGACACGACCATGAAAGCAAGGAAAATTAAAGACCGCATTTTCTGGATGGGTTCAGTGGATTGGGACAGGCGCCTGTTCGATGCGTTGGTTCCCCTTCCGGATGGAACAAGCTACAACGCCTATCTTATTGAGGGGAGTGAGAAAACTGTTTTACTGGATTCCGTTGATCCTCCCATGGCCCATGAGCTGTTATCTCAGCTCGAGGACGTCAAGAAAATCGATTACATCGTTTCACAGCATGCGGAGCAGGATCACTCGGGAACAATCCCCCAGGTGCTCGCGAAATACCCTGGCGCAAAGGTCATATCAACCCCCAAGGCGAAAGGAATGCTGGGTGATCTTCTGCGAATACCCGAGGAATCTTTCATGACCGTCAAGGATGGCGAAACCCTCTCATTGGGGGACAAGACCTTGCGGTTTATACATGTTCCCTGGGTTCACTGGCCGGAGACCATGGCGACCTATCTGGAAGAAGACAAGATCCTTTTCAGTTGTGATTTTTTCGGTTCCCATATCGCAACAACCGATCTCTTTGTCACGGATGAAGGTCGTTTCTATGAGGCTGCCAAGCGATATTTTGCCGAAATCATGATGCCCTTCAGGAGCGTCATCCAAAAGGATTTGGAAAAACTTGCGCCTTATGACATCCAAATGATCGCCCCCGGCCATGGTCAAATCATCGGCAATCCGGCATTTATCATGGATGCCTATCGCGACTGGGTTCTCTCTCCCCCCGGGAATACGGTGGTCCTCCCCTACGTATCCATGCACGAAAGCACGAAGTTAATGGTTGACCATTTTGTTGGGTCCCTTGTGGAAAGAGACGTCAGGGTCGAACAGTTCAACCTGGCCGTAAGCGACATCGGCAAACTTGCCATGGCCCTGGTTGACGCGGCGACAATCGTCGTCGGCACGCCTACCATTCTGGCAGGCCCTCATCCTTATGCGGCATACGCCGTCCTCCTGGCAAATGCACTTCGACCCAAAACAGAATTTCTCTCCATCATCGGTTCCTATGGATGGGGCGGGAAGACGATGGAAACACTGGCGGGAATGATCCCTAACCTCAAGGTGGAAGTGCTGGAACCCGTCCTCTGCAAAGGGGTGCCTTCAGAAAGGGATTTTAAAGCATTGGATGACCTGGCTGCCGCTATTTCAGCAAAACACAAAGAGCATCATTTCGTATAACAACAGTTTTAAAGTCCGACCCATTTAAGATTCTAACCGGAGTTTTTTTATTCAAAAGATGCTGAAACCATTTTTTGCCACTCTCTTTTTGGTTTTGATCACCATGTGGGTCTCCCCCGGGCTCAGTCAGGGACTGAGTCTTGAGGAGGCTGTGGATATGGCGCTTGCCAACAATCCGGATATGCAAGGTCAACGGATGAACCAAACCTTGAGTGAAAACGACCTGGCCGAAAAAAAATCCCAAAATTTTGGTCAATTCGGGCTGGTGGCATCCTACGGCCATTATAATCTGCCGCGAACCCTTGCGCCCTTGACCCCCGCTTCCATCCTTTCCGACCCTTATGCGGTGCCCACCACCCAGGATCTTTTCACCACCGGTATTATGTATGAGGTGCCGCTTTTTACCGGATTCGCGCAACAACGTTCAGTTGAAATCGCCGTCATGCAGAAAGAGATGGCGGGTGTGACCCTGAACCTGAGCGAAGAGCAGTTGATCTACAATGTGAAAACCCTGTACGTGAACGCCCTTGCCCTGGAACGTCAGGAAACGGCGCAGAATGCTTACGTCCAGGCATTGAACGCTCTTCTTGAGGATATTCTTTACGAGGTGAAACTGGGTAAAAAGGCCCGGGTCGATCAATTGAAAGCGGCGGCCGATCTTGAAAACGCCAAATCTCAGGAGAGCCGGATTAAAACCAGCCTCCTGATTGTCAAGGCAACACTTGCCGGTTTATTGAATTTGAGGGAATTATCTCCCTTAGAAGAGGTTTCCGCCGCCCGGCGCCTCCCGGAAACCATTGACGCAGACGATGCCATCAAAGATCTGGACCGTTATCGGTATGCGGTGATGGCGGTGGAAAAGAACGCCAAACTGGTGGAAAAAAGCAAAGCGGACTACTATCCGCAGGTGGTGTTCAATGCTTTTTTCGGCCAGAACTTCGGTCCCAACGACTATTCCAACCGATACAGCGGGGACTGGAACAACCAGGAAATCTGGCAGGCAGTGGTCAATCTCAAATGGAATATCTTTGATTTCGGGGTGCGCAAATCCGCGGGCGAGAAAGCGCGGATTCGTAAACGACAAAGTGAAATGGAAAGATTGAAGACGGCGCTTGATTTGAAAAAATCTTTGGTTGAGGCAACTGCCAAAATCAGAACCGCTGTTGATGAATATCATAGCGCCAGGGTGGAACAGCGCTTGACTGGGGAAACGGAAACCATTGAGCAAGTGCGGTTTGACAACGGCGCCATCAACGTAAACGATCTGCTCTATGCCAAGGCCCGCAATCAGCAGGCCCTAAGCCGCCTGATCAGTGCCGAATATGCCTGTCTGAGCGCGCAATATTACCTGGATTATGTGCTGGAGAACGGAACAAATAAATGAAAAAGCTTATTTTTATATTGCTGGTGGCGGGGCTTGTTGCGAGTGCCGGAATCCTGCTCAAAAAACGGATGCAGGAAGCAAATGATGCCCCCGTCCCAATCCCCATGGCGGTTTCCGTGAAGGTTGTTTCACCCAAAGAATCGTCCCTGCAACAGACAAAGCCCTTCCTGGCGCAATTGACATCCGTCAACACAGCACAGATTGCCTCAAGGTTGAGCGGTCTCATCATGGCCGTTCGGGTGACCGAAAATCAGCCGGTCAAAAATGGGGATCTGCTGGTTCAAATCGATGATCGAGAGACCCTATCCGCCATAAAATCCCTTGAGGAAACCCTCAAATCCCAGGAAGCTGATTTGAAGTATACCAACGGCCTGCATGCCCGCAATCAGGCCATTTTTAAGGTCGGGGGGCTGGCCCGGGAAAAACTGGAATCTTCAGCGGTGGCCTGCGCCGGTAAACAGGCGGCCGTGGAAGGGACCAGACAGAAAATAGCGGCCCAGCAGATCCAGTTGGGCTATTTAAACATTCGTGCGCCCTTTGACGGCATAGTCGCCGCCGTTTTTTTGCGAACGGGCAATCTGGCCACACCCGGGCAACCCCTTTTGACGCTCCATTCGCGCAATCAGAAACTCACTTTCAGCTTTGTACCGGACGGCCCCCCCATTTCCCCGGGCCAGGCGGTTTTTTTGGGGAAAGAAAAAATTGGAAAGGTCTTAAAACGGTACAGCGATGCGAAAAACGGTCTTTTCGTGGCGGAGGTTGTTCTCGATCAGCCCCTTGATCGACCCGACGACAGTTTCCTCTCCATTGATGTGGTGGTCTTTGATGGAAAAGGGTGCATCGTACCTGTAAACGCACTTCTGCATCAAAAGGAAGGGCGCATGGTCATGGTGTATGAAAATGGCCGCTTCAACCCTTTTCCCGTCAGAATCCCGGGGCAAAACGAGACCCTCGCCCTCATTGATCCCTGTCCTTCATCGCCTGTGGCCGTCGGCCCGGAGGCCAAGCTGAGCCTGCTCCCCAGTTATGGATCCGTGCAAATTATTCATGGAGAAGAAGCGGGTGAATAAATCCTGGATTGAGAGGCTGTTGCAACGCCCCTATTTTATCTACTCCTTGCTGGTCCTGTCCGTATTTCTGGGGATTGTAGGCTACAAAAATGCGGATCGAAACCTCTTCCCGGAATCCAATTATCCTGAGATTGCCGTTGTCATGGTTCAGCCCGGCGGTTCAGCCAAAACCATTGCCGCCAACATTGCCGTTCCGGTGGAGGAAGAGCTTTACACCCTTGATAAGGTCCGCCGGGTCTATTCCACCACCATTGATGAAGTATCGGTGATCCGGTCGGAATTTGAATACACAAAGAATCTGGATATGGCTGCCGCTGATGTGGAAAACGCCATCAACAAGATCCGCTCCATCCTTCCCAATGATATCATTGAACCACAGCTCCACAAGATATCGGCGGCCACAGCCCCCATACTGGTGATCGGCATCAGCAGCGAAACTATTCCCCTCATCGACATTCGACAGCTTGCGGAAAATGAACTGAAGCATGAATTGATCAAGATCCCGGGCGTGGCCAATGTGGACATCTTCGGTGGTTATCAAAAGGAAGTGCAGATCATCATCGACAAAAATACCCTTGATCAATACGGTCTGGGTCTTGGAACGGTACTGGGGGTGCTGCAACAAAACGACAGGGATTACGCCATCGGTTTTATCACCAGCGAAAAAGACCGTTATCTTTTGAAATCTCCCGGAAAAGAAGAGACCGTTTCAGGACTTAAGGCCCTTCGCCTGACGCCCGATGTACGTTTAGGCGATGTGAGCCGCATCTATTTCGGCCATTATGAGAATACTGCCGCCTATTACGGCAATGGAAAATCAGCCATAGCGCTTTCTATCCAGCGCGGTCGCGACGCGGATGTAATCAGAACCGTGGCCAGGGTGGAAGCAAAACTGGATCATATGAGGGAAAGATACGCAGATCTGAATTTTGAAATCACGGATACCCAGAAGGAACTCATTGTTCAGAGCATGGAAAACATGTTTGAATCTCTGAGGGATGCCATCATTATGAGTACCCTGGTGGTCTTTTTCTTTCTGGCCAGCTTCAGGCAGGTGCTGGTGGTGCTGTTGACCATCCCTCTGGTTTATGCCGCTACCATTGCGCTCATGTGGATTGTGGGAATCGAGTTCAACGTGGTCACCCTAACCAGCATCATCCTGGCTCTTGGCCTGCTCCTGGATGATGCGGTGGTGGTCATGGAAAATATTGAACGGCATTATCAAACCCGGCAGGGACCCATTGACAAGGCGGTTCTAACCGGTACGCGGGAAATCATGTTTGCGGATCTATCCGGCACCATGACCACCATGATAGCGCTTGCCCCCATCCTCTTTGTGGGAGGCTACCCTCAGACCGTCTTTCGGCCACTGGCCGCTACCCTGCTGCTGGCGCTGGCGGCATCCTACGTCATATCCATCACGGCGGTACCCTTGTTGTCCCTCAGAATTCTGGCGATTGACCAACCTTTTATTCTCAGATTGGAGGATTTTTTTCAGCGTATCACAGGCCGTATTAATAATGGAATTCAGGCGTTTTTCAGCGCCGCGGTGACCCTTGCGTTGAATAAAAAAATGGTTTTCATCGCCTATTTCATTGTCCTGGTTGCCCTTTTTGTCATCAGCATGCGCATGGTCATGCCCCTTGTGGGCCAGGAATTGATGCCCCCCATGGACACCGGGGGGATCAAGGTGAATATGGTGGCCGATCCCAACCTTCCCATGGAAAAAAGTCTGGCAATGGTGAAAGCGGCGGACAAGATTCTGGGACAGAACGGCCATCTGTTGCGCCTGTCATCCGCCATCGGCAGTGAACCCGGCGTCCTCAGCATCGGCAGCGGCAGCGGCATCGATCACATGGCCATCACCGCCACCTATGTGGACCGTTACCACCGGAAGGAATCCGTATGGGAAATGGAACGGCGTTTGCGGCCCCTGATGGCCCGGATAGAGAACCTCAAAAGGCTCGAAGTGGTGGATTACGGGGCCACGGCCCTGTCCAGCATTCGCGCCAATATTGACGTCATGCTGTCCGGTCCCAACTTTAAAGACCTCGAAACAGCCGGCGACATGGTGGAAACAGCCCTTTACAAAACGTCGGGACTGGTTTCCGTTTCCAGAACTTGGTCCAACGATAAAACCGTCTATAATTTGGATATCCACCCGGAACGGGCCGCCTTTTACGGATTGAACAGCGGGGAAATTTCTCGTCAGATCCAGGCGGTTCTGCGCGGGAGCCGGGTCGCCTCATTTCCCCTTAAAAACAGCATTGACTTTGGCGTCCGCGTCTGGGTCCCCGAAATCAACCGCAATACCCTGGCGCTGATTCAGGCAACCTTGCTGGATTCCCCGAAAGGGAAAATTCCCCTTGAGGCCGTGGCCTCCGTCAGCAGTGAAACAGAACCGGGCATGATCACCCGGGAAGGGCTCAATTACACCCTGAATGTTTACGCTTCCCGGGAAAAAGCCGCCATCAGTCATATCATGGCCGATTTTGAAACCGCCTTTAAGGATTTTCGGCTCCCTCCGTCGGTGACCATGGAACAGACCGGAGATATAAAGCAGTTTAATAACTCGGCAGGAAGAATGGCTTTTGCCATCGGATTTGCCGTGGTGTTGACCTTTTTCACCCTGGTGGCGCTGTTTGACAGCGTCAAGGTGGCGCTCATGATTGTACTCTCCATTCCCCTCACCCTGATCGGCGCCTCTTGGACACTGCTGCTGCTCAATTACCATGTCTCCATGCCCGCCATGATGGGCTTCATTCTGCTCTCCGGCATCATCGTGAACAACGCCATTTTGCTGATCCATTTTGCCCAGGAAAAGATGGCGGACGGATTAAGCCCAAAAGCGGCCATGCTTGAAAGCATCCGCATTCGCACACGGCCGGTACTGATGACGGCTTTTGCGGTTGCCGCCGGCATGCTTCCCGTTGCCCTGGGGTCCGCCATCGGTCTTGAACGTCTGGCCCCCCTTGGCGCGGTCGCCATCGGCGGTCTTATGGTGGGCACTTTTCTGACCCTGCTGTTTATTCCTATTATTTTCGTTCTGTGGGTGAAAGACCCTGAATAAAAATTGCTTTTAGTGGGGCGCGGGGGCACCGCGCACATGTTGCTATCGGGTTCTGTCGGTCATCACTTGGGGGCTGTAACCGAAACGCTGACCACCAGGTCATTACCCAGCTTTTCTTCTACTCAAATGCCGCCAAGAAGCATAACGAAAACCACACCCAGAATTAGGAAGAAAATGGTTTGGTGATTGGTGCCGGCACAGGAATGAGGAATAAGCTCATCTGCCGTGATGTAGATCATCAAACCGGCCGTTGAACTGATTAGGAGACCGACTACCTGAGTAGATACCTGTTGGAAAATGTATCGTGCCACCACATATCCTATTAAGATAGGGATAGCTGTGGCGGCCGAAAGCAGGAAGGCCTGTAATCTCTTACCTGTTGAATGGTAATAAGGTGCAGATGTGCAAATTCCTTCGGGAATATTATGAATAGCTATCGCAAGGGCTATTGTGATGGAGACGTTCGTCTCAGTAACAGATCCGATTGCGATAGCCATCCCCTCCGGGAAGTTGTGGAGAAACATTCCCAAGATCAGATAGACCGAAGTACGTTCAAGATTGCATCCTTGCTCCTGGGCACATAACCTCGGATGGATGTGTGGAATCATCTTGTCCAGGCCATACATAACCAACGCGCCCATAACCACACCTGAGACGGATATCCAGGGTGATGAGATCGCCATGCTCTCCGGGATAAGCTCAAGGAAGGAGATAGCCAACATTACCCCGGCTGCAAAGCATAGCATATTGCAGATATACCCGAATGTAGGCATCTTCAGAATACCTATGGCCGAGCCGATGACAGGTCCCAAAACCGCTATGATAACTATCCAGGCTAAAGTATCCATGATGTATGTCCCCTTGCTGTGCTTATGTGTCTTTTGGCTTCTTTACCATCATGAGAGGTAAACACCCACATCCGTTTTTTCGATCTGTTTGAGCAGCTTTTTCATATATTTCAATTTCTGGCTGGAGATCAGGATGCCGGGATTTTTACCCCCGCCTAACTGTGGTTGGAGGACTGCCATATTTCCACACGGTGTCCCTCCGGATCGAAAATATAAAACACCCGTGCATTCCATGGATGCTTCCTTAGTTCCGTCGGTTTCATGCCAAATTTCTCCGCATATTCTCGCACGGCTTCAATATCATCAACTTCAAGCGATACAGTGACGCCTTTACCTCCGCAGCTCTTGATGGAAGATCGTTTTTCGTCGGCAATGCTCAGTCTTGACATCGCATTTAAGCGAAACTCCAAAAACCAATCCGAGGTAATTATAATGGGCAACTTCAGCTGGTCTCTATAGAACCCAACTGTTTTTTTCCATTCCTTACAATAAAGTATCGTATTGGTGGTTAGTAGATAATTTTCCATCACCAATCGTCATTTTCCTCCGATTATGTCAGGTAGGTGTTCTGCAATTGATCTAAAAGAGCATGAAATTCATCGTGTTTTCCAACACCGATACGCTCGCGTTCAAGCTGCTCAAACGCCTCAAAAAGCTCGGTGTCTTTATTTGAAAACATTTTATTCGTGCTTTTGCGCAATTGTACCGGCCAGCTGGTCCAGAGCTTTAAAATCAGTCTCCGCGGGCACCCCTTTCTAAAGCGTTCATGATTTTCCATGGGCCTCAATGGCATCCCTCAGATCTTTGGATAAGTTTTCTATGAGATGCCACAAATACGAGCGACGTCCTCTATCGTGTGGAACGGTTCGGTGGGTGAGGTGAGGTGATAAGACATTCCTTTTTTCAGTGGTGACTATAGAGAAAAGCGGTTTGTGGGTCAAGCGAAAAGGAGCCACCACATGTGTGGTATTGGTCTTGAAATAAGCAGGCGCGGAATGGAAGCGATTGGGATAGCGCTTCAGATAAATATTCACATGCTGCAATATTATGAAAATCAGCGACATTTTGGTTTGACCCGGACATCGCTGTGCATCAAATTCCGAGGCCTTTTTTGGAATTTTTGAAGCATAATAGCACTTGTACGAATATCAGAATCAAAGCTGCCGCCTGTTAACCGATCAGTCTTTTCTGGTTGAAAAGAATTGGGAACAATCTCATAGTAATTACCCAGGTACGGACTTGCGAATTGTCTCCCAAATCGGGGATATAATGGTTCTAATGACGTCAAAGGGATCATTTGAGTTTCCTGGAGGTAAGGTGTCCTGGAGTTGGAAAACACGAACGATCTGACCACACCACCCACGAGATGGGAGTTTTTTTATTGACATGTTTGTATGGCCCAAAGTAGGATTCCTTAAGATTCTCAATCTTTTTTCAGCTATCCGACTTTCACATAACCGCAAGACCAGTTGGATTTTAAAGGCTTATGACAATGCAGGGCTTGGCGGCGCAACCTGCCGTAAAAGTCTGCAACTGTCGGGGTCAACTGTCGGGGGTGGATATGAAAGCTCACATCAAGTGGATTATTTTCATCGCCATCGGCATTGTTATTGCCTTTCCGCTCTTCAGCATGACCTACTTTACCATGGTCCGCACCTCCACGCCCCGGTTTTGTTCCTCCTGCCACGAAATCCAATTCGCTTATAACAGCTGGAAGACATCCACCCATGTCAACAACCCCCAGGGTTTTGTGGCGGACTGCATGGACTGCCACCTTCCCGCTCCCCATGATACCTTCAATTTTTTCTACGCCAAGACGGCGCACGGCATCAAGGATATCATCATCCACTTCGTGGGGGGAGAATACGACCACGAAAAGGCCCGGCAACAGGCCTATGCCGGTTTTCACAACGAACAGTGCCAAAAGTGTCATCGCAACATTCTCTATCTGCCGGACAAAAGGGGGGCCATGCTGGCTCACCGCTCGGTGATTTACGCCAGGCCGGGGTACGAGAAAAGGTGCGTGGATTGTCACAAGAATCTGGTTCACAATAAGAGAGAACTCTATCAGTACAAACAGTTCAGCGAACCCTACAGGGGCCTGGGACTTTAAGGAAAGACTTTAAAGGGAAAGGAGAATTTTCATGATAAGAAAGACGGGAATTTTCATTGCTTTGATTTGCAGCGGGGTCGGACTGACAATGGCCGGAACCACCCTCGCCGATGCCCAGACCGCCCAAAATGAGCTCAAATCCAAGGAATTCCGTATCGAAAGGAGCATGCCCAAGGAGGCCGTGGCGTGCATTGAATGCCACAAACGGGAAAACCCGGGCATTTTCACCGATTGGGCCCACAGCCGCCACGCCTCGGCAAACATCACCTGCTATGATTGTCACAAGGCGGAGGAATTCGACCCGGATGTAAGCAAGGAACATTTCAAGCAGTACGAACGTTCCGACCAAAGATATGGAACCAAGGAATACAAAGTCCCTATTTCGGCCGTGGTTTCCCCCAAGGACTGCTCCCGCTGCCATCCGGATGAAGCCAAACAGTACAGCGGAAGCAAACATGCCAATACACTGGAGATTATCTGGAAAATCGATCCCTGGCTCAACGACGGAATGAACAGCGACAATGAAAGGACAACCGGCTGCTACCATTGTCACGGCACCATCGTCAAGTTGAAAGACGGTGTATTGACGCCCGAAACCTGGCCCAGTGTGGGGGTGGGAAGGATCAATCCGGATGAAAGCCGCGGGTCCTGTTCCAGCTGCCATACCCGGCATTTGTTTTCCGTCATGGAAGCCAGAAAACCGGAGGCCTGCGGACAGTGTCATCTCGGGCCGGATCATCCCCAGATCGAAATCTATATGGAGTCCAAACACGGGGATATCTACACCGCCCACGGAGACGATTACAATTGGACGGCCGCCCCGGGGACGTGGACCGCCGGGGTGGATTACCGCGCCCCTGTCTGTGCTTCCTGCCACATGTCGGGGTCCGGACCGGCGCTGACAACCCATGATGTGACGGAACGGCTTTCCTGGGAACTCCAGGCCCCCCTCACAGTCAGACCTCAGGATTTCAAACCCTTTCCAGCCAAGACGGATTGGAAAACGGAAAGGGATAAGATGAAAGCGATCTGCATGCAATGCCACAGCAAGACGTGGGTGGACAACCATTATGCTCAGCTTGATAAGACGGTCCAGGAATACAATGATGTCTACTTCAAACCTGCGAAGAAGATGTTGGACGAGCTCTATGCAAAAGGGCTCTGCGACAAAACTCCCTTCTTTGATGAAGCGCCGGAGCTGGAGTACTACTACCTGTGGCATCATGAAGGCCGAAGGGCAAGGATGGGCACCGCCATGATGGCGCCTGACTATGCATGGTGGCACGGTTTTTTCGAGTGTAAAGGCCGATACAATGGATTCATGGAGCTTTCCAGGGATCTCATCAAAAACAATAAAAAGGCGTTTAAGGCCCCCGATTATCCCAATGCCACTGGCGACAAAAACAAACCTCCTCAAGTCCTGCCCGGATCCCGGTAGTTCGTGACAGAGGCTCCTCTCCTGGTAAAACTTCCTGCCTTCTATACCATTATAGATGCGCAGGAAGTTTTTTTGAGGCAAGCGAAACAGGTTGATAACTCGGTTTATCAACACATTATGTCATTATAAATTATTAGGATAGATAATGTTTGCTGTCGTTTTCGAAGTTAAGCCACGGACTGAAGGGAAAGCGGAATATCTGAAGACTGCATCAGAATTGCGTAAATATCTGGAAAATCAAGATGGCTTTATCTCTATTGAAAGGTTTCAAAGCCTTACCGATGAAAAAAAGATTCTGAGTCTTTCTTTTTGGCGTGATGAAGCAGCCATAGAAAAATGGCGTAACAATCTGGAACATCGTGTTGCTCAAAAGAAAGGGAAGGAATATTTATTTCATTCATACAGAATCCGTGTAGCCGAGGTTTTAAGAGATTATTCTGAATCTGATAGAAATGAAGCTCCCTCAGATTCGAACAAAGTGCTGACATAACAACCGTTTTCACCCAGACCGGCGGTACTGAGCCGTTTTTCACGTTCATCAGTGGGCCAAATTTTGTACCATTAAGCAAATCTTTGATTTACTCAGCCAGCGGGTGAAGCCGGGCGAGTTGGGCGTATAGTTGGATATTGATATGAATCGACCACGGTATGTCAGAATTAGTCATAGAGTTATGGCACTGGCGGCAATCTTATTCGGATTTGCAACGATTATCGCGGGCACTCGAGTCCTTTCTGGATCAGATCCCGGATACATCGTGTATCGACCGCTTCTGATATATAACACAACGATGGGCATCGTATATGTTGCGGCTGGTGTGATTGCGTGGCGTAACATAGCTCGAGGTAAGTATGCCGCAGTCACGATCTTCGTTCTCAATCTCCTCGTGCTCGCAGCGATTGGCTTTTTGTATACAGCGGGGAATGCTGTGGCAATTGAGAGTCTACTCGCAATGACCTTTCGTACCGTCGTTTGGTTCGTGCTGTTTCTCGGGTTGGCATGGATGAGTCGTAGAAACCACCGATCAGATTCCAAGGGTGGTGCCCAAACCGTCACTCCATCGGACAGCCCGAAAGCGGACTGATGGTGACCTTGAACGCTGTCTCATTAAAAATCAACAATCATGCCAATGGAACGCTGCCCCCAAAGGACCAATGTTGTTCGCGCCGGCCTGCTTTTTTCAGTGCTTGTACAAAATTATTTCAGTTTATCGAGCGAAGTACGCACGTTCTTGACTTAGGTCAAGGCAAACCATCTTTTTTTCCTGGATGATGGTTACAAAATTTGAACATTATAAAAAAGGACGGAAAAATGGACGCCGATTCGAAACAGACCTTGGACATCTCAGAAGACGATATCTATGAGGCCATGAAGGAGATAGACGGCTATCTGGATATCACCCCTGGCGATTTCAAGGCGTTATATGGCGTGGCTCACCGGCATGCGATTAAGGTGGATGGGGACATCCTATATTGTTCCTGTCAAGAAGAAAAATGTATCAGAAGGGATGTAAGAATATCAATGGGTTATTGTGAGTAGGATTTTTTGGACAGACTTCACCTGTGCCTGGAAGCCAGGTTTTTGCTGGCGAGATCCTCACAGGGAGCAAATT